>NZ_JBKORB010000008.1:0-84471 GCF_046764905.1 Campylobacter parajejuni
CAAATCAATGAAAGTGTAGCTCAAATAGACCAAACCACTAAGGATAATGTTGAAATTGCTAATGAGAGTGCTGTTATTTCTAATACAGTTAGTGATATAGCAAGTAATATATTGGAAGACATTAAAAAGAAAAGATTTTAACTGCTTTATATCTAGCTAAGGCTAGATATAAATTTTCTTACTATTTTCAAATTGCCATTTTAACTTCCGTTTTAAATTCCTCTTTTAAATTTTTTGCAAAGTTTCTAAAAAGTTTCCAAATATTTTTATACTTCTATTAAATTTTAATAGGGAGTAAAACAAATGGAAAGAAGATTGTTTTTAAAGGGTTCAGCTCTTGGTTCTATGGTAGCCTTTTTTGGGGGTTTAAATTTAAGTGCTGCCGTGCTTGAAAACAAAAATTTACTCGGCTTTAAGGCTGTAAGTGCTAGCACTGAAGATAAGGTTATAGTGCCTGAGGGTTATGAGGCTAAGGTATTAATCTCTTGGGGCGATCCCCTTTTTAGTCAAGCAAGGGCTTATGATGAAAATAAAATTATCGATGCAAATGCAGTGAAAAACGCACATTTGGTTTTTGGGGATAATGATGATGGTATGAGTTTTTTCCCACTTTCAAAGGATAGGGGAATTTTAGCTGTGAATAATGAGTATGTTAATCCTGAAATTATGTTTAATCATCAGGGTAAAAATTTAAGCAAAGAAGACATTTTATACGAGCAAGCTAGCGTGGGTGTGAGTGTGTTTGAAATCGAAAAAAAGGGCAATGATTGGGCTGTGGTTTTGGATTCTAAATACAACCGCAGAATCGATGCCAATACCAAAATGGAAGTAAGCGGGGCAGCTAAAAAAGAAGTTTTGAAAAATGGAAAATTCGTCTATGGGACCTTTGCAAATTGCGCTAATGGACAAACGCCTTGGGGGACTTATATTACCTGTGAAGAAAATTTTGATGATTTTTTTGGAAGTTCGGATGCGAATTTAGAATTTAACGACAAGCTTAAACGCTATGGTTTTAGTAAAAGCAGTGCTTATGGTTGGGAAAAATTTGATGAAAGATTTGATTTGGCTAAAAATATTGACGAGGCAAATCGTTTTGGCTGGATAGTGGAGATTAATCCTTTTGATGCTAAAAGCACCCCTATTAAAAGAACGGCTTTGGGGCGTTTTAAGCACGAAAATGCGGAGATTATCGTTGAGAATGATGGTTCTGTGATTGTTTATATGGGCGATGATGAGATAGATGAATTTATCTATAAATTTGTCAGCAAACACAAGTATAAAAAAGGCTCGGACACAAGTAAAATTTTAGATGAAGGCACTTTATATGTGGGGCAGTTTAATGGCAAAGTCGGGGATTTTAAGGGTCAGGGTAAGTGGCTAGCCTTAGAATATGGCAAAAACGGCTTAAATGAAAAAAATGGTTTTAACTCTCAAGCCGATGTTTTAATCAATGTCCGCCTTGCTGCAAGTATAGTGGGCGCAACCCCTATGGATAGATGTGAGTGGATAGCAAGCCATAAACAAAGTGGTTCTAGGGAAATTTTTGCTACGCTAACAAACAATAAAAACCGCAAAGAAGCCAATGCCGCAAATCCAAGAACTAAGAATGTCTATGGACAAATTCTAAAATGGATGCCAAAAAATTCCCATAAAGAAGATGATTTTACTTGGGAAATTTTTCTTCTTGCAGGAAATCCCGATAATCAGCAAGGCTTGAATAAAGGCTCAAACAATATCACTAGTGAAAATAAATTTAATTCCCCTGATGGCTTGGCTTTTGATAAAGATGGAAGGCTTTGGATACAAACGGATGGCTCTTATTCTAATAAAGACGAATACGAAGGTATGGGAAATAATTGTATGCTAGCAGCTAATCCGAAAACAGGCGAGATTAAACGCTTTTTAACAGGACCTATTGCTTGTGAATTAACAGGCATTGCCTTTAACGAAGACTACACTGCTATGTTTGTAGGCATACAACATCCCGGAGAAGGACTAAAAGGCAGCACTTTCCCAAACGGAAAAACGCCTAGGTCAAGCGTGATGATGATAAGAAAGCTTGATGGTGGCGTGATAGGAAGCTAAAATGCTCTTTGATTTTTTTAAGATAAGCAAATTGGCTTATCTTAAATCTTTATCAAAAATAGTTTTTAGGGAATGCCCTTTAAAAGCCCTTTGACAAATTTGGGCTTTTAACAAAAAAGCCTAATGCAAACTTTCTATATAAGCCATAGCACTCAGTGCAGCCACAGCTCCATCTCCTGCAGCACAAATGACTTGTTTTGGAGCGTCTTTTCTAAGGTCTCCTGCGGCAAAAAGCCCTGCAAGGCTTGTTTGCATTTTGAGATTAACGCTGACTTGTCCCCCTTCTTCCATATCGCACAAAAACTTGCCATCGTCTTGTTTTAGAATTTCATTTCTTACATTCAATCCAACGAAGGTAAAAATTGCTGGCACAGCCAAATCCCTAATGCTTCCATCTTTTAGTTTAACCTTTACCCCTGTAACACCCATATTATCGCCATATACTTCATCAACACTAGCACTTGTGATAAGTTCTATTTTTTCATTTTTCTTTACTTTTTCTGTTGTCGATGGAGCCGCTCTAAATTCATCTCTGCGGTGGATAAGATAAACCTTAGAACAAATATTAGCTAGGTATAAGGCTTCTTCTAGGGCTGTATCGCCCCCGCCTAAAACAGCTACTTCTTTATTTTTGTAAAAAAATCCATCGCAAGTTGCACAAGTGCTAACCCCTTTGCCAAAAAATTCATTCTCGCCCTTAAAACCTGCTCTTTTTGGAGCTGAACCCGTGCAAACTATCACGGCTTTAGCTGATTCTGTCTTGCCACCTTCTAATTTAATGCTAAAACTTCCATCGTTGTTTTTTGAAATTTGCTCCACTCCTACCATTTCGTGTTTTAAACCAAAACGCATACATTGCTCAGACCAAGGTTCCATAAAAGAAATTCCATCCATAACCTGTGCCACGCCCGGATAATTTTCTATTTCAGAACTTGAAGTGATTTGACCACCGGGCATTCCCTTTTCAAACATTACCACATTCTTAAGGCCACCTCTAGTTGCGTAAAGTCCAGCACTAAGCCCTGCAGGACCTCCACCTATGATTGCTACATCTAACATTGTTTTCCTTTATTTTGAATTTTATTATTAATAATATAAAAAATATTCTTAATAGTAGTTAATAAAAATTATTATTTAGTATAAATTTGAAATTTTTAAGGAGAAGGCTAGATAACTCTAGCCTTAAAATTTAAAGCAAAGAGTTTAGCTTATCACTAATTGCTTGTTTAGATTGAGCACCAACGAGTTGATCCACCACTTGACCATTTTTGAAAAAAACAATTGTAGGAATGGAGCGAACGCCAAACTGAGCTGCTAAATCGCCTTGCTCATCTGTATTGACCTTACAAATTTTTGCTTTGCCATCAAAATCATTAGCCAACTCATCAATCACTGGAGCAAGCATTCTACAAGGTCCGCACCACGGAGCCCAAAAATCAACCAAAGCAACACCTTCTTTTGCTTGTGCAAAATTATCGCTTGTTAAATCGATATATTTTCCCATATTTTTCCTTATTTTTTAGTGTGTCTGTAATTGTATTTTATTTTTTTAAATATCAGCTTAAAAACTGATATTTTCGAAAAATTGTATCATATCATTTTGAATACAAATCACATCGATTTGAAAATCACAAGACATTCCATTTTTAAGATGATAAAATTCTATGGTTTTTAAAATTTTTTCAAGTTTTTTTCTATCTAGACGCTCGGAAACTTCGTAATCATTTTGAGTAAATTTCACTTCTATAAAATGTAAAATTCCATCTTTTTTAGCTATTATATCAAGCTCTCCAAATTTAGAATGGAAATTTCTTTTTACAATTTCAAAACCCTGCTTTTTTAAAAAAACACAAGCCTTATTTTCGCCTAAAATTCCATCAAGATAAGATTTTAAACCCATTATTCTATACGCATCATAAAGGGTTTGGTTTTTATAAAATCTTGCTTATTTAGAATTTCAAGCAAAGTTTGTATGCTCTTTTCATAAGTTAAATGCGTGGTAAAAAATAAGGTGCTGTAATTTTCATCTTGCCTTTTAGGTTTTTGTAAAAAACTATCGATGGAAATATTATTTTCACTCATCAATTGTGTGATTTTAGATAAAACCCCTATCTTATCTTCAACCTTCATTCTTAAATAATATTTTGTATAAATTTCTTCCCTAGCTAAAAGTTTATATTCTAAAGTATCGACAAAGCCTAGCATAGGCGAATGGGATTGATTTTTAGCTATATCCATGAGATTTGAAATCACAGCACTCGCTGTCGCCTCGCCCCCTGCTCCAGCACCATAATACAAACTTTCTCCTAATAAATCCCCTTTAATACTGATAGCATTCATCACCCCGCTTACTTTTGCAAGCATTTGTTCTTTATCTATCATAGTAGGATGCACTCTTAACTCCACCTTATTTTCACGCACCTTAGCGATACCCAAAAGCTTGATAGTAAGCTCAAATTCATCGGCAAAATACATATCTTCAGGCTCAAGGTTACTAATGCCTTCTATTAAAATATCCTCAGGCTTTGCTTTGAGATTATAAGCTAGGCTTGATAAAATAAGAAGCTTATGCGCCGCATCTTGTCCCCCAATATCAAAGCTAGGGTCAGCTTCGGCATAACCTAAATTTTGAGCTCTTTGTAAAGCCTGTTTAAAACTCATATTTTTTTCACTCATAGAGCTTAAAATATAATTGCTCGTGCCGTTTAAAATGCCCTTTATAGCTAAAATATTATTAGCACTCAAACCTTCTTTCAAAACCTTGATAATAGGAATGCCTCCACCCACGCTTGCTTCATAACCAAAGGCTAAATTTTTGGCTAAATTTTCAAGCTCATAGCGATGATAAGCAAGCATAGCTTTATTTGCAGTAACGACAGCCTTTTTCTTTTTTAAAATTTCACTCACTATTTTAAAAGCTTCATCTACTCCACCCATTAATTCTACAAAAACATCCACATCAGCGTTTAAAATTTCATCCACACTATGAGTAATAGGAATTAAAGCATTTTTTTTAGGACTTCTAGCAAGAGCTATTATAGGTGTGATACTTTGACCACACCTTGCACGAATAAGCTTATCATTTTCTAAAAGAAATTTAGCAACCGCACTTCCAACCACACCATAACCAAGAATTGCTATTTTCATCATTTATTCTTTTAAATATTTTTTGATATTGCGCGCGGCTTGGCGTATGCGGTTTTCATTTTCAATCAAAGCAATCCTTACATATTCATCACCCGCTTCGCCAAATCCCACTCCCGGACTTACCGCAACCCCGGCACGCTGTAAAAGCTGCTTTGAAAATTCTAAACTTTTAAGCTGTCTTTTGCTCTGGGGAAGCTTTGCCCAAACAAACATACTCGCTCTAGGTTTTGCCAATACCCAGCCTGCGTTTTCAAAAGCTTCGCATAAAATATCTCTTCTTTTTTCATAAGTGGCACGAATTTCATCCACACAGCTTTGTTCTGCATCTAAGGCTATGGTAGCGGCTACTTGTATGGGCGTATACATACCATAATCAAACCAAGATTTTATTTTTTTAAGCGCACTCACTAAGCGTTTATTGCCAACGACAAAACCCACACGCCAACCTGCCATATTGTAGGATTTTGAAAGGGTGTAAGTCTCCACTGCTACATCTTTTGCACCTTCAAGCTCCAAAATAGAAGGGGTTTTGTAAGCATCATAAGTCAAATCTGCATAAGCAATATCTGAAATAATATAAAATCTTTCTTTTTTCGCTACACTAATCAATCTTTCATAAAAACTTTTCTCGCAAGTTACCGTTGTGGGATTATGCGGAAAATTCACTACAACATATTTTGGGCGTGGAATGCTTTCGTTTAAAGTTTTATGCAAATCTTCGAAAAATTGATTCTCATCAAGTTCGAATTTTTCATTATAAACCAAAGGCATTTTTGCTACATTACCCCCTGCTATAATAAAAGCTTGAGTATGGATAGGATAAGCTGGGGTTGGCACTATGGCAACATCTGCTGGATTGATAATCGCTCTTGCAAGATTGACAAAACCTTCTTTTGAACCCATAGTAGCTACAACTTCACTTTCAGGGTCTAAATTGACATTGTATTTTCTTTTATACCAATTACAAATCGCTAAACGAAGCTTATAAATTCCCATAGAAGTAGAATATCCTGAAGTTTTATCTTTATTAGCACTTTCACAAAGCTTATCGATGATATGCTGCGGGGTTTTACCATCAGGATTTCCCATTGAAAAATCGATGATATCCTCTCCAGCACGCCTTGCTGCCATTTTAATCGCATTTACTTCTGCGAAAACATAGTTTGGAAGTCTTTCTATGGTATTAAAGCGGATTTCATCAAACATTTTTATCCTTTTTATTTTTTTAGAGTGATTTTTAAACCCCTGCGTATATTATCTAAACTATACATATCACTTATAATAGCGTATATAGCACCATTTGGAATAAGTTCTGAAAAATGATTATTTTTATTTTCACTTTTTACAGCCTTAATGAGATTAAGGTTTTTATCTAAAAAAAAGATTTTAGGAAACCAATTGTCTAAATCATTCGCATCAATGATTAAATGGGTAGCATTTTTTAAATTAAGCACATAGTCTTTAAGAGGCTTTTCTAAGGATTTAGTCGTATTTAAACTTAAATTTATATTAGTTTTTAATACAGCATTAGCAAAATTTAAATCGTATTCATAATCATAAGCTCCGATGCGTTTAATATTAGTTATATAAACAGAATTTTCTTTTAAAAGCCTATAAAGAGTTCCGGGGTCTAAGATATATTGAGACTCCACCTGTATAGTATAATCAATATTTCCCTCTCTTAAAATCAAATCCGTAGGGATAAAATATATATAACCCGCATCCGTTAAAACATCAGATAAAATTTTAAAGAACATCACTTCATCGGCTTTAGCTTTAAAATTTAATCTTAGACTTTGAGGATTAGGCAAGGTTAGGGAAATTAAAGAATTGGTTTTTAATACTTGAGATATTTTTGCAATATCACAATTTCCATTGCTGTCCGTGTAAGAATTATTTGAAAACAATAACTCAAGTTGAGAATTTTTACTAGGATTATTGACTAAATTTTTAGCTAATTCAAGACTTGAGCTTGCAAAAGATAGCTTAGCCCAAAGAGTAAGAAGAATAATTTTTTTTACCATTCTTTACCTTTGTTGAGCTTGATAAATTCAGCCGCTGAAATACTTGTGATTTTTCCGTCTTTAATCAAAAAGCGTTTTGAATTTCCTGCTGGAAAATTTTGCTCTTTATTTTCTTGGTCAAAAAGCGTTAAAGCTGCCGCTCCTGTTAAAATTAACTGGTCTTTTTCCAAGGAAATATTGAAATCTTTTTCTTTAACAAGCCCTGTTTTTTTAAAATTTTTTAAATCTATTAAACCTATCCAAATTTTAGTAGAAGTTTTAAAATGTGCTTCTTTCAAAGAGTCAGTTTTTGGTGTATTTATATCTTCTTGAGCTTGGATACTTTTTTCTTCATTGAGTAGAGTTGTGTTATTTTCACTTGTATCATTTTCTATACTTATATTTTGATCATTTTCTTGTGATGAGATATTTTGATTTGGTAAAACACTATCTGTTTGATTTGTTTCTTGTGCTTTGTTATTGTCTATAACAACAACATTATTTCCATCTAAAGATTTTAAATTTTCTTGTGCTTGTCCTATTATATCTATAACCGTTACGCTAGTAGCATTTTGCTCATCTTTGAAAAAAGTTTTAAGCGTATCAAAGTAATAAATTCCACTTCCTATAATCACTAAAACAATAAGAACAATCAAAAAAAGCCAAGCATTAGATGATTTTTGAGTATAGGCATCTAGTTTTGGGGTTATCATTTTTGATTTGGCTTGTGGAGTGGGATTATTTTCATTAAGATAAGCTTCATATTCTTCATTAAAATCGCTAAAATCAAGCTCATATTCTCTGCTTAAAATTTTAACAAAACCTTTAACATTAAAGCGGCTCAAAACAGCAAAATTTTTTTCTACTAAAGCTTCAAGAAAACTAAGTTCAATTTGCGTTTTTGCCGCAACTTCTTTTAAATTTAATTCTTCTATTTTTTTCCAATTAAGCATTTATCATCCTATCACAAAGTATTGCAAAAGCGGCACTGACATTAAGACTATCAAAATTATTTTTCATCGCAATGCCAACGCACTCATCGCATTTTTTAATGAGTTTGGGTGTCAAACCAAAACCCTCACTACCCAAAACCAAAGCCTTCTTGCCCTGCTGTATTTTAAGTTTATGAATTTCCTTACCCTCGCTTGCACTCGCAAAAAGCCTAAAACCCACCTGCCTTAGTTCGTTTAAAACACTAAAGGCATCAGAACAAAGAGCTAAGTCTAAATCAAGCACAGCCCCGCTGCTACTGCGTATAATGCCTTGCATGGCAAGTTTTTCTCCTATAAAAATAAGCCCACTCACGCCTAAGGCATAAGCTGTCCTTGCAATAGCACCTATATTTCCCACATCACTTAGCCCACAAAGCACAACGACAAAATTGCCTTCCTTAAGAGTATGTAAGGGCTTAAATTCATATTCTTTAATATCCAGTAAAAAACCCTGATGATTTCCACCTTTTGCATAAGCTTGGGCGGTTTTAAAATCAAGCTTTTTAATCTTAAAACCCGATTTTGCAATCCTTGAAAAAGTAGCCTTATCGCATTCTTTAGCTAAATAAAGTTCATTAATACAAGCTTTATGATGTTCTAAAATGTAAAAAAATATTTGCTTTCCATAAACTATCATCTTAAAATTTTACCTAATTTTGACTTAAAAGCAGTTTTTGATAAAGTTCTTTTGGATTTTTTCCACTCATTTTAGCTAATAATTTTGCCTTGCTTTTCAAGGCTAAATCAAGCTCTAAAATATCTTGCTCACAAAGTGTGTTGTGGCTAAAATCTTTTTCTTTAGCCTCGATAATTACAACCCATTCTCCATTTAAATTACTTGTTTTTAGAATTTGTAAAAGCTCTTGTGCTTTGGCTTTAAATTTATTTTCAAATTTTTTACTGATTTCTTTCATAGCAAAAATTTGACGCTCTGGCTCATATATAGCGATTTGTTCTATCAAAGACAAAATACGCTTTGGGGATTCATAAACTATACTGGGGTAAGGATGATTAAGAAGTTTTTCTAGGTCTTTTTGCCTATCCTTGCCTTTATTGGCTAAAAAACCCATAAAAATAAATTCCTTTTTGCAAAAAGCAGAGCTTACAAGAGCAACTAAGGCTGCGTTGGCTCCGGGCAGAATTTCATAAGCGAGCTTATGCTTTTGGGCAAATTCTACTAAAGCCCTTCCGGGGTCGCTAATACCGGGCATTCCCGCATCGCTTAAATAAGCCACATTTTTTTCGAATATAGCTAAATCAATGCTTGCTAAAACTTCTTTTTCATTACGAGAATGTAAGGCTATGAATTTAACAATGTGTATATCAGCGTGAAATTTTGCATTCAATAAGGAGATTAAAGACTTGCTTACCCTTGTATCTTCGCAAAATACAAGCTCACAAGTCTTTAAAAGTTCTAAGGCTCTAAAAGAAATATCGCTTAAATTTCCTATGGGAGTAGGAATAAAATAAAGCATAATTATTGCATTGCGTATTTTTTCTTAAATTTCTCTACACGACCTGCGGCATCTACGATTTTTTCACTACCTGTAAAAAAAGGATGGCAATTTGAGCAAATATCAACTCTTAATTCTGCTTTGTTTGACTTTGTTGTAAAAGTATTTCCACAAGCACAGCTTACTTTGCATTCTACATATTCTGGATGAATTTCTTTTTTCATTAGTTTTCCTTAAAAATTTAAAACAATAAGCCGTGATTATAAATTATTTAACATAAAAAAGAGATTAATTTAAGAAAAATTAAAGCAAAATTTTTGACGCTATGGCTATGATAGCTGTTTGACTTTTTAGAATGTTAGAATTTTTTAAAGAGATTTTTTGCTTAAATAATAATCTTTCATTTTCACTAAATCCCCCTTCAGCACCTATAAAATACAAATTTTCTTCACTAAAATCATCTTTTTGCTCCCCTTGAAAATCAACCAAAATTGCATTGGGAAATTTTTGATGAAATTCCTTAGTGCTTTGATGAAGGATTAATTCCATTTTGGTATTTCTGCCACATTGCTCACAGGAAGAAATAAGGATTTTTTCCAATCTTTGAACATCGATTTTTAAATTTCCTTGCGAAAAATCCGCAAAAACCAAGTGCAGTTTTTTGACCCCAAGCTCGTTTAAGAAAGGCAGGGTTTTTTCTAGGATTTTAATATCTATGATAGCTAAGGCTAGATTGAGTTCGCTTTGCCTTAGTTTGTGTGGTTTTTTATCTTGTAATTTTAAAACACAAGATTTTCTTTCTAATTTTGTAATGAGATAACTATAAAGAAAATCATCTTTTAAATTTCTAAGATTGATTTTTGTATTTTCTTTCACCCTTCTGGCTTTTAGGTGATTAAAACTCTCGCCATCAAGCTCTATAAGCTCATCTGCGGCTTGTTGATGGTATAAAAATTGCATTTTATAAAAATTTTTCCATTAAAAAAGGTAAAAATAATAAAAAAATTTCAAAAGGCAAAATCACAAAACTAAGCCACCTAAAAGTTGCATATCTTCTAAATCTTCTTGCTTTTTTAAAACAAATAAAATGAAAAATAGCTAAAGCAAAAATTAAAATCCAAGAAAAAATCATTATCCAAATGCTTAAATTCATTTGAAATTGTTTTAGGGCTAATAATAAACTACCCGTGAAGATAATCAAAGTTAAAAATAAATAATAAATAGGCAAAAAAAGCCGAATTCTACGGATAAAAATAAATTCAGTTTTAAAATTTCCTTGCGTAAGTATAAGATAAAAAAGCATTAAAAAACCGCTCGCATAAAGGCTATAAAGATGTAAGGCTAAAAAGAATTCAAAACTTTGCTCCATTATTTTCCTTTATTGATAAAATCAGCTAAATTTTGAATTTGCTCTTCGCTTAAAAAGCTATGATTTTTATCTTTTAGTGCTTTGATTTTTTGGATAAAAATTGGTTTATCAAGGCTTTTTATGGCTAGGGTGTTTTTAGGTTTTAATTCCCCTTTTTCTCCGTGGCAAGTGGCGCATTTTTGTTTATATAAAGAGCTAATAACACTGGGGTTGGTATCGTGTTCCTCGTTTAAATTTTGTGCTTCATCATCAACGGGCAAGGGTAAATTAGAATCGCTCAATTCTGTTTTTTCATCATTTTGTTCTATTTGAACCATTTCTTGTTCTGTATTTTGAGCTTTAGAAACATTTTTTTCATCATTAGAACAAGCTACAAAAACAGATAAAAAAACACTTAAAATAAATAAAATTTTAATTTTTAGCATTAAAGCTCCTTAGGATTCATAAACATTTCTCCACATTTAAGTTTCTCATAAAAATTCACATCATTCCATTCAGCCCTAATTGCGTCTGAAAATTCTATATCTTCAAGGGCAATTTTTGGCATATTAGGACTATAAGCATCTTCTTTAAATCCTTGTGCATAACCCGTTCTTGTTTCATGAACAATAATACTTTGTAAATGAACCCCTTGTTCGCCATTTACCATTTTCGTTTGTTTTAATAAAGTATCAATAAGAACAAAAAATACACGACAAAAATTTTCCGCACTCACATTAACAGGTAGGCAAACCCAACGCTGGGAATATTGTTTCATCTGGCTTAAATAAGCCTTATCATCTTTATCAAAAAGAGTGATAGCATGGTCAAAACTATCAATGATTTGACGCACATGAGTTTTTAAAAGACCAAAATCATAAACCATACCCGCATTATCCAAATACGCACTTTCTAGCAAAACCTCAACCTTATAAGAATGCCCGTGAATACTACTTTTACAACGCTTAGACGAACAAAATCTAACAATATGTGCGTTTTCAAATTCAAATAATTTTCTTATAATCATACACCCTCTTTATCATTCCAAAGACGAATGTGAATTCTATCTGCATAATTATAACCATTCTTAATACAAAATTCAGCAATTTTTCGTGCATTTTTTTTAAGATTTTGCTCATTTTCACCCATAGGCATACAAAAAATTTCATTGGGAGCTTCTTTTAAGATTTCTTTAATCTCCAAAAATGAACTATCTAGCGTTTTAAAATCTAAAACAAATTTATAAAAACTATCTTTTGCATATTTTTTAAATGCTTTTAAAGCCTTGAAATTAAGGCGTTTTTCCCTGCTTACACCACTATTTTCAAGCTTGACACTTAAAGCAAAAATACATTCTTTGTAAAAAGGATATTTTTCAAAATCCACTTCTATACTCCCATTGCTTTCAAAATGTATTTCAAAATTATTCTTAAGCAAACTTTGAATAAAGCCTATAAATTCAGGGTTATTTTGATGGATTAAGGGTTCTCCACCTGTGATAACTACTATGGGATTAAAATTTTGTTTTAATTTTACCACTCTTTGAAAAAGACCCTCAGCGTCTAAGCTCTCATAACTTTCCTTAAAATCCTTTGTAAAAACTGCCCTTAGGGTATCGCAACCTGTAAGAATTTTATCCCCCTTTAGGCTTCGCACCCCAAAGCCCCAGCAATTAAAATTACAACCGGCAAAACGCATAAAAACGGCTAATTTTCCGCTGTATTTTCCTTCTCCTTGTAGGCTTAAAAAACTCTCAACAAGCTCCAAATTCAGCCTCCAGTTTGGTAAAAAGCACGCACTGAAGTTTCATTATCCACAACGCTCCATTTGTTTTTTTCAGGCTTATTTCTTAAAACTTCTTGTAAAATTTCCACAGCAGCTTTAATATCGCCTTTTTTCACTGCTTCTTTTATGCTTAAAGCTTCATCAAAATAAAGACAAGGTATAAGCAAACCTTCAGCACTTAATCGTATACGGTTGCAAGAATCGCAAAATTCATGGCTATGTGGGTCTATAATGCCAAATTCATAATCATCTGCCCTATAAATGCTCACAGGGGCTTTTTCATCTTTTTTAATAAGCTCAATTTTGTATTTTTGACTTAAAATCTGTATAAGCTCATCTCTTTTCAAGCCCTGCAATTTACCATAAGCGTGAGTATTTTCCATAAATTCTATAAAGCGAATTTGAGTATTTTTTGATTTTGCAAATTCTAAAAGAGTTATAAGCTCATTTTCGTTTAAATTTTTGAGTGCAACGCAATTAAGCTTAACCCTTAAACCCACTTTCAAAGCTTCATCAATTCCTGCTAAAACACTAGCTAATACATCTTTTTGTGCTAGAATTTTTGCTTTTTTACTATCTAAAGTATCCAGTGAAACATTAAGTCTTTTAAGTCCTGCGTTTTTAAGCTCCTTAGCAAAGTCCTTAAGCAAAAAGCCATTGGTAGTTATGGCAAGGTCTATATCGCTTTTATAGCTACTTATCATTTTTATAAAGACACTTAAATCTCTTCGCAATAAGGGCTCTCCGCCCGTAATGCGGATTTTTTCAATTCCTTCGTCTATGGCTGCTTTGACAAATAAAAAAAGCTCTTCAAAGCTTAATAAATTTTCCTTAGGCTGATAATCAAAAGGAATTTTTGGCATACAATAAAGGCAGCGGAAATTACACCTTTGCGTAACCGAAATTCTAAGATAATTTATCTTTCTACCAAATTGGTCTATAAGCATTTTTCGTCCTATTTGATTAGCTTTTTAAATTTCAAAACCAGCTCCACATTCCCTGTGCCTATGCGTAAATCTTTGGCTATTTGTTCTATGCTTTTGCCTTCTTTGAAAAGATTTTCTATTTTTTGCTCTTCTGTATCGTAATTTGGCATAAGCTTGGTCATACTTTGGGCTTTTTGCTCTAAATTCAAAAGACGATTTTGCTGTTCATTTTGAAAATCTTCTATGATATGCTCCATAGTTTTAAGCGTCCTTAGCACAGGAGTAATTTTTAAGCTGATTTGTTTATCAAGCTCTATTTTAAGCTCTTCTTTTAAAAGAGTGATTTTATAGTCTTCATCTTCAACATTTTCATCTTTAACGCCTAATTCTTTGCGAAAATAATGAAGCTCTTTAGTAATATCCTCTATCACTCCTTGAAGTTTTGCTAGTTTTGCGTTGTTTTCTCTTTCTTTGATATTCATATAAGCTAACATTGCAAGCAAAAGAACGATTATAAAAACCAAATAAAGCACATCATCACTCATCTTTAACCTTTCTTATTTCTTATCATAGCTCTTTGAATTTCGACAACAAAAGCATCAAAAGCCATTTTATCTTCGGGCTTAATTTTAACAATCTCAGCTAAAGTTTCACTTTTGGCTTTAATGAAAATAGCTATTTTTTGATTGTTTAAATCAAATCTCAAATAATATTCCTTATCTTTTTCTAAAATTTTATCCAAGAATTTTAAGTGTTCAAAATTTAAAGACTCTACCACTGTTTTTTGTTTAAGGGGTAAAAGTTCTTTGTTTTTATCCAAAGAATTCTCAAGTCTTAAAATATCTTCTTTCAAGCTTAAAAGCAAATCGAAAATAATCTTTTCACCTTCATCAAAGTCTATGTGTAAGGCAAGTTTTTTCCATTTTAAAATTTGAGAAATAGCTCCAAGTCTTAGATACTCCCCAAGAAAAGGATTATTTTCTATTTCACAGCACTCTAAATGTGCTTCAAATCCTGCTTTAAAAAGTGTTAATTCCATAGCAAATCAATCCAAATAAAGATAAAAAATAAAACACTTAAATAACCATTTAAAGTAAAAAATGCCCTATCAATATGAGTAAAATCTTTGCGAACGATTTTATGCTCAAAGGCTAAAATAATACCGCTTATAATGACACCTATGAGTGCTATTTTTCCCAGTGCCACGCCCCAAACTTCCCATACAAAAATGAGCCAAAATAATACCGCTAAAATATGACAAAAAGCCGAGATAAATAAAGTAGCCTTAGAGCCAAATTTAGCAGGAATGGAATGAAGCCCTACTTTTTTATCATAATCCATATCTTGTAAAGAATAAAGCAAATCAAATCCCGCTGTCCAAAAAGTTACGCCTAAGCATAAAAGCACACTATAAAGATGAATTTCACCCATAATAATAACACTCCCTGCAATAGGTGCAAGTCCTAAACAAAATCCTAAAACCAAATGCGCTAAAGAGCTAAAGCGTTTAAAAGCAGAGTAAATAGCCAAAACAAAAAGCACAGGAAAAGACAAATAAAAGGCTAAGGCATTGATAAAATAAGAACTTACTACAAAAATAAGAGCATTGATGATAATAAAAATCCAAACGCTTTTGCGTCCTATTTTCCCACTGACATTGGGGCGATTTGCACAGCGAGGATTATCCTTATCTATATCTTCATCCATCAAGCGATTTGTAGCCATAGCGAAATTTCTAGCACTCACAGCACAAATAAGTCCTAAAATTAAAGCCTTAAAACCAAACCAAGCACTATCATTAACAAGCTTTGAAGCAACTATCATAGAGGAAAATAAAAAAGGTAAAGCAAAAATAGAATGCTTAAATACTACAAGTTCTAAAAGTTCTTTAAATTTTACCCAAACTGTGTTCATTTTTCTACTTTAAAATATTTTTTGCTATGATTTTACTAAAATTTTCATAAATTTTAGGATAAATAGCCAAAATGTTTTTTGAAATAGCACTTATAGGAACAACAGCGAGTGGAAAAACACACATAGCAGGTATTTTAGCAAGAGAATTTGAAGCTGTTATTTTAAGCCTTGATAGTCTTTGTGTTTATAAAGAAATTAATATAGCCAGTGCCAAGCCTTCCAAAGAAGAGCTTGGGAGTTTAGATTATTTTGGTGTGAATTTATTAAGCGTAAAAGAGCATTTTAATGTCGGGTTGTTTATAAAAGAATATCAAAAAGCAAAAGAATTTGCAAAAAATAAAAATTTGCCTTTAATTATAGTGGGTGGAAGTGGGTTTTACTTAAAAACTATGATAGAGGGTTTAAGCTCTAAGGTCTTGCAAACAAAAAGTTCTTTGAGTAATGATGCAATTTATAAGCTTTTAAAGGAGCTTGACCCTCATCAAAAAATCGAAAAAAATGATACTTATAGGCTAAAAAAATGGTTGAGTATTTATGAGCAAACAGGAGAAATTCCTAGCGAATTTTTAAAAAGAACCCAAAAAAGCGGGGTGCTTAAGAATGTGGAAATTTATGAGCTTGTATGGGATAAAGAACTTTTAAAAAAACGCATTCAAGCTAGAACAAAAGAAATGCTTGATAAGGGACTTTTAGAAGAAGCTAAAGAGCTTTTTTCACGCTTTGATAATAAACTGAAAGCCTTAAATTCCATAGGTTTAAAAGAATGTAAAGAATATTTAGAAGGTAAAATTTCTTTTGATGAGCTTGAAAATTTAATCACAATACATACTACGCAACTTGCCAAAAGACAAAGAACTTTCAATAAAAAATTTCAAAGCAAAGCATTGGAATTTGATAAAGCAGTAGAAATTTTAAAAACGAAATTTAGCCAAAAAACAAATGCTCTATGAGAATTTTTACCCCTAAGATGATTAAAACCACTCCCCCTAAAAGCTCGGCTTTATTTTTAAGATGAATTCCAAATTGATTGCCTATTTTTAGGGCAAGCATACATAAGATAAAAGTGATAAGACCTATTAAAAATACCGCTAAGAATAAATTGACCTTTAAAAAAGCAAAGCTTATCCCCACAGCTAGGGCGTCTATGCTAGTGGCTAGGGCTAGGGCTGACATAGTTTTAAAGCCAAATTGATTGGCGTTAGTGTCGCAATTTTCATCTCCAAAGGATTCTTTAATCATTTTTAATCCTATTAAAGAAAGCAAAGCAAAGGCTATCCAATGATCGATACTTGCTATAAAAGATGCAAAAGCTATACCTATAAAATAACCAATAGTTGGCATCAAAGCTTGAAATCCACCAAAATAAATTCCAACAATAAAATAATGTTTTAAATGTAGTTTTTTAACGCTAAAACCTTTACATAAAGACACAGCAAAAGCGTCCATTCCCAAAGCACAGGATAAAAAAATAAGACTATAAAAATCCATAAATAAACTCCTAAATTTTACAAAAAAATCGAAGATGAAATTATAGCCAAGTAAATATAAAAATCACATAATTTTGATATATTTAATTAAGTTTTAAGAAAGAAAGATATATAATTCAATTTCATTTTTATTTTTTACTCCTTAGAAGTGGCCCATTCGTCTAGCGGTTAGGACATCGCCCTTTCACGGCGGTAACACGAGTTCGAGTCTCGTATGGGTCACCACTCTTCTAAAACAAATTGGCATAAATTGCTCCCAGCTTAGCAAGTAAAATTAGAACTATTATTAACCAAGCTAAAACAATTTCTAACTTAAACCCTAGTTTGTCCTATAAGATTATTAAGTCTATCCATTATAGAATCAGCATAAGAATTTATACTTTCACTACTTGCTTTCCAGCCATTAGCTTTAGCATTGTTAAATTCTCTATCAAACCAAGCTCCACCATAACCTATACTTGTATTTTGCCATTTAACTCCTTTTTCCATTGCATATATATCTGCATCAAGCCAACCCTCTTGTGCATAGCCTTTTAACAAACTTGCAAAATCAACTTTGCCTGTCATAATGTCATCTAAAGAAGCTAAAGAGCCATCAAAACTTTCTTTGGTCATAGCTTCAGCATAAGACTTAGCTGTAGGATTTAATGTTGCACTACCTTCTCTTGGCGATACACCCGTTGATTTTAAAAAACTCATAAACAAAGCTTCTTTAGAGTAGCTTCCATCTTCATTTTGTGGATAAACTGACATATCAGGATTAAAAGTATCTATTGCAGTGTCTTTATCTAAATTTTGAGTTTGCATACTTTGCGGAGTGAAATTTAATGGTTGTAAGCCTATATTAATATGCCCAAACATTCCTAATTGTTCTGCTTCATTATACTGCTCTTGTGTATTATAATAGTTTGTTATTGCTAACTTATCATAATTTTTTGGCATAATACCTATAGTTTTATCGGATGATAACTCACTTATTCCCTTAGGCATAGAATTTATATCCGCTTCAGTGAAACTTGTTTTATTAGTATCATTAAAAGTATGATTGATGATTTGATTGAATTGATTATAGTATTGTTTTATGGTTTCAGCCATATCTATGTTTGTATAATATTTATCTACACCTAAATATTTTTTTATATCTGAAGTATAAGAGTTATTTTCAGCCTTTCTCTCTATCTCATCTAAAGTAGATTTATGTATCTTAAAATCTTCAGGCAATCCTGCAGCTTTGTTAAAATCACTTCCCATATAGCCATCTTTATCTACACTATAACCATAGGCTGTATTAGTAGAAGTATTACTTATATCAGCTTGTTTGTATTTTAAAGTATAAATAGAGTTTTTAAATTCACTGGATATATTATAATTAGGGGAAGTTGTTTTAGTAGTATTATTAATACTAAGATTAGTATTACTAGTATTTGATATATTAGTAGAATTTAATACTTCACTTCTTGCTAGAGTTTGTGAATTTGCATTTTGAATTTCATTTAATTTACTAGCATTTTGTTTTAAAAAAGCATTAGCAAAACTTATTTTAGAATTTTCTTTACTTTCTTTATTAGCTTTACTTTGTGAAAGTATGGAAGTATAGTTTGAATTATCATTGATACTAAAGATACTCATATTTTTTCCTTTAATCTTAGATTGCTTCGTTTCACTCACAATGACGGAAGGTCAAGTCTCGCAATGACGAAAACAAACATTATCCCTGACAATAAATTAATAAGCAAAATCTGTTCCATTTTGGAATGGAATGAAGAAGGAAAAAATAGAGTTTAATATCTGCTTTTTGAAAGTCTTTTTAGTATTAAAGGATTCTATAAAACTCATATGAAATATCTATTTTTCACCGTGTTTTAATTTTGCAATTACATTACAAGTGATAATTTTTATATAAAAAATTTAATAAATATTAATAATTTATTTTGTAGAATACAGATGGCTTTTGATATAAGTCTATCAAAAGACTTATATCAAGGCTAGGCATTATTGAGCTGATGTTTGCTCTTTTGCTTTTTTATGAGTTTTGCTCTCATGTTTTTTATCAGCTTTAGTTTTTGAGTGGTGAGCTTTTGGATGTGTTTGGTTTGCATCGCTTGACATATTAGCAGCGAAAACATTAGCCACGAAAGCACCTAGTAATGCTGAGATTAATACAACTTTTTTCATATTTTCCTCCTTATGAATAATTTCGGTTGCAAATCAATTGTAATTATTAAAAATCAACAAATAGATATTTTTTGTAAAAATATTTCGAAAAATATGATTTTTTTATGAAAAACTTAAATTAATCTTAAATATATTTTAAAGCAACTTTACGAGTTCAATCAAGCAAGAAGATGGTTTTGAATAGAAGCTTTTGAGATATTTTTACTCTTTTTAATCTTATTTATGCTAAGATTTGAGATATTAAATTTCAAAAGGAGAAAACAATGTTTGAGTTAAGAAAATTACCTTACGATACCCAAGCTTTTGGCGATTTTTTAAGTGCTGAGACCTTTGAATATCATCACGGAAAACACCACAACACCTATGTTACAAATTTAAACAATCTTATCAAAGATACTGAATTTGCCAACAAAGACCTTGTAAGCATTATCAAAGCTTCAAGCGGGGGAATGTTTAATAACGCCGCTCAAGTTTATAATCACGATTTTTATTTTGATTGCCTTAGTCCTAAAGGCTGTGAGTTAGGAGGTGAGCTTAAAAGTGCTTTAGAGAGTGCTTTTGGAAGTTTGGATAATTTTAAGGCTGAATTTATCAAAGGTGCCACAGGGGTTTTTGGCTCGGGCTGGTTTTGGCTTGTGTATAATACTCAAAATCAAAAACTAGAATTCGTAGGCACCACAGGTGCGGCTACGCCAATTACCGAAGATAAGATTCCCTTGCTAGTTGTGGATGTGTGGGAGCACGCTTATTATGTAGATCACCGTAATGCCCGCCCTGCTTATTTAGAGAAATTTTATGCTCACATTAACTGGGACTTTGTCGCAAAAGCTTATGAGTGGGCTTTAAAAGAAGGTATAAACTCAGTTAGCTTCTATGCCAATGAGCTTCATCCTGTAAAATAACTTTATAAGCTCTTTTGTGTTAGAATGGCGTAGGCAAGAGCCTAAATTTACACAAAGGAGCAAAAATGGATAATTCTTTATCTGCTTACACTCAAAAATACGAAAAAGAAGGCTACGGACTGCACTATCCTGACGGACATATCATAAGATTTTATGAGCGAATCTTAAAATTTAAGCTTAAGAAAACAAGTGGAAATTTACTTGATTTTGGTTGTGGCAATGGGGTGCATTCTAGGTATTTTAAAGCTATAACGAGTAGCGGTTCTACTGAAAATGGCACTTACGGGGGGGGGGGGCATTGAGCCTTTTGGTATTGATATAGTTCCTAGCCTAAGGCAAATTTGGCAAAAAGACACACTGCTTAATTCTAAAAATTTTCACATCATCACTCCTAATTCTAGCTTTAAAGAACTTTTTAATACAAAAATGGATTTTATCCTTGCAAATCAAAGCTTGTATTATCTTACAAAACAAGCCTTTAAAGAAGCCATACAAGAATTTTACGAGCTTTGCAATGAGGGTGCTATTATCTTTGCGACTATGATGAGCGATAAGGGTTATAGTGCGTATGAAAGGGGTAAGCTTATGGAAAATGGACTGCGTGAGGTAAGAGGATGTCCAAGCGGTAGGCTAAGTGGTTCTTCATACATACGCTTTACTAAGAATATAGAAGAATTAAAAGAAGATTTCAAACCTTTTAAGCCTTTATTTTGGGGAGATTATGAGCTGATGAATCTGTATAATTTTGAAGGCAGCGTGGAGCATTTTATCTACATAGGACAAAAGTAAGTGCTTAGGCACTTACTCCCCTAAATTTGGTGTCATTTCCATAATCTTCCAAGGAAGTCCTTGAGAATTTAACTCTTCCATAAAAGGTTTAGCGTCAAATTCTTCCATATTAAACACACCCTTTCCTTGCCAAATTCCTTTAGCAATTAATTTAGCCCCTATCATAGCAGGCACTCCTGTAGTATAGCTTACAGCTTGTGAAAGGGTTTCTTTATAGCATTCTTCGTGATTGCAAACATTATAAATATAAACTTGTTTATCTTTGCCATCTTTAAGCCCACGAATCACACAACCTATATTAGTATAACCCTTAGTGCGTTCGCCTAAACTCGCAGGGTCTGGCAACAAGGTCTTAAGAAATTCCATAGGCACTATGGATACACCCTTATGCAGCACGGGTTTAATACCTAGCATTCCTACATTTTCAAGGCATTTCATATGGGTAAGATAGCTTTGAGAAAAGGTCATAAAAAAGCGAATTCGCTTCAAGCTAGGGATATTTTTTACCAAACTTTCAAGTTCTTCGTGATAAAGCAAATAGCTATCCTTCACCCCCACTTCAGGATAATCCCACTCCATTTTTATCTCCATAGGCTGCGTCTGTATCCATTTGCCCTTTTCGAAGTAACGCCCCTTAGCTGAAACCTCGCGTAAATTTATCTCAGGGTTAAAATTGGTCGCAAAAGCGTATCCGTGGTCTCCTGCATTGCAATCTAATATATCAATATAGTGGATTTCATCAAATAAATTTTGCTGTGCATAAGCACAAAAAACATTAGTAACCCCCGGGTCAAAGCCGCTACCTAAAAGCCCTAAAATCCCTGCCTTTTTAAAATTCTCATCTCTTGCCCACTGCTCCTTATACTCAAATTTAGCCAAATCAGGATGCTCATAATTTGCCGTATCGATATAGTGAATTTTAGCCTTAATACAAGCATCCATCAAGCTTAAATCCTGATAAGGCAAGGCAAGATTAAGCAAAATTTCAGCCCCGCTTTCTTTGATGAGTTTCACAACAGCCTCGCTATCATCAGCATCAATTTGTGCTGTGTGAATTTCCACGCCCAAGCGTTCTTTAATGAGAGTAGCGATTTTATCGCATTTGCTTTTGGTTCTACTGGCTAAAGTGATTTTGCTAAAAGTATCACTATTCATCGCAGCCTTGATAGTAGCCACCTGAGAAACCCCGCCTGCACCTATGATTAAAAGATTTTTCATGAAATTTGTCCTTAAAAAATTTTTTCGCAATTTTAGCTAAAAATTGATAATATCAAAATTTATTTTTTCTTTATAAACTACAATTTAATTTAAGGGCAAAAATTTCACATTTTTATATTTTAAATTGAGTTCCACAAAAAGCTTCAAAGTTCTTCCTTACTTAATTAATGCAAAATCAACATCATAGCGTCTTTTAAATAGACTCTTGACCTAGCATTTGGCAAAATAAGAAAATTTATTTTATCTTTTTAATGAGAACTATGTTCTGTTTTATTAAAATCTTTAAAATTTGTATGAGAGTGTTCAGGGCAAGCAAAAGCAAATCCAACACATAGCAAGAATAAAACTATTTTTTTCATAAAAATCCTTTTTCAAATATTTTTGATAAGAGATATTAATATTAAAAAGTAAATACGATGTAATGATTTATTTTTATACACTCTTAAGATGATAAAATAGGCAATCTTATTGATATTAAATTAGTCTATGCTTTTAATAAACCCTTGATTAAATAAATTTTAATAGAATTTGCCTTTTAGAAAAGGTAGGTTATTTATGTTTTCTTCATTTTTTGCAAGTAAAAAATGGGCTTTATGGGCGTATTTGGGGCTTTTTTTGCTTTTATTTTTTTTATATGTGCAAACCAGTCTTAATGTGGCTATAAATTCATGGTATAGTGATTTTTACAATGTTTTACAAAAACCACAACTTGAAAATTCCACACAAAAACCAGAAATAAGCTTAAAAAACAATACAAGTTTAATCCAAGAAGCCAATCAAAAAGCCAAGCAGAATTTTGATAAGGCTAATTTTCTCAATAAGGGCGCTTTATATTATTATCAAAATTTATTAGAGTATTTTTTTCATTCTAGAGCTATGATTGAAAAGCCGAGCTATAACTCAAGTGATTTTTACTCTCTCATTTTAGTTTTTTTAGCCCTTGCCATCCCCTATGTTATCATTGCCACTATAAATATCTATTTTGCCAGTATTTACGCCTTTAAATGGCGTGAAGCTATGACCTTTGCTTACTTGAAATTTTGGAAAAATAAAGATGATAATATAGAAGGAAGTTCGCAAAGAATTCAAGAAGATGCTTATAATTTTTCCAAAATTGTAGAAAGTTTAGGACTTAGTTTTATAAAAGCTTTGATGACTCTAGTGGCATTCATACCGATTTTATGGACCTTAAGTGAGCTTGTAAGCAAGGCTTTATTTGCGAATTTAACTGAAAATTCTTCTTTTTATTTTTTAAAAAATATCGATGGTTTGCTTGTTTATGTAGCGCTTTTAATTTCTTTAGGGGGCTTGATAATATCGTGGTTTGTAGGCATTAAACTCCCCGGACTTGAATACAATAACCAAAAAGCCGAAGCTGCTTTTAGAAAAGAACTAGTCTATGCTGAAGATAACCGCAAAAATTATGCTAAAAACGAAACTATGTTAGAACTTTTTACGGGGCTTAAATTTAATTACAAACGCCTATTTTTGCACTATGGCTATTTTAATATTTGGCTCATTTTATTTGAACAAATGATAGTCATCGTTCCTTTTTTGATTATGGCTCCGGGACTTTTTGCAGGAGCCATAGGATTAGGTATTGTTATGCAAATTAATAACGCTTTTGACCAAGTAAGAAGTTCTTTTAGCGTTTTTATCACAAATTGGACAACCATCACTCAACTTAGAAGCATATATAAGCGTTTAAAAGAATTTGAAAAAAATATAGCTTATAAGTCTTAGCCTAGAAATTTTTAAGCTAGAATTTTACTTTTAATTGTGTATAATAAGGCTAATATTTTATTTTTAAGGAGTTTCATTGGACCCCAGTCAGGTTTTGGATTTAAACCAAACTTCCGCAGTATCTTTTGATGCAGGTTATTCTCTACTTATGGTTTTTGTTGCACTAGCTTTAGTGTTTTTAAATGGCTTTTTTGTTTTATCTGAATTTAGCATTGTTAAGGTTCGCCGCTCTAAGCTTGAAGAGCTGGTAAAAGAAAAAAAAGCGGGTGCTAAGAAGGCTTTGGAAGTTACTTCAAGGCTGGATACTTATCTTAGTGCTTGTCAGCTTGGCATTACTCTAAGTTCTTTGGCTTTAGGTTGGATAGGTGAGCCAGCCATTGCGAAAATGCTTACTACTCCTCTTTTAAATTTAGGCTTTAATCCCGTGCTTATCCATACCCTAGCCTTTGTCATTGCTTTTAGTCTTATCACTCTTTTGCATGTGGTTTTAGGAGAGCTTGTGCCAAAAAGCATAGCTATTGCACTTGCAGACAAGGCAGTGCTTTGGGTGGCTAGACCCTTGCACTGGTTTTGGATACTCTTTTTACCTTGTATTAAAATTTTTGATTTTCTGGCTGCCCTTACCTTAAAGCTTTTTGGTATAAAACCTGCTAAAGAAAGTGAGCTAACCCATAGTGAAGAAGAGATTAAAATCATCGCTAGTGAGAGCCAAAAGGGTGGGGTTTTAGATGAATTTGAAACCGAAATTATTCGCAATGCTGTTGATTTTAGCGATACGGTCGCTAAAGAAGTGATGACACCTAGAAAGGATATGATTTGTCTTAACAAACAAAAAAGCTATAAAGAAAATATGCAAATGATTTGTGAGCATAAACATACGCGTTTTCCTTATATCGATGGTTCTAAAGATACGATTTTGGGGATGATTCACATACGCGATATAGTGCAAAATGAATTAAATGGCAAAAGTCAAAATTTAGATGCCTTTGTCAAGCCTTTAATCTTAGTTCCTGAAAATATCAGCATTTCAAAAGTGCTTGTTAGGATGAATAAAGAGCGTTCGCACACAGCCTTAGTCGTGGATGAATACGGAGGAACGGCTGGAATTTTAACCATGGAAGATATTATGGAAGAAATTATAGGCGAGATTAAGGGCGAGCATGAAGAAGATAGTTACAAAAAACTAGCTGATAATATCTATGAATTTCAAGGGCGTTGTGATATTGAGAAGGTTGAGGAGCTTTTGTTAATAAGCTATGATGAGAATTTAGAGCAAGTTACCATAGGGGGCTATGTATTTAATCTTTTAGGGCGTTTGCCTGTGGTAGGAGATAGGATTGAAGATGAGCTTTGTTATTATGAAGTTAAAAAAATGGATGGAAATTCCATAGAAAGAGTGAAGGTCGTTAAAAAAACCAACAAGGATGAAGAATAATAAACTTATTTCTTTTTATAAATTTGATTTTTAAGCTCTATACATTCAAAGCCCTTTTTATCTAGTGTAACGATGCGTAAATGCCCACCCGCATCGACCTTACCCTCACACAAAAACACTCTTTTTGCTATTTGCATAGGAAGTTTTTCTTTATTTCTATGTCCAAAAATTTGATAAAGATTATTTGGAGTAGAATCACAAAATTGATTCGCAACTTTTTGACTATCTTCATAACCGCCTACCCCATAGATAAAATCATAACTTGGAATGAAGCTAATTTTCTCGCTCTTAGAGGGTATGAAATTCACCCCGCCATGAGAACAAAATACGAATTTATTTTGAAATTTATAGTATAAACATTCTTTAAAATAGGGATAAAGCTTTCTAGCATCTCTTGGAGTAAGCTTTTCTTTTCTAAAATCCTTTAAGGTATTTTCATTGAATTCTTTAGAACTAGCCAACTCTCCATTTGCCCATTTTATAAAATGTCTTTCGTGGTTTCCTTCCAGTAGGCATACATTTTCTTTTTCGCAAATTTTTAAAAGAAATTTAATCACTTTGCCATTTTCTATACCCCTATCGATATAATCGCCTAAAAATATATAAAATTCATCTTCTTTAATAGTTTTAATATAGGCTCTTAGCACACTATAACAACCTTGTAAGTCCCCTATATGATGGATTTTTTTATATTGACTTAAATTTGGAATTTGATAAAGACATTGTTTCCAGTCTTTTGGTTCCAAAATAGAGTATTTTTTTGGATTTTTTTGAAGCAAATTCTGTGTTTTTTCCAAAAGGACATAGGGGATGATATAACCCTTTTTCTTAGCTTCTAAAAGATTTTTTTCTTGACACTCTTTTAAAGAGCTATTAAAAGGGATAACATACATTTTATAGCGGTATTGTTTGGCTAAGTCTTTATAAATTTTAAGCGTTTCATTATAAGCATTGATAACACAAAATTCGCCCTTTTGCATACGCATTTGCAAAAGCTTAAGTAAGATTTTACTCAAATCTTCATCATTTTTAAGATTTAAAATTTTATATTCACTAACTATACCTCTAACACTTCCTGATAAAAGACGCAAAGCATTTAAATCAAGAGTGTAGTTTTGAAGTTTATGTTCTTTTATAAATTCTTCTTGCCCTGCGTGATAATTCCCTCTTAAAATCAGTAAGATTCGCACATTCTTTGCCTAAATTTTCTTTAAAAATTCACTCTTTAAAACAATAACACCCAGCTTATCTACCTTAGCTTCAATTTCGCCTTCTTTGGAAGTGAGTTTAATGTTTTTTATAGGGGTTCCTCGTTTTAAAGTCGTGTTTGAACCCTTGACTTTTAAATCCTTAACCACACTTACGCTATCGCCTGCTTTAAGTTCTACTCCATTGGCGTCTTTAGTCATTTTTTTCCTTTCTTTCATTTAAAATATTTAAAATTTGCACCCCTAAAGCAAAAGCCATAGCCGTATAAATATAGGCTTTATCGATATGAATATCAAAACTTTCAGCCACCAAAACCACGCCTATTAAAACCAAAAAGGCTAAGGCTAAGATTTTAATGCTAGGATATTTTTCTACAAAATCCGCTATGGGCTTGGAAGCAAAAAGCATTACACCCACAGCAATCATTACAGCAATTATCATTATACTCACATCTTGGGCAATGCCTACTGCTGTAATAACGCTATCTAGCGAGAAAACAATATCAATCACAGCGATTTCAGCCACAACTATCCAAAGTTTATTACTCGCTTTAAAATGACTCTCGCTTTCTTGCTCCTGTGAAATTTGCTCTTTAATTTCCTTAATAGACTTTACAATCAAGAAAAGCCCACCCAATAAAAGCACCAAATCCCTGCCTGAAATTTCATTGCCAAAAACACTAAATAAAGGTTCTGTAAGTTTCATTACCCAAAAAAGAGATAAAAGAAGCAAAATTCTTGTAAGCATTGCAAAGCCTAGCCCTAGAATTCTGCCCTTATCTCTGTGTTGGGGCGGGAGTTTGCTAACTAAAATGGCTATTAAAATGATATTATCAATTCCAAGCACAATTTCAAGCGCACTTAGGGTCAGCAGGGTTATCCACGCATCAGGGCTAAATATCCATTCAAACATAACTCTCCTTGAAAATTTTAACTTTTTCAAAGCGATATTTTATAGTTTTAAAGCAAATACCTTAAAGCTTTAAGAAAAAATTTCAATCACACTTAGGGGCAAAATTTCATGCTCTAAGCTATGAATTTTTTCTTCAAATTCTTCAAAACTTAACTTTTTTTTCTCAAAAGCTTTTTGGGCAATGATTTTACCCCCATCTAATTCTTCACTCACCCAATGCACACTCACCCCAGCTACTTGCATATCGCTTTCATAGCTTTCTTTTATAGCCTTAGCTCCTTTAAATAAAGGAAGCAAAGAAGGATGAAGATTGATAGCCTTAATATTTTTTGTAAAAACAGGACTTAAAATTCTCATAAAACCTGCCAAAATAGTCAAATCCGCCCCACTTTTTTGAATTTCTTCTACCAAAACCCTATCAAAGTCCTCCCTAGTAGCAAAGTTTTTATGCTCCACAATCACGCTCTTAAGTCCGTATTTTTTAGCTCTTTTTATACCCAAAGCATCTTTTTTATTGCAAAGGCAAAGCACCACTTCATAGCTATTTGCCCCTATACTTTTTTGATGAAGTTTTTCTAAGATATTTTCCAAATTACTTCCATTTCCACTAAAAAGCACGGCGAGTTTTACAAGCATTTTAATCCTTTTATAAGTTTTAAAGCATCAAAGCTATTTTTATTTAATTTATATTTTTTTGCAACGAGAGCGTGAGCTAAAGTAGCGTTTTTTGCTGCTTCTAAGGCGCTAAAACCTGAGCCTAAAAGTGCTACTATCATACCGCTTAAAACATCCCCGCTTCCCCCTTTGGCTAAGGCTTGATTTCCCAAATTTAGGGCAAATAATTTTTCTTTTTGTATGATAATGGGATTAGCCCCTTTTAAAACAAGAACACAATCATAATTTTGTGAGAATTTTTTAGCATAAAAAAAACGATTTTTCTGCACTTGCTCCACACTTAAATCCTCATCAAAACACATTTTATAAAGTCTGGCAAATTCCTTAGGATGAGGCGTTATTACCACATCTTTTCTATTTAAAAACCAAAGCAAGGCTGGACTTAAAAAGCAATTTGCATCCAAAACCAAAGGAATATTTTGTAAAATTTCATCTTTTAAAAAAGCTAAATTTTCAAGTCCCATACCCAAAGCAATGGCACTTGCATTATTTTCAATTTTTTCTTTTAGCATTAAAAGGGGCGAGAAACTTTTTTTTGCCACCAAAGACACAAGCCCTGCTCCAAAATTTAAAGCTCCAAGTCCTGCTAAAGTTCCCGCACTTGCATTAGATACTATATAAACATGCCCAAAATCACCCTTATTAGCACTTATTTTTCTCTTTATAAGCCTTAAATCTTTTTCTTCAAGCAAAAAAGCTTGGGGATTAAAATGGAATTTTTTAAAGCAAATACCCAAAGGAGCTATCTTAATCTTTCCCACAAAATCTTTAGCAAAATCCTCAAGCAAAATTTCCTTTAAAGCTCCCATACAAAGCGTAATATCCGCCTTAAAACAAGGCTCAAAGCCCAAATTCGTAGGCATATCACAGGCAATTTTTAAAGCCTTGCTTTGATTAATTTTTTGTATCATTAAACTTGTTTTTTCATCTAAAACGCGGTTTATCCCTGTTCCTAAAATAGCATCTACGATAATGTGAAAAGCTTCAAATTTGGGCTCTTTTTTGCAAAATTTAAAAGCATAATTTTGCAAAATTTGCTCTTGCTTTTTAAAAAGCTCATTTTCCTTAAAGCCTATTTTATAAGCCTTTGCACCTTTTAAATTCCTTAAAGCCACAAGAGCATCTGCGCCGTTGTTGCCACCGCCGAGTAAGAAAAGTATTTTTACTTTTTTTATTTTAAATTTCTTGCGGATTTTTTTTGCTTCTTTTTGGATGAGTTTAGCCAAATGAAGTCCAGCATTTTCCATCAAAATAAGCTCATCAAGACCCTTATCAATAGCATTTTGTTCTAAAATTTTTATATCACTAGTAATAGCTTTCATAGTCTTTTTTCACCAAAAAATAAATATTTTTTTCTCTTTCTTCTTCAAATTTTTTCATTTTAGGTAAAAATTTTTGAATCAAGGCACGAAAATTTTTAAAACCATAATTTTGCGGATGAAAATCTGCATATTTGCGTGTCATATTCATGCGAATTTGAGCATATTCAGCACGCCCTTTTTCATCGATGAGCTGCTCTGTGATATTAATTAATGCCCTTAAATAATCCTTGCTTAGAATATCTTCTTTTTTATTCTCATCTTGGTCCAAATAAAAAAATTCACTAAAGGCATTAACATAAGATTTTATCGACTTTTCAAGTCCCATTCCTATCACTTGCTTTTTATTTTCTCTTAATTTTTGTATGAGTGAAGTATAATCACTATCGCTTGAGACAATGACAAAAATATCAATATTTTTTTCATAAAATACACTCATAATCTCTGTGATTAGATACATATCGCTAGAGTTTTTATTCGCCGCAAAATTAAATTGCTGCATAGCGATTAAAGAATACTCAGCAATTTGCTCTTTCCAGCCTTGAATATTCTTTTGAGTCCAATCCCCATAAATGCGTTTAATAATGATTTCTCCATAATCCAAAGCAATATCAAAAATACTTTTAGCGTATTTTGCTGGGATATTTTCTGCATCTATAAAAATAGCTATGCTTTTATTTTCCATACTTAAATCCTTGCTCTAAAGCTTAAAGCTTCTAAAATATGTGTTTTATTAATGTTTAAACTTTGTTCTAAATCCGCTATACTTCTTGAAACTTTTAAAATTTTATTAAGAGAACGCAAGGAAAGATTATAACGAGAAATGGCTAAATCCAGCGTATCTTTAGCTTCTTTTTCTAAAACACAAAAACGGCTTAAATCCTCATCTTTTAATTTTCCATTAAATTCTTTTTGTCCCCTTTTTCTAGCAAAAATAAAGGCTTGTAAAATTCTCTCACTCATGTTTTGAGAACTAATGCTTGGCTTATCATCCTTACTCAGCTCATCCATAGGCACATATAAATCTATGCGTTCTAAAATAGGAGCTGAAATACGGCTTTTGTATTTTTTAATTTCATTTTCACCACAAACACAAGAAAGATTTTTGGAAAATAACTTCCCGCAAGGGCAAGGGTTTTGTGCGGCTATAAAAATAAATTTTGTTTCATAAGTGATTTTAGAATTCACCCTTGAAATATGAATTTGATAATCTTCCAAAGGCTCTCTTAAACTCTCTATAATTTGTTTATTAAAATGCGGAAACTCATCAAAAAACAGCACCCCTCCATTAGCAAGTGCAACTTCTCCAATCCTAGCATTTTTCGCACCCCCACCAAAAATACTTGCCCTTGTAGAAGTATGATGGGGATGGCGAAAAGCACGAATTTTAGTAAATTCACAATCTTTTGAATTTAAAGACATATAAGCATTTTGCATTAAAACTTCATTCAAACTTTGAGGCGGCATTACATAAACAAGGCGTTTAGCACACATACTTTTGCCACTTCCGGGACTGCCTTCAAGCAAGATATTGTGCATTCCTAGTGCGGCTATCATACAGGCTCTTTTGGCTTTTTCCTGTCCTTTGACATCTTTAAAATCAAGCTTAAATTCTGTATTTTGCAAAAAAATTTCATCTTCTATTTTTAAAGGATTGGCAAATAAGGGATGATTGTGTGAAAATTGGAATTTAATATAATTTTTTTCCTTAAAAAATTCCAAAGCTTCGTTTAAATTCTCAAGCCCATAAACTTCAAGATTGGGTATCATAGAAGCTTTTTGTGCTATGCTTTTTGGAACAACGATTTTAGCTTTCTTAATCTTAGCAGAAAGGAATAAAAGCAAAGAAAAAAGCTCGTTTGTGCTTTTAATGCTCCCATCAAGCCCTAACTCACCCACTACAAAAAAATCATCTAATTCTTCATTTTGCAAAAGTATGAGTAAGGCTATGGCTAAATCAAAATGTGAGCCTTTTTTTGGGATACCTGAAGGGCTTAGATTGATAGTAATTCTTTTAGCAGGAAAGGCAAAATCGCAACTTAAAAGCGTAGCCTTAATTCGCTCAACACTCTCTTTAATCGCCACACTTGCAAGCCCTACTATGCTTAAATTTGGCAAACCCCTTGTGAAAGTCGATTCCACCTCTATAAGGTCCAAACTCTCATAAAAGCTTATGCACTTTAGCTTTTTCATGGCTCTTTTTTGTGATTTTTCTTTTTTTTCTTAAATTCTTTGTCGAATTTTTGACGCTTGGTAAAAGAAAGTTTTTCTATAAATAAACGCCCATTAAGATGGTCATTTTCGTGCTGAATAGCCACAGCTAAAAAGCCCTGTGCTTCTAGTTCTTTAAATTCCCCAAAGCGGTCTTGATACTTAAGCAAAATACGGTTATGCCGTTTTACTTCTTCAAAAAAATCCGGCACACTCAAACACCCCTCGGTGCAAGTTATCATTTCTTCATCTAAAGGAATGATTTGGGGATTAATCACTTCTAGCAAATCTTCTTTTTTTTGCTCATTATTTTCATCTAAAATATTCACAAGAAAAACACGCAAAGCAATATCGATTTGAATAGCAGCTAAACCCACCCCATTACTTGCTATCATAGTCTCATACATATCATCAAGGAGCTTAAAAAGCTCTTCATCAAATTCTTTCACAGGCTGGGAAGTTAAAAAAAGTCTAGGATTGGGATAAGTGATAATTTTTCTAAGCATTAAAAACCTTCAAACAAGCTCAAATCATTTAAAACTTTTATCCAAAACCTTATCAATCAGCCCATATTCTTTAGCTTCTTGGGCTGACATAAAAAAATCCCTTTCTGTATCTTTGGCTATTTTTGCAACTTTTTGCTTAGTATTTTTTGCCAAAATATCATTAAGTATGGTTTTAAGTCTTAAAATTTCTTTAGCTTGAATTTCAATATCTGTTGCCTGTCCCCTAGCACCCCCTAAAGGCTGATGAATCATAATGCGTGAATTAGGCAGGGCAAAACGCTTTGTTGGCGTCCCACAACTGAGTAAAAACGCCCCCATAGAAGCAGCTTGTCCTATACAAATCGTGCAAACATCAGGCTTGATATAATTCATCGTATCATAAATGCTAAAACCACTAGTAATCACACCGCCGGGTGAGTTGATATAAAGATAAATATCCTTTGTAGGCTCTTCAGCCTCCAAAAATAAAAGCTGCGCTACAATAGAAGCGGCAAGTTCATCGTGAATTTCGCCACTTAACATAACAATCCTATCTTTTAAAAGACGCGAATAAATATCATAACTTCGCTCACCCCGACTAGACTTTTCAATAACATAAGGAATAAACATTATTTATCTTCTTTCTCTTTTTTGCTCGTTTTTTCTGTTTTTGGCATAAAAATATCACTAAAAAGCTTTTCTTCAATCAAAGCCATTTTTACAGCAGGTAAGGCTCCTTGGTTTTTATAATTTTGCAAATGTTCCTTTGGATTCATACCATAACGATACGCTTCAAAATACACAGCTTGGATAAGTTCTTGGTCATTTACTTCGATTTTACGCATTTTAGCAAGTTCATCGATGATAAAAGTAAGCTTCACACTCTTTCTTGCCTCTTCTTTAAAACTCTCGCGTTTTTCTTGGTATTTTTCTTTACTTGCTTTAAGCTCTTGAATTTCTTTTTCGCTAAAAGTATTAAAAGCAGCACGCATTTGCATATCCGTTTCTTGCTCTACTATGCCTTTAGGCAAGTCAAAATTATATTTCTCAATCAAAGCATCCGCAAATTTAGCTTTTAACTCATCATTTATAAGTTTGAAAAGTTTTTCATTTTTGATTTGCTCTTTTAATTTTTCATCTAAAAGCTCCACACTCGCTTTTTCTTCGCCCGGTAAAAGTTTTTTAAGCATTTCATCATCAAGTTCTGGAATTTTAAGCTCGCTAATTTCGTGCAATTTTACCTTAAATACCGCATCTTTACCCGCTAAATGCGTGGCTGCGTATTCTTTAGGAAAGCTTACTTTAATGTCTTTTTCTTCGCCTATTTTCATTCCTACCATACCTTCTTCAAAGCCCGGAATAAATTGTTTAGAGCCAATTTCTAAGCTGTAATTCTCAGCCTTACCCCCTTCAAAAGCTTTATCATCCACAAAACCTTCAAAATCAAATTTCGCAAAATCGCCTTCTTTTAAAGCTCTTTTTGTTTTAATGGCTTCAGGAGTAGCAAAACGCTTTAAAAGCTCTTGTTTTTTCTCATCGATTTCTTTTTTACTTATTTTTGGAGTTTGATACTCAGGGATAAGCTTTTCATAGCCCTCAAGCTTAATCTCAGGTTTAAAAGAAAGTGCCAACTCAGCGATAAGCTCTCCATCCTTACGCTCAAATTTTTCAAAATAAGGCTCACCCACAAGCTCATTTTTTTCTTTTTTAAGCTCTTGTAAAGCACTATTTACAGCAGATTTAAAAAGATTTTGTTCTGCATCTTGGCTTAATTCTTTTTCATATCTTTTAAGCACGGCAGCAACAGGGACTTTTCCGGGTCTAAAACCATCCATTTTTACACTTTTAGAAGCTTTTTTTGCTAAATTTTCTACTTCATTTTTAATCATTCCTGAAGGAATTTTTACACTAGCAGTCGCATTAACAGAGTCTAATTGCTTTGCTTTTACTTCCATATATTTTCCTTGTAAAATAAAATTAGTTTTAATCATATCAAATTTTTCCTTATTACTTGCATAAAATTTTAAAGCAATTTATGTTAAAATTGCAATATTAACTTAAAAATTAGGAATAAATTTGAAGAAAAACTTGCAAGAAGAATTTGAAAATTGCATCACAACTATGCTTAAAATTATAGGAGAAAATCCACAACGGGAAGGGCTTTTAAAAACTCCAAAGCGTGTTTTTAAAGCCTATGAATTTCTAAGTAGTGGCTACTACCAAGATGTCAAAGAGATTTTAAATAATGCCCTTTTTGAAAGCTCAAATAACGAAATGGTTTTAGTAAGAGATATAGAATTTTATAGTCTTTGCGAGCATCATCTTTTGCCCTTTTTTGGACGCGTGCATGTCGCTTATATCCCTGATAAAAAAGTAGTAGGCTTAAGCAAAATTCCACGCCTTGTAGAAGTGTTTGCTAGAAGATTACAAATCCAAGAGCAACTTACCGAGCAAATTGCAGAGGCTTTAATGGAAAATGTGGGAGCAAAGGGCGTAGGAGTAGTGATAGAAGCAAGGCATATGTGTGTTGAAATGCGTGGGGTGCAAAAGGCTAATTCCACAACCTCCACCTCAGCTTTGCGGGGAATTTTTCTTAAAAATCAAAAAACTAGGGAAGAATTTTTTTCTCTTATTAACTCGCCTAAACAGGTGCGTTTTTAATGAATCTTGAAAAACTTCGCTCCAAACTTGGCAAAGAAAATTTGAGTGCTATTTTTGGAGAGATTACAAAAATTTCAGCTACAAGCATAGAAATTCGCGGACTTAAAACAGGGGTGGGCGATATAGTTAAACTCGTTTCTAATGAAAATGAAAATTTAAGCACTTTAGCTATGGTTGTAGAAATTAAGGAATGCTTTAGCTATTTAAGTCCTTTTTCTTTCATAGAAGGTTTTAAAATAGGCGATAAAGCATTTATAAGCGATGCAGGTATGCAAATAGGCGTTAGCGATGCGCTTTTAGGACGGGTGGTGGATCCCTTTATGAGACCTAAAGATGGCAAAGGGCTTATAGAAGCGACTAGGTATATGCCTATTATGCGTCCGCCTATTGATGCAATGAAAAGGGGACTTATAGAAGAAGTTTTTCCCGTAGGGGTCAAAACCATCGATGCGCTTTTAACTTGCGGCGTGGGTCAAAAACTAGGCATTTTCGCAGGTAGTGGGGTAGGAAAATCCACACTTATGGGTATGATAGTTAAAAATTCCAAAGCTCCCATCAAAGTCGTTGCACTCATAGGAGAAAGAGGGCGTGAAATCCCTGAATTCATACAAAAAAATTTAGGTGGAAAGCTTGATGATACCGTGCTTATCGTAGCAACCAGCGATGATAGTGCTCTGATGCGTAAATACGGGGCTTTTTGTGCGATGAGCGTAGCAGAATACTTCAAAGAACAAGGCAAAGATGTGCTTTTTATTATGGATAGTGTAACGCGTTTTGCTATGGCACAAAGAGAAATAGGCTTGGCTCTTGGCGAACCTCCTACAACTAAGGGTTATCCACCTAGCGTTTTAAGCCTTTTGCCTCAACTTATGGAAAGAACGGGCAAAGAAGAAGGCAAAGGCACTATCACAGCCTTTTTCACCGTGCTAGTCGATGGAGATGATATGAGCGACCCCATAGCCGACCAAAGTCGCTCTATACTCGATGGACACATAGTTTTAAGCAGGGAGCTTACAGACTTTGGAATTTATCCCCCTATCAATATACAAAATTCAGCTTCAAGGGTAATGAGTGATATTATAAGTAATGAGCATAAACTTTGGGCTAGGAAATTTAAACGCTTAAACTCACTTTTAAAAGAAAATGAAGTTTTACTTCGCATAGGTGCTTATCAAAAAGGAAGCGATAAAGAACTTGATGAAGCCATAGCCAAAAAAGAATTTATGCAAAACTTCCTAGGGCAAAATCCCGAAGAAAGCTTTGAATTTAATCAAACCCTAGAACTTTTACGCCAAATCGACACAGCAAACAACTTGCCTCAAAACACAACAAGTATGAACGCAACCTTGCCTAATCCTAATTTGCAATGAATTTTACATAAAAATTGACTTTTATGGGTATTTGTTATATAATAGTTCCGTTTGACTTCCTAAACGAAAGTTTAGCCGAAGAATGGATTATTCTTTAGTGAATAACCTCCCCGACTTAGAGCGGGGGTATTTATTCTATAATGCTTTTTATTTTATCCTTAATTGTTGTAAAATCAATTTCTTTTATACTGCTAATTAATTCTAATTTTCTTTTGCTATCAAATACTCTAATTTGTCCTAAAAGTGCAACTTGTAAATTTCCTTTATCATCTTTAAACTTATGATACATTTTTCCGCTTTTATTTTTGCTTTTTGAACTTAAAGGAACCCCTAAGAACGAACCATTGTAAAATACATTAATCACTAAAACAGGTCTTGCAAAGTCTTTGCCTTTGCCAAAAACTTCACTTCCTATATTTTTGCCAATTTTTATCCAATAGATTTTTTTAGTTTCTATATATTTTTTCTTTTTAGTTTTTTCTGTTTCTTTTTTAAGCTTATTCCATTCATCAAATTTTAAATTTTCATCTTGCATTATTATCGCTTACCCTTAATTTTATATTCGCAACAAATTTTACTTTAAAAAAGATTAAAAAGAGACTTTTAAGCTATTTTAAAAACTTGAAAATAAAAGCTTTTACGCTTTAAATGTGATATTGACTTTTTCATCATTAATGATTTTATCTATACTCGAATTGAGTATCTTTTTTAAGTGCTTGATGCTTTTATCCAAATCATAAATACCCGCATTTTTACAAAAATCATCATCGCTTTGAGTAAAATTGTCTAAATTTAAACTCTCATAATTTATATGTGAATTAGGATTATGATAAAGTGTTGCGATTTTTTCTTGGATATTTTGTGGGAATAGCTCGGTGCACAATGCCCACCTTGCCCACCAACGCTAATAAATTTTAACATTTTTTTAACTCTCCAAAATTCCAAAAAACAACGCACAAAAATACTTTCAATAAAATCATTATTTGTATTTACAACTCTAATCCCGTGATAATTAGTTGCTATATTATGTGTATCATCTATAACCACACAGCTTTTAAAAGTCGCTTCACCGCCAAAAATTATATCTCCTTTTTGGATTGTTTTTAACTTCGTTTTAGTGCCAATGAAAGTGATTTTTGAGATAGTGCCAAATTCTGTAATATTTGCAGGAATTAAAAGTTCATAATACCCTTGTCTAAAAGTATCACTATCCACTCGAGTGCCTATAAAGTTTTTTTCTAATGAAGTTCCACGAGCATAAGTAAAGCCCCTATCAATTAAATTTTTACTTCCATATCTATAATTTTTTACAATAAAGTTCCATTTTTTTAAATTCCTTAGAATAAATACCCGCATCAAATCGTCCTGAACTTTGTAACTCTTTAAAAGTGGGGTAAGTGTAGCTAAAGCTATGGGGTAATTGATGAGTTAAAAGCTCACTTTCTATAAGGTTTAAAATTTCTTCGTGTCTTGTTTTGATTAAAGCTTCTTTTTTAATGATGGATTTTGTAAGGGTTTGTATAAATTTTATACTCAATTCTACATTGTGATTTGGAAAGGGAATTTTGCAATTTAAAAATAATGTTTTAGTGTGCCTTATTGTAGCTCCCTTTGGAACCATAAAATCTAATTGTTGTCTAAAAATATCGTGCTTTATCATTGCTAGAATATAATATTTATGTTTTGTGATAGGTAGTTTATACAATGCACTTGAGAGCATTGCATTTGGGTAATTTTTATCAAGCACAATGACTTCACCTATATTGCTATCTTTTGAAATAATGATGTCATTTTCTACCAAATTCATATTCACAAAAGATTGCGATGTAATACACTCAACCGCACTTTTTTCAAAATTGGGCAAAAATGAATGTTCTTGCAAGGCTTTACTTTTTATAAAAAGATATTTAGAAAATTTTACATAGGCTAATGAACCTACTTCATAGCCCAAATCAAGCCTTGTTAAATCTCTATCTAAACATTCTCTAAGAGTTTTTGTGTTTTTGTTTTTTATAATCAACTGCTTGTAAGCATTGCTAGAAAAGCTATAATCTTTATCCAATATATCCCCATAAGTTATAGTTTGTGGTATGTCTATGTAGTGTTTCATTTTGCTTACTTTTGTCTGATAAAAATATCTTGTAAATCTTGCTCTTGAAATTTACACCACTCTTTAAAGTCAGCAATAGTTTGAGTAAAATCCTCATCAATCCTAGCCTTGCCATTTTCATCTATTTGTGCCTCAAAGGTTTGGGGATTTATCTTATAAACGGGTTGAAAGGATTTATTTCTGTCTTTTGTAACTACTTTATAGCCTAAATTTTCTATACTTTTTACAAAAATTTGATAATTATTTTGCCTAAGCCTTATAAGCTCTTCTTTTTTGGGCTTATAAGCGACTAGTATGGTTACATTCACACCTGTTTCTGCAAAGGTATTGGAAGGCAAATCAAATAAAGCAACAATTCGCATTTTTTGCATCAGCCACTCTCTTGCTTTGATATGCGTATCAATACCCGCTATGGAACTAGATAAGACTATGCCTACTCTTCCATTTTCCTTTAAAATTCTATAAGCATTTTCTAAAAATAAAACGCCTAAATTAATTCATTGCTTGTTTTGGATTTTTTAATCCCCCCCCCTAGCGTGTTTGCTTTGGTATATAAATTCCAAGTTTCATAACACTCTATAAGCTCTCTTTCTCTCTCATTGCGTGGATAAAAAGCCCTGCCCTTTCCAAAAGGAGGATTGGTTAAAACCACATCAAATTTTTTAAGCTCTTTATTGTCAGCCCTATTGTCCCATTCTCCATTGTAGTTTGTATTGGGGTCAAGCTCTATAATATCATTTTCTTTGTCAAATTTATAAAGAATAGAACCTAAATCCCCTCTTTGCTCTATCTTTGCATTTCCATCTCCATTTAAAAGCATATTAAGAGTAGCAAGGCTTACCATTTGGGGGTCAATATCCATTCCAAAGATATTATTATCATCTAATTTACTTTGAGAATTTACATAAGAAACGGATAAAAAATCAGCAATACCCGAAGTGGGGTCTATAATGCTTTCATCACTTCTTGGATTAAGTATTTGCACTAAAAAATCAATGATAGGGATAGGGGTTAAAAATTGTCCATTTTGTCCTTTTGCAAAATGCGAGGCAAAATTACTAAAAATAAGCTGATATAAATCGCTTTTATAAGATTCCACAAAGGAACAATCTTGCAGTTCTTTTATGACGCTGATTAAGACTTTTATATGGTTTTCATCTTTGAAATCTAGCTCTTTTGCTTTCAAAATACGGCGGTAATTCCCACTTGCATCATTAATAATTTTTTCAATACGCCCGACAAAATCCATAAAACTTTTATCTGAAATTCTTTTATAATTTTCTTCTTCTTGGGTAATGTAGCATTGTAAATAAGCGTTAGGGTTTTTTTGAACTCTTTTTTCATCAAAGATTTTAATCGCTAGAATTTGTATTAGAATGGAATAGCCTTTTTGATTGGTTAAGCCTACTTTATCCATAGTTTCTAAAATCTTATACATAGCATTATTTATCTGGGTGGAGTGGATGCCTGATATGGTATCTAAATCTTTTAAGTTTCTTTTGTTTCTTTGAACTTGCTTAGGCTGGGTTTGATTTAACAAATCATCAAAATTAGGGATATAGCTATAAGGGTCGGTAAGGTGTAAATTCAAATCTTTTGTTTTTGAATTACTCCCAAGTGAATTAAATTCTTCCGCATAACGCAAAAATTTGCCATTTTCTTTTTTAAATAAAAATAATTTTTCACTATCATAATAAATCCCAAGACAAAAATTTCTTTCACTCTCTTTTAAATAAGCCTTAACTTGCTTTTCATAAATTTCTTGCACATTTTTTCCATCATTTTTCTTAAATTCAATCACAGCTATAATATGCTGCTTAATCCACTCTAAGTCGTTTATGTCATTATTTTTATGGTAATTTTGATATTTTTCAAACCACGATTTATCATCAAAAATACAAGCGTCTATTTTTAAATTTGTGCCTGATTTATTGCCTTTGGGTAAATGGATTTCTGTTCCTATGAATTCTTTTGTATAAAGCCCTGAATGTATCAAACTATAAAGAAACTGCCACTTATAAAACTGCTCTATTTCGTTTGTATTGGCTTTATTTTGTAAATTAACGCTTTTGCCTAAGCTTAAATGTTCTCTTAAAAAAGACCTATAACTTGTATTGCCTTTGTTTTCTTTATCAAATTTTTGTTTGCACTCTAAAAAATTCATATTTTTCCTTGATAAATTTTTATCATTTAGCCCTTAACGCTTTTAAAAATAAAATCTTAATAAAAATTTAAATTTATTTTATGAAATAATTCCCATCAAAGCTTATGAGAGAATACTGCCTTTCATCGCCTATGCTCTGCGTTAGCTCTTCTACGCTTAAAAAGCTTAGCGTATCAGCTTCTACATATTCACGCACTTCCTCGGCGTTTTTATTCGCACTGATAAGCTCTTCAAAGGTTGGCGTGTCAATACCATAAGTATCTGGGAATTTAATCTCAGGACAAGCTATGGCAAGATGAATTTTACACGCTCCTGCAGCACGAAGCAAGGATATAATTTTTTTAGAAGTGGTTCCACGCACTAAGCTATCATCAATCACAACGATTTCTTTGCCTTCTAAAACCTTGTGCATAGGATTAAGCTTTAGTTTTACTTTTAAATTTCTAAGCTCTTGGGTGGGTTCTATAAAGGTTCTTCCTACATAATGGTTTCTTACTATCGCCATTTCAAGGGGGATTTGCAAGTATTGCGCAAAACCTATGGCAGCACTGACACCACTATCTGGCACAGGCACAACAAAATCGGCTTTATAGGTAAATTTCTTCGCCAAAGCCTCGCCCATTTTTTTACGCACTTCATAAACGCTTTTGCCTTCTACTATGCTATCAGGTCTGGCAAAATAAATATATTCAAAAGCACAAATTCTAGGCGTTTGAGTAAAGAGTTCTAGGCTCTCAAATTTATCATTTCCTTGAGTGAAAATTAGCATTTCTCCGGGTTTGACATCGCGGATAAATTCAGCTTCTATCAAATCAAAAGCACAAGTTTCACTCGCTACTATATAGCCCCCATCTTTTAAGCGTCCTAAGGACAAAGGACGCACCCCATAAGCATCCCTTGCTACATAAAGCTTATCTTTACTTGCCAAAACAAAACAATAAGCCCCCACACAATCTTGCAAACTTTGGATAAATCTGTCTTTTAAGCTTTGCTTTTTGCTTCTTGCGATGAGATGGACTAAATTTTCTGTATCCATATTGGTTTGAAAAATAGCCCCATCTTCAATGAGTTTAGCTCTTACTTCTTCTTTATTGACCAAATTACCATTGTGAGCTAAGGCAATATCGCCAAAAACTGAAGTAGCCGCTATGGGTTGAGCGTCCTTTAAGCTTGAATTTCCTGCGGTAGAATAGCGGTTATGCCCTATGGCTAGGGCGCCTTCTAGGCTTTTTAAATTCTTGGGGTTGAAAATTTGATTTACTTCGCCCTTAGCCTTGATGGTTTTAATGTTTTTACCATTACTCACACTAATACCGCTTGCTTCTTGCCCGCGGTGCTGCATAGCAAATAAAGCATAAAACGCATAAGTGCTAGCATTTTTTGAATTAATCACTCCTACAACCGCACACATTTAAATTCCTAAAAAATCATTAATAGCATACATTTTTGGCTCTTTTTTATGAAGCCAAAGGGCGATTTTAATCGCACCCTTAGCAAAGGTCGCCCTTGAAGTAGCGGTATGGTTAAGCTCTAAAAATTCTCCATCTTCATAAAAGCCTATGGTATGGCGTCCTACTATATCGCCACCCCTTAAACTCATCACAGCAATCTCATCTTTGCTTCTTTCGCCTATAATGCCATCTCTTGCACTTATTCTTACCTTTTCAAGCTCTAAATTTCTAGCCTTTGCCACGCTTTGGGCTAAAGTCATAGCCGTGCCACTAGGAGAGTCTTTTTTATGGCGATGGTGCATTTCTAAAATTTCTATATCAAAATTTCTTAACATCGCACTAGCTTTTGAAGCAAGATAATTTAAAACCGCCACACCCAAAGACATATTACTTGCGTAAAAAATCGGCATAACTTCACTTGCATTTTGCATTAAATGTATGGTTTTTTCATCTAAGCTTGTTGTGCCTATTACCAAAGGCTTAGGCATAGTTCTTGCATAATTTAAAAGCTCACGGGTCCCACTTGGGGAAGAAAAATCGATTATCACATCGCTTTTTTCAAAAAGCTCTTCTAGCTTTCCACCCTTATCATAAAGCATTGAACTTTGTGCTTGTGTTTCGCCCTTTAAACACTCTTGTATCTGTTTTCCCATGCGTCCTTTAGCGCCATAAATTCCTATTTTAATCATCTTTTTCCTTGCAAATAAAAGCTGATTTTAGCATTTATTTTGTAAATTTTACATAAGAAAATTAAGCTTTAGGCTTTTTTAATTTTTGTAAATTAGCCAATAAAACCGCTTCTTCGCCCAAGCCCTTGCTATGATAAAATTTCAAATCCTTGCTAAGATATTTTTGCTCCACCCAGCCACCAAAATCGTGTGGATAAAGATAGTTTTGTTTTTCTGGGTGATTGTTATTAAGATAAGCGGGTATTTCTAAGGCTTCATTGTTTTTTACATAGGCTAAGGCTTCGTTAATGGCTTTATAGCTTGCATTGGACTTAATGGCACTGGCTAAATAAACCACGCACTGCGCTAGGATAATTCTTGCTTCAGGATAGCCTATATTTTTAACAGCTTCTAGGGTAGAAACGGCTAAATTTAAAGCATTGCAGTCTGCATTGCCTATATCTTCACTTGCAAAAATCACTAAACGCCTAGCGATAAAATCAGCACTTTCACCCCCATCAATCAATCTTGCAAGATAATAAAGCCCCGCATCCACATCGCTTCCACGCAAACTTTTTATCATCGCACTGGCTAAGATATAATGTGTATCTTTTGAGCTGACACCTTCGCTATTTACGCCATTGCGAAGTTTTTTAAGATTTGCAAGGCTAACACGCTTTTCGTCCAAAACTAAAGCAAATTCAAGTAGGTTTAACATAGCTCTAGCATCCGCACTCTTAAGCAAAAAGGCTCTAGCTTCTTCATCAATGCTAAATTTCATTTTTTCTTGGACGCGCCAAAGTAAAACTTCAAGCTCCTTTGCTCCTAAAAATTTAAATTCAAAAAGCATAGAACGACTTCTTATACCAGAACTTAAAACAAAATAAGGATTTTCCGTGCTAGCTCCTATTAAAATCAAACGATAATTTTCCATAGGAATCAAAAGCATTTCTTGCTGAATTTTGCTAAGGCGGTGAATTTCATCAATGAAAATTAAGGGTTTATAAAGACTATTTTTATAATTATCTAAAATTTTTCTAAGCTCTTCAAGCTTAAAATTTCCCCCATCAAATTCATAAAAATCTAAGCCAAATTCCTTTGCCACCACCCGAGCAAAGCTAGTTTTTCCAGAACCTGCAACCCCAAAAAATATACTATGGGGAAGCTTTTGTAGGGCAATAAATTTTTTAAAAACTTCTATAAGCTCATCTTGTCCTAAAATATCATCTAGTTTTTGGGGGCGAAAAGTTAAAGCTAAGCTCATTAATTTAAATCCATATTTGAAAATTCGCTACCATTAATTTTGAGTTGAGGATTAGCTAGGCTATCATAAGATAAATTTAGAAAAAAGTTGTTATTTTCTTTTAAAAAATATTGATTTAAACCTCCATAATTTTTAGCCCAAATAAAAATTTTATCAGGCTCATCTGAACTGATAATCTGTAATTTTGCTTGATAAGCATTGTTAATATTTAAACTGCCTTGAAAACTGATATTTTGTTTATTTTTTTCAAGAATTAAATTTTGTATTTTTAGAACAAGATTTTTTTGAATAAGATGAGCGATGTTGAATTTTGAATCAAAAAATTTATTTATAGTTATATTAAATTTTGTTTTGTCAAAATTCAAATTCTGTCCCAATAAAGATTTAAGCTCAATATCAATTTCATTGGTTCTTCCTTGTATGTTTAAGCTTAGCGTTGAATTTTCTTCATTAATATTTACTTGGTTTTTGCTGTAAAAAGAATTGATTTTATTGTTATCTAGCATAAGATAATCAAAGTTGATTTCTTGTTCGCTATCGCTAAATAAATTTAAATCATAAAATTGCGATGGATTGTTAAAAAATTGTTCGTAATTTAAATTTTGTAATACAAATTTAGTGTAAAACTGAGAAAAATCAATCGTATCAAAATGTATTTTAATGTTTTTAATTTCTAAATTTTTATTCATTAAAGCTTCGATATATCCGCCGTTTATGATAGTATCTCCACCTTCATTACTCGAATTTATATCTTTAATATTTAGAAATATTTTAGCCTTGTCCTTGTCTAATTTGAGAGTAAAAGTCCCTAATTTATTATTTTTTAACACTTCATCTAAAAAATTAAAAGGATTTGTAAAATCTCCTTTTATAATTTTATTTAAGAAAAAATAATTATTAAACTTAAGGTTGATTTTGGTTGAAAGTTGTGTATGAGAATTGTTTAAAGTAAAACTTCCTTTAGAAGTTAAAAAACCTTTCTGGAAGTAAATATCTGTAATTATATAATCAGTATTGTTATTTTTGCTAAATTTATTAAATAAAAGTTCGTTAGTGTATCCTATATAAAATATATGAATAATAAAACCTAATATAAAACAAAAAACAATAAAAATCCATTTTTTCATTATTCGCCTTGGATGAAAATATAAATGTTATTTTATAAACTGCTTGTTAAAAAAGAGTTTAAATTTCTATTTAAGAATAGTGAAGTAGTTTAGCAAAGAATAAGCTTGTATAAATCCCTTATTTAAGGGATTTATATCAATAAGCTTTTTTATAACATTGAATTTCAATTTTTCTAGCTACTGGAATAGCTTGAGTATTTGGTGTAGCAGACGTTCCATAAGAAATTTTACTTTCTAAAAAATTTCCAACTTGCAAATCTTTAAAAGTCCCATCTTTATCTGTTCCAAAAATACCACAATCATCCATTTCTATTTCAGTATTTGGCAAAACCTTAATAGCCATTTGTCCGCCATAAATTGAGTCAATAAGCAAGGTTTTATTGTTATCATAAATTTGTGCAATAGTGCCTTCAAGTTTTAGACTATCTGCAAAAAGCATTGAGCCGGTTAAAAGTACTGATGCAAGTAAAATACTTTTTTTCATAATTATTTCTCCTTAAATGTAAAGTGATGACATTATAAAATTTTTAAGTGAAGCGAATGTGAAGTTAAAAATTTTATAAAAATATAAGCGTTTTTTTGTATTATTTTATTTTACTTTGAGAAAAATTATAAATTTAAACTTATAAGAATATTTTTTAAGTTGAAAGTAAATTTTAAAACGGAGAAATGATGTATCAAAAACAAAATTTACCAGAACTTACCTTAAGGGGTTTGATTTTAGGAAGTATTTTAACTATTATTTTTACAGCTTCGAATGTATATTTGGGGTTAAAAGTGGGGCTTACTTTTTCATCATCAATTCCAGCTGTGGTTATTTCCATGGCGGTTTTGAGTCTTTTTAAGACTTCAAATATTTTAGAAAATAATATGGTCCAAACTCAAGCTTCAGCAGCAGGGACTTTATCAGCGGTCATTTTTGTTATTCCGGGTCTTTTTATGTGTGGGTATTGGAGTGAATTTCCACTTTGGCAAACCTTTATGATTTGCCTTTGCGGTGGGGGACTTGGAGTGCTTTTTACTATACCTTTAAGAAGAGCTATGGTGGTTGAAAGCAATCTTGCCTATCCCGAAGGCAGAGCTGCTGCTGAAATTTTAAAAGTAGCCAATAAAGACCAAAGCAATAAAAAAGGAAAACAAGGTATCAAGGAAATCGCATTAGGCTCCTTTATAGCTGCCGTTTTTAGTTTGTTGAGTAATGGTTTCAAACTTGCCGCAAGTGAGAGTAATTTTGCTTTTATTTGGAATAAAATGGCTTTTGGTTTTTCTATGGGATATTCTTTAGCACTTTTGGGTGCGGGTTATCTTGTAGGTTTAGCAGGGGCTTTAGCTCTTTTTGCAGGAATGTTTTTAGCGTGGGGTGTTTTCACTCCTTATCTTTCAGGCTTTGAATTTGATGGGACAAAAAGTGCCACCGAACTTGCTGCAAACATTTGGAGTGCTAAAGTAAGACTTATAGGAACTGGAGCGATTGCCATAGCGGCACTTTGGACTTTGATAGAACTTTTAAAACCTGTTATCGATGGGATAAGAGAAATCGTCAAAAATGTAAAAATTTCAAATTCAAACAATACAGACAGAGTCAATACCGACATTTCACTAAAAAGCATTTTTATTCTTTTTATCTTAATGGTTGTTGGCTTATTTATCACATTTTATAGCTTTGTAGGGGATGCGAATTTAGGAGCTTCTTATCAACTCCTTTTTGCTCTAGTTGGAACTTTAGTCTCTGTGTTGATAGGGTTTTTTGTAGCAGCAGCTTGCGGATATATGGCAGGTCTTGTTGGCTCTTCTTCAAGTCCGATTTCAGGGATAGGACTTATTGGTGTGATTGTTTCATCTTTAGTGTTTTTGATTTTAGGAGCGGAACTTTTCAAAGACCCTACCTTGTCTAAATTTGCCATTGCTTTAGCAATCTTCACCACCAGCGTTATTTTAGCCACAGCTGCTATTTCAAACGACAATTTACAGGATTTAAAAACCGGACATTTAGTAGGTGCTACCCCTTGGAAACAACAAGTTGCCCTGCTTATAGGCTGTGTTTTTGGGGCTTTAGCCATAGTTCCTGTTTTAAATTTACTCTATCAAGCCTATGGTTTTGTTGGAGCTATGCCAAGGGAAGGTATGGATACTTCATCAGCTTTAGCAGCACCACAAGCCAATTTAATGAGCACTATCGCTCAAGGAATTTTTCATCATAATATCGAGTGGAACTATATAGCCTTTGGTGTTGCTGTGGGAATTGTAATTATTGTTATAGATAAAATTCTAAGAAGAACACAGAAAATGTCTTTGCCCCCTTTAGCTGTAGGAATAGGCATTTATCTCCCGCCTGCTGTTAATATACCTTTGGTTATAGGCGGGGTTTTAAAATATCTTGTAATGCGATATTTGGCTAAAAAATACGCAAAAAATTCTCATAAAGAAGAAAAACTTGCGATTTGCGAACAAAGAGGCACACTTTTTGCTTCGGGACTTATAGTGGGTGAGAGTATTTTTGGGGTGATTATTGCTGGTATTACCGTGTTTTCGGTTAGTATGGGTGGCGATGAAAGCCCTTTGGCTTTAAATTTGGCAAATTTTCACGATAGTGAGCTTTTTGCACTTGTCTTTTTTGTAGGGGTTATTTTATATTTTATCAAGCGTCTTGTAAAAAAAGATTCTTAATCTTGGAGTAACCCCCCCCCCCATTTAATCCATTGGGTTATAATTTTTCTTTGTAATGATTTAGCAAGGGTAAAAATGGAAAATTTATATGCTTTTATACTTGGACTTATCGAAGGTTTAACTGAGTTTTTGCCTGTTTCTTCCACAGGACACATGATTTTAGGCACAACTATCTTAGGCATTAATATAGATGAATTTTGGAAAAGCTTTTTAATTATTATTCAGCTAGGCTCTATTTTGGCGGTGCTTTTTGTGTTTTGGCAAAGGCTTTTTAAAGGCATTGATATTTGGATAAAACTTGCGGTGGGGTTTTTTCCTACTGGAATTATAGGGCTTTTTGTAGCAAAACATTTAAATGCTTTATTTAATGGCTGGGTGGTTGTTTTTATGCTTATTTTTGGCGGTGTGGTGTTTATTCTTATAGAACTTGCACACAAAAACAAACAATACTCCATCAACTCCCTAGAAGAAATCACTTTTAAACAAGCTTTTTGCATAGGACTTTTTCAGTCTTTAGCGATGATTCCGGGAACTTCAAGGAGTGGAGCTAGTATAATAGGCGGACTTTTGCTGGGATTAAATAGAAAAACAGCAGCCCAGTTTAGCTTTTTACTTGCCATTCCAACGATGATTATTGCCACAGCTTATAGTATTTATAAAGAGCCTGAGCTTCTTAGCAATGCTAATTCCTTAATCCCTTTAAGCATAGGTTTTATTACTGCTTTTGTGGTGGCAGTTTTTGTGATTAAATTTTTTTTAAAATTTATTTCTAAATTTGATTTTATTCCTTTTGGTATTTACCGCATTGTTTTGGGAATTTTGTTTTTCTATTTGTATTACAGCGGGATTTTAAATGCAGGAAGTGAGTTTAAGCTATAAACTTAAATTTATTCTAAAATTTTTTGAAAATAAGCTGAATTTCAAAAATAATTAAGTATCATTAAGCCTTAAAAAGCTAGAAACAAAACTTTATAAACACTCACAGAGTCAGTGAGCCAAAAAGGTAAAAAAATGAAACAAGAAATCATAGGATATTTGGATAATGAGAGTTTAATTGACACTCAAAGTGTCAAAGATACAAAATTAAAAAGCATTTATTTTGATAATTCTAAAGAAAGTTTAAGCCTTATCCGCCATTCTTGTGCGCATTTGATGGCACAGGCGATTAAGGCTCTTTATCCTGAAGCAAAATTTTTCGTAGGTCCTGTTATAGAAGATGGATTTTATTATGATTTTCGTGTAGAAAGTAAGATTGGTGAAGAAGATTTGGCAAAAATTGAAAAAAAGATGAAAGAATTTGCCGAAGCAAAACTTGAAATTTCAAAATACGAAATCACAAAAGATGAAGCTTTGGAAAAATTTAAAAACGATGATTTAAAACAAGAAGTTTTACTGCGTATCCCTGATGGCAATGTGGGTATCTATACTCAAGGCGATTTTGAAGATTTATGTCGTGGTCCTCATGTGCCAAATACCAAATTTTTACGCTTTTTTAAGCTTACTCGCGTTGCAGGAGCTTATTTGGGTGGCGATGAAAAAAGAGAAATGCTAACTCGCATTTATGGCACTGCTTTTGCCGATAAAGAGAGTTTAAAAGAGCATTTGCACATTATGGAAGAAGCAAAAAAAAGAGACCACAGAAAACTAGGAAGCGAACTTAAGCTTTTTACCTTTGATGATGAAATAGGCGGTGGGTTGCCTATTTGGCTAAGTAATGGTGCAAGACTTAGGGCTAAATTAGAGCAAATGCTTTTTAAGATTCACCGTTTGCGTGGCTATGAGCCTGTTAGGGGACCTGAGCTTTTAAAAGCCGATGCGTGGAAGCTAAGTGGGCATTATGCAAACTATAAAGAAAATATGTATTTTACGCAAATTGATGAGCAAGAATACGGCATTAAGCCTATGAACTGCGTAGGGCATATTAAAATTTATCAAAGCGATGTAAGAAGTTATCGTGATTTGCCTTTGAAATTTTTTGAATACGGCGTGGTGCATAGACACGAAAAAAGCGGAGTTTTGCACGGACTTTTTAGGGTGAGAGAATTTACCCAAGATGATGCGCATATTTTTTGTATGCCAAGCCAGATTAAAGAGCAGGTTTTAGAAATTCTAGCCTTTGTGGATAAGCTGATGAAATTATTTGATTTTAGCTATGAGATGGAAATTTCAACCAAACCCCAAAAAGCCATAGGCGATGATAGCATTTGGGAAGTAGCAACTTGTGCTTTAAAAGAAGCTTTAGATGAGCAAGGTTTGAAATACGGCATCGATGAGGGGGGCGGGGCTTTTTATGGTCCAAAGATTGATATTAAAATTACAGATGCCCTAAAGAGAAAATGGCAGTGCGGGACTATACAGGTGGATTTTAATCTACCAAGCCGTTTCAAGCTCGAATACACAGCTAGCGATAATGAAAAAAAGCAACCTGTGATGCTTCATAGGGCTATTTTGGGTTCTTTTGAGAGATTTATAGGTATTTTAACCGAGCATTGTGCGGGAGAATTTCCTTTTTTCATCGCACCTATTGCGGTGGGTATAGTGCCTATTAGTGATACTCATATTGGCTATGCAAAGGAAATTCAAAAAGCATTACTAGAGCTTAATATCGATAGCGAAGTGTATGAGAAAAATGAGAGTTTAAGCAAAAAAATTCGCACCGCCGAAAAACAGAAATTACCTATGATTTTGGTTTTAGGCGATGATGAGTTAGCCAAACGCAGCGTTGCTTTAAGGGATAGAAGAGCTAAGGAACAAAAAAATCTTAGCTTGAATGAATTTATTAATTTAGTTAAGGAGAAAATGAATGAGGTGCATTTTTGAGTAAAGAAAAAGAAGTATTGCTCAATGAAGAAATAAGAGCGGATGCAATCAGATGCATAGGTGATGATGGTAAAGCGTATGGCATTATCAGTAGCGATGAAGCCTTAGAACTTGCTAATCGTTTAGGACTTGATTTGGTAATGATAGCTGCGGATGCTAAGCCTCCAGTTTGTAAGATTATGGACTATGGAAAATTCCGTTATCAACAAGAAAAAAAGCAAAAAGAAGCGAAAAAAAAGCAAAAAGTCATCGATATAAAAGAAATTAAACTTTCTATAAAAATCGCTCAAAATGATATTAATTATAAGGTAAAACACGCTTTGGAATTCTTAGAACAAGGCAAACATGTGAGATTTAGAGTGTTTTTAAAAGGGCGTGAAATGGCAAGTCCTGAAGCGGGTGTAGCCTTGCTTGAAAAAATTTGGCAAAGCATTGAAGATAAGGCAAATCGCGACAAAGAACCACATTTTGAAGGGCGTTATGTTAATATGCTTGTAACTCCAAAGAGAGGTTAAATGTTTGATAACTTTTCTCAAATTAAAGAAAATTTTGATAAGCTAAACATCGACAAAAGTCATTTTATTAATTCCAATGATATTTGCACTCCTATGGAGTGTGTTAAAGAAATGCTTGATAGTTTGCCTGAAAATTTTTGGAAAAAAGAGAATTTGAAAATTTTAGATTCTTGTTGTGGTAATGGAAATTTTCACGCTTATGCAGTCTTAAAAACTCCTTTAAAGAACTTATATTTCAATGAAATCAACCCCAAAAGAATAGAAAATTTAAAGGCGTATTTTGGCGAGAATTTAAATTTAAGCATAAAAGATTTTTTAAGCTTTGATGAGTTTTTGGAAGAAGATGAAAAATATGATTTGATAGTCTCAAACCCTCCTTATGCTAAATTTAATGGAGAAAAAAGAGTATCAAAAAACCATAATCTTTCAAGAGCTTTCATAAAAAAAGCTTTAACACTTACTAAAAAGGGGGGTTATATTTTATTTATTGTGCCGAACAATTGGATGAGTTTTGCAGATAGAAATACTTTACCAAAAGAACTTACAAATTTTCAATTTAAAATCCTTGATATTGGTGGGGCAAAAAAATATTTTCCAAAGGTTGGTTCATCTTTTACTTGGTTTTTGCTTCAAAAAATACCCAATTCGCAAAGTTTTGAAGTAAGAAATTCTTACATACTCAAAGATACACAATTTGTTAAATTTATGCCAAATTCCAATTTTATCCCCTTATATTGCTCTCAAATCGTTCAGGATATTATTAATAAAACCCTAAATAATCTCACTTTACCAAAATACCCCATTCAAACAAGCTCAAATTTACATCGTTACACAAAAAGAAAACTAATTAGCAGCACAAAAGACAAAGAATACAAATACAAACTTATCCATACTCCAAGTCAAGTAGTTTATAGCAAAATCCCTCATCTATACCAAAAGGGTTATAAAGTTTTTTTGAGTCTTAGTAATCAGTATAAAATTTTCATCGATGAATGCGGAATGACTCAAAGCGTGGCTTTTATAAAATGCAAAAATTTAGATGAAGCTAGGAAGATAAAACAAGAATTAGAACAGCCTGTTTATAAATTTTTAAATAATATTTGTCGTTATGGAAATTTTAACAATGTGCGAGTTTTACAGCATTTTCCACTTTGGAATAGTTTTCACTTAGATAAAAAAGAAGAAGATTTTGTAAAGGAATTTAATAAGGCGTATTATGGCAAAAAATAAAAACAAAAATATTGTTCCGCTCAAACACATAGACGAACTTGAAAACGAATGCCAATGGGAAGATTTTGAATTTAAAGAATACTTTGAGGCTATTGCAATTTTAGAACCGAATTTAGCTTTGGAAAGACTTGAAATAAGGTATTTAAATGAAACCAAATGTAAAGATGAAGGCTTTGTGTATGTTTTTGTAATTGAAAATAAAATATTTAAAATAGGACAAAGCATAACTAATTTAAAAAAGCGAATTCAAAGCTATAATTGTGGCAAGATAGAATATAGAATCAATGGCACTAATTCCACTACAAATTATTTTGTTTTACAAAGTCTTTTAAAAATTAATAAAGAAATTATAGTTTATGCCTTTTTTCCACCCAAACCAAGTTATGAAATTTTTGGCAAACATTTTAAAGATAGCTACCCACCTAGCAAAAGAGCTGAAAATATCATCTTAAAGGCTTTTATCAAAAAAGAAGGAAAAAAGCCAATAGGTTGCACACAAAGCTAAATGCTAATCAAAGAAAATCCCGCTTTTTTAAAAGAGCAAATCATCACTTGGCTTAACAATAAAATCTTATTAAGATATAAGCTTTTAAATTCTAAACAAAGCTGTGGATTTAATCCGTAAAAATTTAGTTAAAATAAAAACAAAATTTAGTTTTACAAAAATTTTAAAAAAGGTATAAAATGACAAGCACCAAACAAACTCAAGAAGAAGAAAATTTTAAAGTCAAATTCACACAAGATTATTTCAACCCCAAGCTTTGTAAATACGGCAACGCAAGACGAGATATTACCCTCTACGATAAAAAGGGCATCCCCCTTTTATACATTGAAGCAAAGCTTACGCTAAACGCACAAGAGAGGGCAAAAGCCCTAGCCCAAGTCGTGCTAACCAACAAAAAGCAAAAGCATATCTTAAACCACCTTGCTCTTATTTATAGAGAAAATGACAACGACATTTTAGAATTTATAGAATTGCAAGATGATTCAGTGATGTTTAACAACGATTTTCATTGGGATAGCGAAACTCCAAGCAAACCCACTCGTGATGCCATTGATAGGATAAATGATAGGCTAAAACAAAGTGCTAAGATTATCAAATACCAAAACCAAGAGATTAAAGAATTCTATGCCAAGCTACTTGAGCGTGGAGATTTAAAGATTGCTATCACGCTGAAAAATATGATTACCATTTTTTACGCGTGGAAAGACACCATACGCTTTAAAAATGAAGTAAAAAATGAGCAAACCCTAATCAATCTTTTTTTAATAGATATGCTAGACAACACAAAATACCAAGATAGTTTAAAAATTGCAGGCATAGAAGTAGGCTCACTCAAACCACTCATTAGAGAAGGCACAAACTTAAATGCTTTTGAAGTAGAGAAAAAAGACGATAAAGTAAGATTTGTAAATGAGAACAATGATGAAATTTACACCCTTTTAAACCCACAAGCCCATAAAGTCTTTTGGAAAAAATACAAACGCCCACCAGAAAAAGAAGAGTTTCTAAAGATACTAGAAGAATCCCACCTGCTCTACGATGATAAATACCGCAAAGACACAGGCGGGGAATACACACCCTTTTTCTTTGTAAGCGAACAAAACAAAATTTTAGAAAAATATTGCGAGGATTCTAAAACTTCCTTAAAAGACTATATCATTTATGACCCTTGCTGTGGCGTAGGAAATCTGCAAAATCAATTTCCAAAAGAGCTAAAAGCCCAATGCTACTTAAGCACTCTAGATTCTAAAGATGTGGATATTTGCAAGATTAAAGACTTTGAAAATGTGGTGCAATTTGATTATCTAGCCAATGATAAAGAGCCTAAATTCACACACGGCGGAGCAAAATTAAGCATAAGCGAAATTGTAAAAAGAGAAAAGAAAAAGCTCATGATCATTATGAATCCACCTTACCAGCGACAAAAAGGCAAAGAAAACAAGGCAATAAGCTTTTTTAATAAAGTCCTAAAGCTAGAGCCCGAAGTGCTAGTGTTTTACTATAAAACTGAGCAATTTTTTAGCGAAGCCTTAGAGCCTTATCAAAAAAGCGGACTTAAAATTTATAGCCATATTTTTACTACGGCAAAAAATTTTAACTTAAGCGATTGGAGCATTTCTCAAATCATTTTTAGTAAAAATTTAGGCAAGAAAATAAGTAGCAAGGCTTTCACTGCTACCCGTTATGAAAAGGATAAAATCGGCTTTAATCCCATTAAAAGCTATACCTATGATTTAAAGCGACCTAGTTTAATCAAAGAGATGGATAAAGCGATAAAAGAGAATCAAAGGGGAATGGTGCTAGGGCAGTATAGTTATCTAAGCAATGTGTTAGTAGTGAGCAATGGCGGATTTGAAAAAAATAACAAAATTACCACAGAAAATTTAAAATATGCCTTGCTTTCTAAGGGTTTAAATTTTAATGACCATGCAAAATATTTTGAAAGAAGCCCCTATGTTTTAAAGGGTAAAATCAGCGAAATCTCTCAAAAATTATTGGGAGATTGCATTACTTTTTCTTTATTTTTTAAACAAAATTGTTTCTCAAATAAACCCGTAAGAGAATCGGCTATTATACGGGGGGGGGTAATACATTTGTAGAGCTTAAAAACTACCTTATGCCCTTTAGTGCCGAGGACTTAGGAAGCCCCTGCACGCATAATATGCTTAATGTTCTCTATCCTGATAATGCCGAAATCATAGGCTATAAACAAAGCCTTTTTGAAGATTCTAAAACACCAGAACTCCCGCCCTTTGACTTTAGGGAATTTTTACAACAATTTCACTTTAGCAAAGAAGCTTTAAGCCTTTTTAACGCCGCACTAGAAATTTTCAAATACTACCACGCAAGTGATTATTATCAAAACAAAGATTATAACGATAGCTTTTATGATATTACTAATGCCATAATGGGAAAAGATAAGAATGCACCTACATCAAAGAGAAATAATCAAACTATACGAACAAACACTACTAAAGGCACACTAGGCTTTGGGCAAAAAAATATAAAATTTGTCATTCCAAGCAAGGATTTAGAGCTTTTTTATCATTTCTTTGAAGTGCGAAAAATCCTAGCCGAGAAAATCAACCAAGAACTTTTAGATTCTAAACTCCTGCTATGGAAAAGAGAAAATATTTTTTAGATAGCATATTTTAATAGGAGATATTGTAATATTTCAAATAAAATTCACAAAAATGTCAAAATATCATTAGGATACATTAATGCAAGAAAATCCCGCTTTTTTAAAAGAGCAAATCATCACTTATTTAGGCAATAAAAGAGCCTTGCTGGGCTTTTTACAAAGGGGGTTTGATTATGCTAAAAAAGAGCTTAAAAAGGACAAAATAAGCTTTTTAGATGTCTTTAGTGGTTCAGGCATAGTAAGCCGCTTTGCTAAGGCACATTCAAGCTTTATTATGGCAAATGATTTAGAAGATTATTCAAGGCTCATTAATGCGTGCTATCTTAGCAATAAAGACGCAAAGCTTCTTCAAATTCTAAAAAAGCACCATAAAAATTTAACCCAAAATATAAAGTTCAAACAAGGCTTCATCACTGAGCTTTACGCCCCAAAAGATAATGATAATATCAAGGAAAATGAACGGGTTTTTTACACTTTTAAAAACGCTTTATATCTTGATACTCTAAGATTAGAAATTGAAAAACTTCCTAAGGAATTTAGGCATTTTTTCATCGCTCCTTTAATCTACGAAGCTAGTGTTCATGCCAATACAAGTGGCGTTTTTAAGGGCTTTTATAAGGGTAAAAATGGCATAGGTAAATTTGGCGGTGAAGCAGGCAATGCTCTTAAACGCATCAAAGGGCAAATCAGCCTTAAAATGCCTATTTTTTCTAATTTTTCTTGCGAATTTGAAGTGGTGCAAAAAGACGCTAATATCCTTGCAAAAGAGCTTGAAAATATCGATGTGGCTTATCTTGACCCTCCTTATAATCAGCACCCTTATAGTTCGAATTATTTTATGCTAAATTTAATCGCAAATTATCAAAAACCCCTTGATATTTCTAAGGTAAGTGGCATACCAAAGGATTGGAACCGCAGTGCTTTTAACAAGGAAAAATTAGCTGAAGATGCTTTATTTGAATTGATTTTCAACTTAAAAGCAAGGGTGATTTTACTCTCTTATAATTGCGAAGGTTTTGTGAAGAAAGAAAAATTTTTAAAGCGTCTGCAAAGCTTAGGCAAAACTCAAATTTTAGAGCAAAAATACAATACCTTTAGAGCTTCAAGAAATCTTAAAAATCGCAATATCCATGTGCGAGAGCAGCTTTATATTTTAGTTAAAAATTAAGCTTTTTTTGTTTATAATAAGAGCTTTTAAATTCATAAGGATAGGCAAGGTGAGCATAAAAGTAGGGATTTTAGGGGCAAGTGGTTATGTAGGCAATGAATTGGTGCGTATTTTACTTAATCATCCTAAGCTTAAAATTGCTTACATAGGCTCAAGCTCTAATGTGGGGCAAAATTACCAAGAACTTTATCCTAATACTCCTTTAAATTTATGCTTTGAAAACAAAGACTTAAACGAACTTGAGCTTGACCTTCTTTTTTTAGCCACCCCGCACGAATTCAGTGCTAAGCTTTTGACTAAAGACTTGTTAAAAAAGATGAAAATCATTGATTTAAGTGCGGATTTTCGCCTTAAAAACCCTAAGGATTACGAGCTTTATTATCATTTTACCCATAGCAATACCGAGCTTTTAAAAGAAGCTGTTTATGGGCTTTGTGAGCTTTATAAAGAAGAGATAAAAAAGGCAAGTTTAGTGGCAAATCCGGGCTGTTATACTACTTGTTCCATACTTAGTCTTTATCCACTTTTTAAAGAAAAAATCATCGATTTTAAATCCGTCATTATCGATGCAAAAAGCGGAGTTAGTGGGGCTGGAAGAAGTGCAAAGACAGAAAATCTTTTTTGCGAAGTCAATGAAAATATCAAAGCTTACGGCTTAAATTCACACCGCCATATCCCTGAAATTGAAGAGCATTTAAGCTACGCAGCCAAAGAGAAAATCATTTTACAATTTACTCCCCATCTTGTGCCTATGCAAAGGGGGATTTTAATCAGTGCTTATGCGAATTTAAAAGAGGATTTGCAAGAACAAGAATTACGCGATATTTATACAAAATACTATCAAAACACTAAATTCATAAGGCTTTTACCACCGCAGTCGCTTCCGCAGACTCGGTGGGTTAAATCAAGCAATTTCGCGGATATAAATTTTAGCATAGACCCACGCACGAAGCGTGTTACCGTGCTAGGTGCTGTGGATAATTTAATCAAAGGTGCAGCAGGACAGGCTGTTCAAAATATGAATTTAATGTTTGATTTTGATGAGGATGAAGGACTTAAATTCTTTGCAAATTTGTAAAGGATAAAAATGCTAATAAGAGCAATGCAAAAAAGCGATTATGAAGCCGTTTATAAGCTTTGGAGCGAGATAAAAGGCTTTGGAATGCGTTCTATCGATGATAGTAAGGAAAATATAGAAAGATTTTTGGATAGAAACCCAAACTCAAGTGTTGTAGCTGTGGTGGATGAAAAAATTGTAGGAAGCATACTTTGCGGACACGATGGACGCACGGGGGGCTTTTATCATGTGTGTGTGCATAAAGACTTTAGAAAAAGGGGCATAGCACACGAAATGACAAAATTTTGCCTTGAGGCTTTAAAACAGGAAAAAATCAATAAAATCGCCCTAATCGCCTTTAAAAACAATGATTTAGGCAATGAATTTTGGAAACATTATGGTTTTACTTTAAGAGAAGATGCGAATTATTACGACCTTTCTTTAAATTCGCATAATCAAACTAGCTTTAATGCTTAAGGATAGAGTATGCAAAGCTATTTAGAAAAAGCTGGAATTTTAATCGAAGCCCTGCCTTATATACGCAAATTTAGCTCTAAAATCATAGTCATTAAATACGGCGGCTCTGCTATGGAAAATGAAGAGCTAAAGCATTGTGTGATGCAAGATATAGCTCTTTTAAAACTAGTGGGTTTAAAGCCTGTAATCGTGCATGGTGGGGGAAAAGATATTTCTGCTATGTGTGAAAGATTGGGCGTAAAGAGTGGGTTTAAAAATGGACTTAGAGTGAGTGATAAAGCCACGACTGAAGTAGCCAGTATGGTCTTAAATCATATTAATAAAAATTTAGTCCATAGTTTGCAAAATTTAGGGGTCAAAGCCTTAGGACTTTGTGGCAAAGACGGCGCGCTCTTAGAATGCGTGAAAAAAGATGAAAATTTAGGCTTTGTGGGGGAGATAAAAAGGGTAAATTCTAGCGTTTTAGAAGAGCTTTTAGAAAAGGATTTTTTACCTATCATTGCTCCCATTGGAATGGATGAGAGTTTTAATACCTATAATATCAACGCTGATGATGCCGCTTGTGCCATTGCTAAGGCTTTAAGAGCCGAAAAACTTGCTTTTTTAACCGATACTGCGGGGCTTTATGAAGATTTTAATGATAAAAATTCTTTGATTTCAAAAATCAGCCTTGAACAAGCTAAAATTTTAGCACCCCAAATCCAAGGCGGTATGCATGTAAAATTAAAATCTTGCATTGAAGCTTGTGAAAATGGAGTTAAGAAAGTGCATATCCTAGATGGTCGCGTAAAGCATTCTTTGTTGCTTGAATTTTTTACCGATGAAGGTATAGGCACTTTGGTGGGTTAAAGGATGAAAAATGGATTATAAAGAACAAAATCATATTATCCCTACTTATAAGCGTTTTGATATAGTTTTAGAAAAAGGGCAAGGGGTTTATCTTTTTGACGATAAAAACAAAAAATATCTTGATTTTTCAAGCGGTATAGGTGTTTGTGCCTTGGGCTATAATCATAGCAAATTTAATGCTAAAATCAAGGCTCAAGTGGATAAACTTTTACACACTAGCAATTTATATTATAATCAAAACATAGCTAGTGCGGCTAAAAATTTAGCCAAAGCCACTGGCTTGCAAAGCGTATTTTTTACCAATTCAGGCACAGAAAGCATAGAAGGAGCGATGAAGGCAGCTAGGAAATACGCCTTTAAAAAAGGCATTAAGGGCGGTCATTTTATAGCCTTTAAAAACTCCTTTCACGGACGCACTTTAGGAGCTTTATCCTTAACAGCTAAATATCAAAAGGGTTTTAAACCCTTAATTTCAGGGGTTAAATTTGCTTCATACAACGATATTTCAAGCGTTGAAAAACGAGTGAATGAAAAAACTTGTGCCATAGTGCTAGAAAGCGTGCAAGGAGAAGGTGGGATAAATCCCGCAAAGCCTGAATTTTACAGGGCTTTAAGAAGGCTTTGTGATGAAAAAGATATATTGTTAATCGCAGATGAAATTCAATGCGGTATGGCTCGCACGGGCAAGTATTTTGCCTATGAACATAGTGGAGTTTTGCCTGATATTGTAACTTCAGCTAAGGCTTTAGGCTGTGGGCTGAGTGTGGGAGCCTTTGTGCTGAATAAAAAACTAACACAAAATTCCCTAGAAGTAGGAGAACATGGTAGCACTTATGGGGGTAATCCTTTGGTTTGTGCGGGAGTGAATGCGGTTTTTGAAATTTTTAAAGAAGAAAAAATTTTAGAAAGGGTAAATGAACTTAGTCCTTATTTGCAGCAGAGCTTAGAGGCTTTGATAAGAGAATTTGGCTTTTGTAAAGAATGCAAGGGGCTAGGCTTTATGCAAGGACTAAGCCTTCATAAGAGCGTAAAAGTAGCCAATGTGCTTAGAAAATGCCAAGAAAATGGACTTTTGCTTTTGAGTTGTGGGGAGAATGATTTGAGATTTTTACCGCCTTTGATTATACAAAAAGAACATATTGATGAAATGAATGAAAAATTAAGAAAGGTTTTAAAGGGCTTTTAAGTCATTCTTTGCCATCTAAAACAGGGACAAATAAGCATTCTTCTAAAAGTTCTTTTTGTAAATTTGTGCCATTTTTGCTAATGCGTGTGATGAATTGCTTGCCATTGTGCAAAATAGGAGCGACTAAAATCCCACCATCGCTGAGTTGGTCAAGCAAAATTTCAGGGATATGCGTTGCATAAGCAGAAAAGAGTATTCTATCGTAGGGTGCATAATTTTTCCAGCCATTTTGCCCATCATCAAATTTGACATTGATATTAAAAAGCCCTAATTCCCTAAAGCTAGCGGCTGCTTTTTTGGCTAAATTTTCTATGCGTTCTATGGTAAAAACCCGTCTTATGACCTTACTTAAAATCGCTGCTTGATAGCCACTCCCACAGCCAATTTCTAATACACTATCAGCATCTTTATAATTTAAAGCCATAGTCATTTTAGCCACAGTCAAAGGAGAACTAATCCACTGAGAATTAGCTAAAGGCAGGGCATCAAGGCGGTAAGCGTGGGCTTTTAAAGGAGAGAAAATTTCACGCGGAATTTGACAAAAGGCAGAAAAAAGCTCTTCATTGATAAAAATTTTTTGGGCTATTTCTTCAGCCATACTTTGACAGCGTTTTTGCTCGAATGCGTTCATTTCTTCTCCTAAATTTAAAGAAAAATTGTAGCTAAAAAAGTTAAAATAGAGTTAAACTTGGCTATACTTGAATAAAAAGGAATAAAAATGCTTATACGGTTTAAAAATCACACTCCAAAGCTAAGCCAAAATGTTTTTGTTGCTAAGGGCGCTAAAATCATAGGAGAAGTAGAAATAGGCGAGGATAGCAGCGTTTGGTTTAATTGCGTTTTAAGAGGCGATGTTAATTTTATAAAAATTGGAAAAAGAACCAATATCCAAGATTTAAGCACGGTGCATGTTTGGCATAGAGAATTTAGCTCTGATGGTTCGCTAAAAAGTGTAGGCTATCCCACCATAATAGGCGATGATGTAACCATAGGGCATAACTGCGTCATTCACGCTTGCGTGATAAAAAATCGTGTTTTAGTCGGTATGAATGCTGTGATTATGGATGATGCTTTGATAGAAGAAGATAGTATAGTGGGTGCAGGAAGTGTGGTAACTAAGGGTAAAAAATTTCCACCACGCTCTTTAATACTAGGAAATCCTGCTAAATTCGTGCGTGAATTAAGTCAAGATGAAATAGACTTTTTAAAACAATCAGCTTTAAATTATGTGGAATTTAAAAACGAGTTTTTAGCTTCTTCTTTAAATCCTTAAGACGCTTAGATAGAACAAGTTTATAGTTTTTCTTAGGTTTTAATTTGAGCAAGTCTTCATCAAATTTCAAGCTCTGTTGTCTGCAAAAATCAGCACTTTGCTCTAAGCTAGGCACTCTAACACAGGGCTTACCTTCTTTAAAAACACAACGCAAAAGCTCCACTCTTTGACAATTTAAAGGAGGGGGTGGCAAAATTTCATCATAAATAAAAAGCTCATCATAAAGTGCCTTCCCCTTTTCATCATAAATTCTAAAAACTCTTTTTAAATGAGGCGTGGTGGATTTTTGTCTATCTTCGCTGATTTTAATTTTTGGCACGATAATGCCCTTTTCTTCGCTAGCTACTAGCTTATAAACCCCGCCAAAAATCGCATTTGGCGTTGCGGTAATAAGCCTTTCGCCCACCCCAAAGGCATCAATAGGTGCGTCTTTTAAAGCCTCTATGCCATATTCATCAAGCCCATTAGAAACGACTATTTTAAAATGGCTTAAACCCGCCTTATCAAGCCTTTGACGCAAAGCCACACTCAAAGTAGCCAAATCCCCACTATCAAGTCTCACTCCTCCTTCTTTGACACCTTCTTCTTTAAAAACTTTAATAGCATTTTCAAGTCCCATAAAGCACTCATAAGTGTCAATAAGCAAAATGGGATTTTTAGGATAAAGTCTTACATAAGCCTTAAAAGCTTCGTATTCGCTCTCAAACATTTGCACCCAAGAATGTGCCATAGTTCCGCTAGGTCTTAGCCCGTAAAGCTTACAGGCTAGGGTATTAGAAGTGCTAAGGCAGCCGCCCAAAATCGCTGCCTTTGAGCCTTTAAGTGCAGCTTGACTTCCGTGCGCTCTTCTGGCTCCAAATTCCAGCACAGGCTTATTTCCCGCTGCTCGCACTATGCGGTTTGCCTTAGTAGCGATTAAACTTTGATGGTTAATAGTGCAAAGCAAAAAAGTTTCTAAAAGCTGTGCTTCAATAGCCCTTGCCTTGATAATCATCAAAGGCTCATTGGCAAAAACCAGCTCGCCTTCACACATAGCATAAATTTCGCCTTCAAATTTAAACTCGCTTAAAAAAGCTAAAAAATCCTCATCAAAAAGTTCTTGTTTTCTTAAAAATTCTATATCATCTTCGCTAAAGCTTAAATGACTTACAAAGTCTAAAATATCTTCAAGCCCTGCAAAAATCGCAAAAGCTCCCCCATCAGGCACCTTACGAAAAAACACATCAAAATAGCAAATTCTATCTCTTAAGCCTTGCTTAAAATAGCCCTGAGACATTGTAAATTCATAAAAATCACAAAGCAAGGCTAAATTTTCTTTTTTCATCGCTCAAAGCTCGCTTTAAAAATCATCAAAACTGATGCTGCCCTTAGAATAGTTTGTTACCTTACTTTCAAAGAAATTACTTTTTTGGTCATTAAATTTTGAAAAATCATCTACCCATTTAATAGGGTGTTTTGCGTTATATAATTTATCTAAATTGATTGCACTTAGTCTTTGATCTACAAGATAGTGGATGTATTCTTCTATGATATCATCTGTAAAGCCCATGATTTGATTTTGAGTGATGTATTTACCCCACTTAATCTCAAGCTCACCTGCTCTTTTAAACATATCATAAATTTTAGCTATATTTTCATCGCTAAATAAATCAGGTCTTTCTTTACGTACTGAATTAATCATATTTTGAAAGAGTAAAAGATGTGTGATTTCATCTCTTTGAATGAAGCGAATCATTTGGGCAGAGCCTAGCATTTTGCCCGCTCTTGCAAGGGCGTAAATAGCTGTAAATCCGCTGTAAAAATACACCCCTTCTAAAATTTGATTGGCCACCATAGCTAAAAGAAGTTTATTATCATCCACATCGCCGGCTAATTCTTCATAAATGCTTGAAATGAAGTCATTTTTTTCACGCAAGGTTTCATCGTGTTTTTCCATTTCATAGATTAAGTCGGTATTATCGCATATGGCTTCAACCATTACCGCATAGGATTTTGAATGATTTGCCTCTTCATAAGCTTGACGGGCTAAAACAGCATTGATTTCAGGGGCTGTGATGTAAGGATTAATATTATCTGCTAAATTATTGGTTTGAAAACTATCCATAGAAATAAGCTGAGACCAAACCAAATCATACATTCTTTTCTCGCCTGCAGTAAGATTACAGCGATAATCAAGAGCATCTTTAGTTGTATCGACTTCCTTTGGAAACCAAGTATTTGCTTCCATCAAATCCCAAAGCTTCAAAGCCCAAGTATATTTTGCCTTAGTAAAATTTAAAATTCCATGTGGATTTCCATTAAAAACTTTTCTATCATTTAAATTTTCATTTGAGCTTGGATTGTAAATTCTTTTTCTGTGCATTTTTAACCTTTCTTTATGCTTTGATAACTATACAACTTTGAGTTAGAATATCGTGTAAATTTAAACTATCTTTCCTTAAAAAACTAACCATCAAGCCAAAGAGTAAGCCAAAACTTATAATAAATATGAGATATCTTAGTAAAATTCTAAGAAAACTTAATTTTCTCCCTGTTTTTGTGTCAATCAAATACAAATCATAAGCCTTAAGTCCGGGACTTTGTGCTTTTTTTGCTAAAAACAAAGCCTGAATAAAACCAAATAAAAAGGTGCATAAAGCTGTGATAAAAGGGTTGTTTAAAAAAGCTTCTTTAGAGCCCAATAGAAAATAAAATAAATATAAAATAGGAACATAAATAAGAAAAATATCTATAAGCAAAGCTCTAAATCTTAGCCATCTAGAGCTAATTTTTGCTTTAGTTTTCATTAATTCCCACGACTCCCCGGTTTTATAGCTTTGCTTCCTTGTTTGCAAAGCGGACAATTTGTTTCATCGTAAATTTCAAATTCAAAATTCCCTAAGGCAAAAAGGGGCAAATTTTGGGGTAATTTTGCCTTATCTTTTACCTTTTCTTGTGGGGTAAATTTTAAATTTTCTACCGCACAAAAGCCACGATTTGCCAGAGCTGCAAAAGATACAACAATGCCACCTAAACTTTCAATGATTTTTGCACTTTCTAAGGCACTGCCCCCTGTGGTGATAATATCTTCGCAAATGATGAATTTTTCGCCCTTTTTCACTTCAAAACCGCGTCTTAGGCTCATTATGCCATTTACTCTTTCGCTAAAAATAAAACGCTTATCACAAGCTCTCGCAAGCTCAAAACCCGCTAAAATCCCTCCTAAAGCAGGAGAGCAAATGCTATCAAATTCTATTTTGTAACTTGCAATAATCTTTGCAAGTGCATCGCAAAGTTTTGCTGCTGATTTTGGATTTTCCAACACCTTTGCACTTTGAAGATAAAACTGCGAATGCTTACCCGAACTCAGTAAAAAATGTCCCTCTAAATAAGCACCACAATCTTTATAAATTTGCTCTAAATTCATCTTTAAATCCTCAAATTTAAACTTTCAAAAGTTCGCTTTCTTTATTTTTGACATTTTCATCAATTTTTGTCGTATAAGTATCAGTAAGTTTTTGCACTTCATCATAAGCTTTTTTAGCATCATCTTCGCTGATGGCTTTATCTTTTTCTAGTTTTTTAATCGCATCATTAGCATCTTTGCGTATATTTCTTATGGAAACCTTAGCCTTTTCGCCCATAGCTTTAGCTTGTTTTACATTTTCTTCTCTTTGCTCTCTAGTCATTGGAGGGAAAAACAATTTTACACTTTCGCCATCATTATTAGGATTTACACCGATATTTGCCGCAGCTATGGCACTTTCTATGCTTTTTAATAAGGGTTTTTCCCAAGGAGTGATACTAATAGTTGAAGCATCGCTTGCCAAGATAGTCGCTACTTGATTAAGCGGGGTAGCACTACCATAATAATCAACTTGAATAGGGTCTAAAATATGCGTATTAACCTTGCCTGTTCTTAAGGTGGTAAAATCTTTTTTTAAGGCTTCTAAAGATTTTTCACTTTGAGTTTTTTGTTTGTTAAAAATTTCATTTAGCATTATCATTTCCTTTAACTATTTACTTGAATTAACATCACTTGGAAGTTGTGGTGCGTTTGGAATAATAGAATTTGCATTTGGGGTAGTAGGCAGGGTAGGAACACTTGGAATAGTAGTGTTGCTTTCTACTTTAATTTTCTCTGCTAGAGAGTCCTTGCTAGTTTTGTTGTATAAATAGCCAAGAGAAATAGTATTTGCAATGAGTAAAATTCCCATAACAAAGGTAAATTTTGCCAAAAATCCAGCTGGTCCTTTGGCGCCAAATAAACTTTCATTGCTCCCGCTATAAGCTCCCAGTCCTATGCTTGAACTTTTTTGAAGCAAAACCGCTATACAAATAATTACAACGATAATAAATTGTAAAAGGATTAAAAGGCTTATCATTAAAACTTCCTAAAAATAATATTGTTTGAGTTGGGTATTTTAGCTAAATAAAGCTTGAAAAGTTTTGAAATTTAATATTTTTGTGGGAAATTCCCACAAAAATTTATCGGCTATTGAAGCTTCTTAAGATGTTAAGTAAAGATACAAAAAGATTAACAAAATCAAGATAAAGAGCTACTGCACCTTCAATTGGAGTTTCATAATTGCCACGGATAATGTTTTGCGTATCATAAAGAATATAAAAAGAAAATAAAATCGCTGCCACAGCTGAGATAGCTAAATTTAAAAGTCCGCTTTGGAAAAAGAGATTAAGCAAAGACGCTGCCACAACTACAATTAAAACAATAAATAAAGCCTTACCCATCATAGTAAAATCTTTCTTAGTGTTCATAGCAAACACACTAAGTCCTGCAAAAGCAACGGTTGTTAAAGCAAAGGCTTGAGCGATGATGATTCCCCCCGCTGGTAAAGCTAAAACCGAAATAAGCAAAGGTGTGAGCGTTAGCCCTGAAACAAAGGTAAAGGCAAAAAGCAAAACAAGATTTAATGGAGCTTCTCTTTTTTTCCATTGCAATGCAAATAAAAGCCCAATTTCAACTGCAAAAAGTATCCAAAAAGTTACTTGTGATTGTATAAAAAATGATGCTAAAGCAAAAATTCCCACATAAGCACCCACCGTTGCAGCTAAGAGTGAAGCGGCAAAAAGTTGATAAGTTTGCTTGATAAAAATACTTAACTCACTTGAACGTGTATTTTCAAATTCTTTTGATTTTGAATAGTCTCTATCGTAAAGACTCATAAATTCTCCTTGCAAAATTGTTAGATTTTTTAAAATCTTGAACGAAGTCTAACATATTAGACTAAATAAAAAGTTAATTTATAATATCTTAAATGCTTAAATGAAATCTTTGCTGAAATTTTGTTATAATTTCAAGATTTTAGTTTCAGGTTGGTTTTATGGAAAATCTTATTAGCGGTGCGATTAAATTTATGCAAGAGGATTTTAAAGAGCACGAGGAGCTTTTTGAAAGCCTTAAAAATAAGCAAAATCCCCATACTCTTTTTATAGGTTGTTCTGATTCTAGAGTAATTCCAAATTTAATTACAAATACGGGTCCGGGTGAGCTTTTTGTCGTACGCAATATAGCCAATATCATTCCACCTTACCGTGTAGGAAGTGATTATTTAGCCACGACCTCAGCCATAGAATACGCCATTAATACCTTAGGTGTGAAAAATATAGTCGTTTGCGGACATAGCAATTGCGGGGGTTGCAACTATCTTTACCACCCTGATGAAGAGCTTGATAAAATCCCCAATGTCAAAAAATGGCTGAGTTTAATCGAACCCATAAAAAAAGATGTGCTGATTTTTGCAAGAGATGATTTAGCTATGAGGGCGTGGCTTACAGAAAAGCTAAATTTAGTCAATTCCTTGCAAAATATACTCACTTACCCCGGAGTCAAAGAAGGCTTAGATGAAGGAAAACTTGAGGTTCACGCTTGGTATTATATCATCGAAACGGGTGAAATTTACGAATATGATTTTAAAGCAAGAATTTTTACTTTAATTCAAGATAGGAAAGTTCAATGAAAAAGATTATCTTCGGTTTATGTTTTTTGATTTTGTCCCTTGTGGCACAAGAATTTCGATTTATCGATACAAATTTCAGCAAAGAAGATAAGGGAATTTACACTCTGGTTGAAAAATATGTTGATATCAACAATCAAATTAGAGAATTTAAAAAAAATAATGATGAAAATTCAAGTGCTTTTAATGGTATTTTAAACGAATTTGAAGAAGACAAAAAGGTCATTTTAGCAAAAATACCCGATGTCATAGCAGGACAAAAAATCAATGAAGAAGCTGTGAGTAAGTTTTTAAAGGCCAAACAAGAATTACTAGACATCCAAAAAAAGAATATTAATAAGCCTTATATTTACGCAGATACTACTCTTAATCTTATTTATTTTAATATTGTCGAAAGCTTTTACTCTTCCTTGTTTGACGTGGAAAAACTCTTTAAAAATGCAGCAAGTAGCGAAGATTTAGTTGCCGCTGTTGATAAGGCAATGGAAAATTTACAAAAATCTTCTAACGTAAATTTTAACAGCCTTAAAAGCAAAATTACCGATGAAGAAGAATTAGGAAAAATCACTATAAAAGAAAGATATATCAACAATGTTGTGGATTCTTATTCTGAAATCCTTAAATATTTACGCTCTAATGCTAGTTTGCTTGAAAGCAATTATCTTTTTTCATTACTTGGACTTCAAGTTTGGATAGATACTATCAACAATGCAGTGGGAATAAATTTTGTTAATATTGGAAAAATAGTAATTTCTGCCTTAGTTTTGATATTTTTCTTATCCTTAAGACGCTTCTTTGCTAATATAGTGTATTTTTTTCTCGTTCAGCTTTTTTATAGAAATAAAAACAATATAAGCGATGTTAAAGTTGTTTTTATTGAAAATATTAAAAAACCCGTAGGCTTTTTATTGCTTGTTTATGCTATATCCCTTTGTCTTACCATAGCAACTTATCCTGCACCTTTGAGTATAAATTTAAGCAATCTTTTCCATATAATCTATACGATTTTGATTGCATGGCTTGTCTTTAGAATTTTAGATGGCTATGGAGTAGTTTTTATCGCAAAACTTGCTCAAAAAAGCGGAAAAAAAGAAGTAGTAAATTTAATCATCAAAATTTTAGACTTTGCTGTGGTGCTTATAACCTTGCTTTATATTTTGGCTCGACTTGGCTTTAATATTTCTGCTATTATAGCGTCTTTGGGTATAGGGGGTTTGGCTGTGGCTTTAGCAGCAAAGGACATTATTGCTAATTTCTTTGCTTCCATACTTTTGCTTTTTGATAATAGCTTTAATCAAGGAGATTGGATAGAAGTTTCAGGTGTCGAAGGAACCGTTGTTGAAACGGGACTTAGAAAAACGACCATTAGAACCTTTGATAATTCTCTTGTGTTTTTACCCAATTCTACCATTATGGGAGCCAATATCAAAAACTGGAGCAAAAGACGCATAGGTCGCCACGTTAAAATGTATTTAGGTGTTGGCTATGACGCCACTCCCGAAAAATTGGAGCAATGTGTAAAAGATTTGAGAGAATTTTTACACACCAGTCCCTTAGTAGCCCACGAAGATGATAGTGCCTTAAAATATGGTGATTTTACCACAAAATACCGCCAGAATTTAGTCTCTGTTAATGATTTAGAAGGTTATAAAAACGCTTGTTATGTGGCTTTGAGCGAATTTGGCGATAGCAGTATCAATATAGAACTTTACTTCTACACTAAGGCTATAGATGCCAAAACTTACAGAGAAGCTAAACAAAGTTTGATGTTTGAGTTTATGCGTATCATTGAGAAAAACGGCCTGAGCTTTGCCTTCCCAAGCCGTAGCATTTATATAGAAAATTTACCGCCCCTTGATTTAAGCCCTAAGGCTTAAATCTCACACGGGCATAACGCGTATATTAGGGCTTAATTCTTCTTGTAAAATGGTTTCAATGGCATAAAGAGTAGCCCCACTTCCACTAGAACAACCACTACAAGCTCCTAAATAGCGAATATAAATATCAATAGCCTTTCCTTCAGCCTTTTGTATATCTATCACTTCTAAATCTCCCCCATCATTTTGAAGCATAGGGCGAATTTCAGTGTCTAAAACCGCTTCAACCGCTTTAAGCTGTCCTACCATAGTCATCTCGTCAAAAGCTACATCACTTTTCATAGAATTTTTAAGCTTTTCTCTATCCATCTCAGCCCTAGTTTCTGCTAAAATATCGACTAGATAATGCTCTCTTTTTTCGTGTCCGCCCGGTTTGATACAGGATTTACAAAAAGCACCTGCTTTAGTGTATTGTGTGATTTCTTCTACGGAATGCAAGTCATTAAGCTTAATAACTTCTTTAATAGTTCCAAGACTTACTCTGGCACATTCGCAAACTATAATTTGGTCTTCAAAATCTTCAGGGCTTATACCCTTATAATGTGCAGCAGCCTGTTTAATCACATCATAAGCCATAACCGAGCAGTGCATTTTTTGAGGCGGCACAGCTGGGGTTTCTGGATTATCTCTCATTGCAAATTCCACATCTAAATTTGTAATTTTTACAGCTTCATCGACAGTCTTTCCTATACAAAGATCTACCATAGTATCGCTACTTGCTATGGCTGTGCCACAGCCAAAACTTTTAAATTTAGCATCGATAATTTTATCGGTTTTCTCATCTACAAGCCAAAAAAGTCTTACCGCATCCCCACAACTTTCCGCACCAAAGTCCGCTACTATGAGCTTAGCATTGCGTGCCTTAGCATCTTCTTCGCTAAATTCTCCCATATGCAAAGGATTATTCATTCTATCTTGAACTTTTTGAGAATACTCATCCCAAATTGAACCACCAATTAAACTATTTTTTCCCATTTTTTATCCTTATTTATAATTATTTGGATTATAAGCATAAGTGCAAGAAATAGCCCTTAAACGCTCTGTTGCTGTTCTAATTTGTTTTATAGCATAATCAATTTCTTCTTCAGTATTAAAACGCGATAAAGAAAGTCTTAAAGCTGTGTGTGCTAAATCATTTTCCGCTCCTATGGCTTCCATAATAGGATTGCTTTCTAAAGCTTCGCTTGCACAGGCTGAACCCGTGCTTGCCGCTATGCCGTTTTTATTCAAATCCCAAAGCATAGCCTCACCTTCAACGCCCTTAATACTTGCTAAAATCGTATTAGGAACGCGGTTTTGTCTGCTACCTACTACGCTAGTATCGGGTATGGCTAGAATTTCATCTTCAAGCTTATCTCTTAAACGACGGATATGAGAGTCTTCAAAATCAAGCATAGTGTTTGCAATTCTTAAAGCCTCGCCCATAGCCACTATATAAGGCACATTTAAAGTTCCACTTCTCCTGCCCCCCATATGCTCACCTCCGTGTAAAAGCGGAGTAAGTCCAACACCTTTTTTAATAAAAAGCCCACCCACACCTTTAGGCCCGTGGAATTTATGAGCTGAAAAGGAAGCAAAATCCACATCCACTTGGCCTAAATTGACCTTGATTTTACCCACAGCCTGAGTGGCATCGGTGTGAAATAAAGCGCCAAATTCGTGAGCAAGTTCCGCCATAGCCTTAATGTCAAAAATCATCCCCGTTTCATTATTTGCCCACATAACGCTTACAAGTGCGGTTTTATCGCTTATAACCTTGCGTAAATCCTCTATCGTAGAAACCCCTTCTTCATTGACTGGAAGTTCTATAATCTTCACTCCAAGACTTTTCAAAAAATAAGCAGCAGCAGTAACAGCAGGGTGTTCTACGCTAGAAATAATCACCTCATTGCGTTCCTTATCCAAAATATGGTCAAAATACACCCCCTTAAGCACCCAGTTAATGCTCTCTGTCGCACAGGAAGTTATAACTATATCGTCTAAATCACTTGCCCCAAGCCCTACATAAAGCTTATCCAGTGCTTCTCTTAGAGCAGGATGTGTGGCACTTCCGTATTGATGTAAGCTATTGGGATTTCCATACATATCTTTTAAAAAAGGCAACATCAACTCATAAGCATTAGGGTCAAGCATTGTTGTTGCATTGTTATCTAAATATACTTTCACTTCAAAATCCTTAATCTACCCTTAATTTTAATTAGGATATTTTTTATCTTTAATTTAAAACGGATAATAACAAAAATTTATAAAAATTAGGTTAAAAATTATAACAAAAATAAAACGCTAAAGTGAAATGTTTTATAAATTTTATATGGTAAAAATGAAAAATATTATTTTTTGAATTTTTCTTCATAATATTTCGCTATTTTAGAATCTTCGTTACTCGTATGCTCAAAAATAAAATCTTTGACTACAAGATTTAATTTTTCAGTCATAGTGTTGATAAATTGAGCTTCGCTGATGATAATTTCTTCAATTTTTAGAATGATTTCCCTATGGATTCTTGTGTGATGATTGATGTAAGGATATTCTATTTCTCTCATAAAGGCTTCTTCGTCTAAAAAATGCCTATTAATCATTATCAGCAACTCTTTTAAAACAATTTTTAATTCTTTTGGGTCAATATAATGCTGATTTATCGAAGAAAGCTTTTTTGAAATTTCAACAAGTTCTTTATGCTGGTAATCTAAAAGATGATTATTCATCGAAATAATTTTTTCATTATCATTCATAGTTTGACACTCGTTTTGTCTTTGAATATTTTTAAGAACAAATAATACTTAAAAATTCGTCTTAAACCATCACAGACATATAAGAATTTAGAATTTTGTTTAAATTCGCTTGTTTTTGACGGCGATTTAAAAAATTTTCCACAGAATTAAAACGCTCATGATTTGCTTCTTCTAATCTTTGCGTATCTTGGCTTTGGCTTTGATATTCTTTTTTAAGGGCATCGAAATCATTGCGGTTTTCTTGCACATAAATTTGAAATATAGAGCTTGAATTTGCAAATTCTCTCAAGTCCATATCTTTTTGATAATTAATATATTGTTGAAAAAATACAGATAATTTATCCTGAGTGCTTGTTTTTTTATCCACACCATTGACATAAAGATAAAGGTCAAAACTCATCTTTTTTTCATTATCTTTTTTAATATAATCTTCTATATCCATCTCGCCTTTAAGAATTTTTTGTAAATTTTGATGGGATTTAAGCTCCAAACTAGCAGGTTTCATAAAAAAGTTTGCTTCACTTTCATTCCTAGTTTTGATATCGTGATAGATAAAATTCATCAAAAGTCCTGATTTTGACACTTCTGCGTTTTTGCTTAGATAGGGTTTTAAAATTTCATTAGAAGAAGTGTTTTTTACGGCTTTATCAAAATGAAAATTTGTAATTTTATTATCTAGCATTAAAGCATTTAAATGGGCAATATGGCTTAAGGCTGAGTTTAGCTCTTCTTGGTTGTTGTAAATTCTTGAAATTGAACCTAGAAATTCTCCATTAGCTGTTGAAAAACCTGATGAGAGTTTTGAGATAGCATCACGGCTTAAATACGCGTTATCATCATTAGAAAATTCTAAATTAAGAGCTTTTAATGAACTATGATAAGTGTTTAAAAGATAAGGCAAGTCTATTTTATTATAGTTTAAGCTTTCATCTTCTTTTGTGAGTTCTTTTGCTATACTTCTAACGCTTTTAATGTTAATATCATAAGACTCTGGTATATTAGCAATTTTGTTTAAATCTTTGTCAAAAAAACCTTTCTCATCGATTCTAAATCCAAATTCACTTGCATAAGAAACCTTAGCAAAAACATAGCTTAGTTTTTCTAAATTTTTTTCATTTTCTTCTTGATTTAAAACCTTGCTATTTTTAATTAAATTTAAAGCAGAGCTATTTTGCAAGGGATTAGATAAACTTAGATTTTGATAGGGATTTGCCGAATTTATAGTCATTTTAAATCTTTCCAAAATATTGCTAAGTTCTTGGTAAGCAAAAGCTGTGCCAAGTTTTTAAAATTTAAAATTCAGTCAAAAATTAGAAAAAATTTGATAGTATTCAAGCTTTACTTTAAATTTTTAATCTTAAGTCAATAATCTTAAGTTGAAAGGAAAGCGTATGCCAAAGATGAAAAGCGTTAAAAGCGCAGTCAAACGCTTCAAAGTAGGTAAAAATAAAATCAAAAGAGGCTCAGCTTTTAGAAGCCATATTTTGACTAAAAAACCTGCAAAAAGAATGCGTAACCTTCGCACAGCTAAGTATGTGCATAGCACCAATGTCAAAGCTGTTGAAAAAATGCTAGGAATTTAAGTTTTTGACCCAAAGTCATTCAAACTCCCCTTGTGAATGAAATTTCAAGGGCAAGCTCCAATACGGACGCCACTTTATGAAAGGAAATAAAAATGGCAAGAGTAAAAACGGGCGTAGTAAGACGCCGCAGACACAAGAAAATTTTAAAATTAGCACGCGGTTTTTATAGCGGACGCCGCAAACATTTTAGAAAAGCAAAAGAACAATTAGAAAGAAGTTTGGTCTATGCTTACCGCGATAGACGCCGCAAAAAAAGAGATTTCCGCCGTCTTTGGATAGTGCGTATCAATGCTGCTTGTAGGCTTAATGATTTGAGTTATTCTAAATTTATCAATGGTCTTAAAAAAGCAGGTATTGAATTGGATAGAAAAATTCTAGCGGATTTAGCTATGAATGACTCCGCCGCTTTTGCAAAAATCGCAGAAGCTGCTAAAAAAGCACTTTAAGCTTTACTAAGAATTTCAAGCCAAATACTTGAAATTCTTAAATTTTAAACCCATAAAAATCCTTTGCATTTTGGCAAAAAATTTCTTCATTTTGTGTTTTATTTAATTTTTATTATATCTTAGCTAGTAAAAATACAATAAGTAAATTAAATTTGAGATATAATTACAAACTCATAAAAACGCTAATAAGGATAATCAACTATGATTGGAGATATGAATGAGCTTTTGTTAAAAAGCGTTGAAGTATTACCACCTTTGCCCGATACCGTAAGCAAGTTAAGAAAATATGTGGATGAAGCGAGTTCAAACATAGAAACTTCAAAGATTGCTGAGATTATTTCAACAGACCCGCTAATGACGGCTAAACTTTTGCAACTGGCTAATTCTCCTTATTATGGCTTTACAAGAGAAATTTCCACCATAAACCAAGTGATTACTTTACTAGGCATTGGTAATATTATCAACATAGTTACCGCCGATTCTATTAGAGATAATTTTAAAATCGATGTTTCACCCTATGGTTTAGATACGCAAAATTTCTTAAAAACCTGCAATGAAGAAGCAAGTTTCATTACAAATTGGCTTAAGGACGAAGATAAAAAACTTTCCCATCTTTTAGTGCCTTGTGCTATGCTTTTAAGGCTTGGGATTGTGATTTTCTCTAATTTTCTCATAAACAATCACAAAGATAAAGATTTTTTAGATTTTTTAAATAAAACTGCAAACAAAAATATCGCCTTAGCGGAGAATGAATTTTTGGGTGTTGATCATATTTCTTTCTTGGGATTTTTGCTGCACCGTTGGAATTTTGATGATGTATTGCTTGAAAGTATTTGTTTTGTTCGCACTCCTCATTCTGCTAGACAAGAAGTTAAAAAATCCGCTTACGCCTTAGCGATAACTGACCATCTTTTTGCCCCACACGATGGTTCTTCTCCTTTTAATGCAAAAGCTGCAGTTGCTTTAGTTAAAGAAGCAAAAACTCAAGGAATTGATTTTGACCTAGATAATCTCTTAGCTAAACTTCCTAAAAAGGCTAAAGAAAATTTAAATAAAGAAGACTAAAGAGCCTTTTTAAGGCTCTAAGACTTGTGATGAAAAGTTTAGTTTTACCCCCTAATGAATTTTTAGACCATTATATTTTAAACCGCGAATTTCACTCTCTTGCTGGAATTTCAAAAAACGCCTATAAATTTTGGAAAAATGTAGAAATAGGCAGATATCAAGGAACAAGGATTGTATTTTTACATAAAACTTGCATTTTAGAAAAGCACCAACTTGCTTTAAAACAATGCACTAATCTAAGTGGTTTTGTCCTAGCCAGTGCTTTTTGCTCTTTTACAGGACTTGCTCCTTCTCATTTGGTAGAAAAAAACAATTCTTCGATTTATAAAATTTTAGAGCTTAAGGAACTTTGTGGGATTAAATTTGTGAATTTAAAGAAATTTTATGACTTTTTGGGGCTAAATTATCATCAGCATATTTACATAGAAAAATGCCATTTTTTCAGCCCCACTCCTTTTGAAAAGCGTATTAAAATCACTGAGAGTATGTGCGTTGGATACTACTAAGATAGGAAAAAATAAAAGCACACAACAAAGCCACGATAGCCAAAATAAAAACATAGCTTCCCAATGAAAAACGCCAAATATTGTTTAAATTATTCAAAGCAAAGCTGTGTAAGAAAAAAGCAAATTGCGGAGTTAAACCTCCAGCTATAGCATAAGCGATATTATAAGAAAAAGAAAGCCCTGAAAATTTGATTTTCGCATCAAACACTTCGCTCATCATCAAAGGACAAAAATTCATCACTCCACCAAAAAAACACGCAAACAAATATAAATAAGACACGAAATTCAAATCGGCATTTTTTTGATACAAAGTATTAAAATAAAGCAAACTCGCAATGCCAAAAAATACACCAAAAAACACACAAGATTTAACCATACCTATTTTATCTGCCAAAACCCCGCTAAGAATACATCCTAGGCAAATAAGCAAAATTCCACCTATTTGAAGATAGGTTTGCAACGAAGCATTCATTTGTAATATTTCTGCCATATAGCTAGGCATAAGTAAAATCATCACAACAATACAACCTGTTAAAACCCAAGTAATCATCATAGAAAGAACAATCCCCATTTGAGCTTTTTTAAACACTTCTTTTAAAGGAAATTTTTCTAAAGCCTTGTCTTTTTTCATTTGTTCAAAAACAGGAGTTTCTCTTAAAAATTGTCTCAAATACGCAGAAATAATCCCAAAAACTCCACCCAAAAAGAAAGGAATTCTCCAAGCCCATTCGTGAAGTTCTTCTTGGGTATAAATTTTATTCATAATCAAAAACACCAAACTACCCAATAAAATTCCACCTACAACAGAAGCAGTTAAAACCCCTAAATAAGTTCTTTTTTTCCCTTGTGGTGCGTGTTCATACACAAAAACCCAAGCACCGGGAAGCTCTCCACCTATAGCTATACCCTGACAAATGCGTATAAGAATCAAAAGCACAATACAAAGAAAACCTATGCTTTCATAATTTGGAATAAAAGCAAGGATAAAAGTAGGAATCACCATCAATAAAATACTAATCATAAACATTCTTTTGCGTCCAAATTTATCGCCAAAATGAGCCAGTATTATTCCACCTAAAGGACGCACTAAATACCCTGCGGCAAAAATTCCATAAGTGTTAAACATTTGCCAAAAATTACTTAAATCTTTTGGGAAAAAATTGGTAGAAATATAGTTGGCAAAAAATACAAAAATGATAAAATCATAAAATTCTAAAGTTCCACCTAAGGACGAAAGCCCCAAAACTTTTATATCCTTTTGGTTAAGGGTTTTGTTCATTTTTAATCCATCTCATAAAATTCATCATCATTGCCATCATCGTCATACTCATAGTCATCATCATCGTAATTATAGCTTTTATGATGGTTTTGTGTGTATTCTTCGTCTTCATTCTCATAATCATCGTAGTTTAACTCTTCTTCATCTTCATAAGCCATTATTTTCTCCTTAAATAAAATTAAAAAGCTTATTTTATCTTAAATTTGTTTGCTTTTGCTATAATTTTAGAATTTTTTAAAAAGGCGAATGGATGGAATTAACTCATTTAGATGAAAAAAATCATCCCAAAATGGTAGATGTGAGTGATAAAAATATCACTTCAAGAATAGCTAGGGCAAGTGGCATAATCTATATGAGCAAGGAAGCCTTTGCTGCGGTTAAAAACAATACTGCAAAAAAAGGTCCTGTTCTTCAAACAGCTATTATTGCGGCTATAATGGGAGCTAAAAAAACAAGCCAAATCATTCCTATGTGTCATCCTTTGATGCTTTCTAAGGTTGAAACAGAGCTTATTGAACTCTCTAAAGATTATGCGTTTAAACTCATAGTAGAGGTTAAATGTGAGGGCAAAACAGGGGTTGAAATGGAAGCTTTAAGCGGGGTGAGCATAGGACTTTTAACCCTATATGATATGGTTAAAGCCATAGATAAAACAATGATTATTACCGATATAATGCTTCAAAGCAAAGAAGGGGGTAGGGGTGGTAAATTTGTGCGAACTTAAAAAAGAACCTAAAATCAATTATCCTACTTTTTGGGATTATAAGGTGATTTTGGAAGTGCATATTAGTGCAAGTGAAATTTTTGAAGAACTTTTAGGTCAAAGGGAGTATAAATTTAAGCATTCAAATTCAAGCACGAGTGGAAAATATCAAAGTTATTTGCTAAGCGTTTGCGTAACTAGCAAAGAAGAACGCTTAGAATTGTTTGATAAATTAAAAGCTAAAGCCAAATTTGTGCTTTAAGAAAGAAGGAAAGATGAAAAATACTTTAATTATTTTTGAAAATTCTTTATCAAAGCTCGGTAAAGACGAGGCAAGTGATTTGCTTGAGGATTTAAGTTTTAATCTTGCTTATAAGCAAATTTCACATAATCCTCGTGAAACAAAAAAAGTTTTAAATGCTCTTTTGGTTGAATTTTTAACTATTTTGAAAAAACTTGATTTTTTTAATGATGAAAATGTTACAAAAATCATCAAAGCTTTGGTTAAGGCGAGTGTTGTAGATGCGCAAAATTCGCTTTATGATTATATGAGCGAAGCTGAGTTATTAAATAAACAGATTGAAAATCAAAAGAATTTGATTAAAAATCAAATCAGCGATAATTTTTTTGAATTTGAAAATATTTTACAAGAATGCTCCTTTTGCGATGGATTTAGCGGGAGTTTAAATGATGCTATTTTATTTGATATAGAAATGCTTGGAATTTTAAAAGAAACGGCTGAAAGTGCCTTTTTAACTACCTTAGAAAAGGCTGAAGATATAGAGCTTACTAGTAGTGAAATCGCTAAAAATCTTGTGTATAACGCAATTTGTGAAGCCCATTTTGAAAAAGAAAGAATTTTAAAAATTTCAAGTATTGTTTTAAACACTGCTTTTGAAATAGCCAACGAAGCTATGGCTTACGCAAAAGACCTTTGTTTGGGCGTGATTAAGGGAACTAGAGATGGGATTGTTTTGGCTATGGAAAAATTTAAAACCTCACTGGCGTATGCTAATTTTGAAGAAGATGTGAGTGCAAAAAGCAAGGAACTCATAGGCATAGAAGATGATTTTATCGCTCTTTTGAAAAAAGAAATTCAAACACAAAAAGACCCTTGCAAGAGCATAGTTGAAAATTTATTAGAATACGAGCTTGATAATCTTTTTGCCAAATTTAAACGCCTTGCAAGTGAAAGTAGAGAGCAGTTGATACTGGTTTTAAATGAGATTAAAAAAAATCCTAAAATCAATGATTTTAATGAGCTAACCCAAAGAAAATTAAATCGCTTCAAGCAAGAACTTTTCGAACTTGAAAAAATAGCTGGGGAAAAATACAAAGATTTAAATTCTAAAAAAGCAAAAAAATTAGGCATTAGACTTTGGGAAAAAGCAAAAAATTTGATTAAAAAATAACAAGCAAAAACTCCCTTGCACCATTGTCGGGCGTGGTCTTTAAAAAAAAAAGGGGGGGGGGGTAAAAGGAGCAATGCTAAAAGGCAAGTTAGGATACAAGCCACAAATCTCAGCCCTCATTGCCAACGCAGTGAAGCAATCTCACTCCATAACCATCATCACAAGAATTTGACTTAGTCAAATTCGTGCTAAGCTAAATTCAAGCAGTTTGCTTCAACTCTAGTGAGTTTTCCCCATTGGATATTAAATATCTATTTCTATACCCACAGGGGCGTGGTCAGAACCTAAAATATCAGCTCTTATGAAAGCATTTTTAAGCTTGGCTCTTAAACCCTTTGAAATGAAAAAATAATCAATCCTCCAGCCCACATTCCTTTCCCTTGCCTTCATTCTATAAGACCACCACGAGTATTTTTCTTTTACATCTGCATTGATTTCTCTAAAAGTATCTATAAAACCAAGCTTTAACAAATCATCTATCCACGCCCTTTCAATAGGCAAAAAGCCCGAAGTATTGGCATTGGCTTTAGGATGAGTTAAATCAATTTCTTTATGAGCGGTATTGACATCGCCGCAAATTATAATCTCAAGCCCTTCTTTTAAAAGTTTTTCCAAATACAGCAAAAAATCCACATAAAATCGCATTTTAAAATTTAAACGCTCTTGGTCTTTTTGCCCATTGGGAAAATAGATATTAAAAAGGGCTATGTTTTTAAAACGATGCTCTAAAACCCTGCCTTCTTCATCATCAAAAAATTCACATTTTTTCACTTCGCACTCAAAATTACAAAGGCTCATCACACCCGAATATCCCGCCCTTTTAGCCGAATTAAAATACATATGCTTAAAAGGATATTCATAAATTTTTTTAGGAAATTTATCCTCGTGGGCTTTGATTTCTTGAAAACCTACAAAATCAGCCCCTTCAATTCTTAGCCATTCTAAAGCATCCTTATCACAAATCGCCCTTAAACCATTCACATTCCAAGAAAGTAATTTCATTTTTTTCCTTCAAAATTATAATAAAGCCAAAATCATAGCATAAAAAATTTTTATTTATCTTTACACATTATTAAGAACAATGACCTAAAATTAATGCTTTAAATACAAAGCAAAGGTAAAATATGCTTAAAATTTCTTGGTTTAAATTCACACTTTTAAACTCCATCTTACTTACGCTTTTAAATTTTAAGCTTCATTTTTTTGTCTATGAAAAGCTAGGTGAAAATTTAGGGCTGACTTTGGCTTTCATCGTGGCTTATTTTGGTTTGGTGCATATGATTTTATCTTTACTTTTTGTGAAATATTTGACGAAATTTTTTTCCATTTTTTTTATTATAGCAACTTGTATTAGTGTTTATTTTATGAGCTTTTATGGCATTTTGATTGATTCTGATATGATATTAAATGTAATGCAAACTGATACAAAAGAAGTTTTGAATTTACTCAATTGGCGTGTTACCGTTCTAGCACTTATAATCACCCTATTTTGTATTTTGCTCTTAAAAATTCGCATCGAAAAGCCTAATGGGGGGGGGGGCTTTTAAAAGCAGTGCGAACTAGAATTTTAAGTGTCTTGCTAGGACTTTTTATATTTTTGATTGCTTTTATGCCCTTTAGCAGAAGCTTTGTGCCTTTTTTTAGAAACTACAATGAAATAAGAATGTATAACACCCCTTTTTATCAAATTTACGCCCTGTATCGTTATTATGAGCGTTTTGTAAAGCCAAAACCTGAGTTTAAAATCATAGCCCCGGACGCTTATAAAGAAAATAATAACACCAAAAAACTTCTCATCTTAGTTGTAGGCGAAACCGCTAGGGCGGCGAATTATTCTCTTGGAGGATATACCAAAAATGATACAAATTTTTATACCCAAAAAGATAAGGTAATTTTTTTTGACAATTTTTCATCGTGTGGAACAGCCACAGCGGTGAGTTTGCCCTGTATGTTTTCTGTTTCTAAGCGTAAAGATTATTCAGGTTTGGAATTTCAAGAAAATGCTATGGATATACTCCAAAAAAGCGGGGTTGATACCCTATGGATAGACAATAACTCAGGCGGATGCAAAGGCGTTTGCGATAGACTAAAGCAAAAAGAGCAGTTAAATAGCGACTTAGATGCGAATTTGCTTGAGCCTTTTAAAGAAAAATTAAATCATTTAAGCACACAAAACATCATAGTGCTTCATTTACAAGGCTCTCACGGACCTACTTATTATCAAAGATACCCTGCCGAATTTAAGCGTTTTACCCCTACTTGCGATACCAATGAACTTTCTAAATGCGATAATGAAGCTTTGATTAATACCTATGATAATACCTTGCTTTACACGGATTATCTTTTAAGCAAAATGATTAAGCTCTTAAAAGATAAAAGCTCTTACCAAAGCTCTTTGTTTTATCTTTCAGACCACGGAGAAAGCTTAGGCGAAAATGGAATTTATCTTCATGGTATGCCCTATGCCATAGCCCCTAAATTTCAAACCCACATTCCTGCTATTTTTTGGAGCAATGATGAAAGCTTGATGGATTTAGCTAGAACACATAAAAAGCTAAAACTATCGCATGATAATCTTTTTAGCACACTTTTGGGCTATTTTGATATAAAAACAAGTGTTTATGAAGTAGAATATGATTTGTTAAATTCCAAGCTTAAGGCAAATCCGTGAAACCTAAATACCATCTTTTTAATAACGCAAAATATGCCCTAGAAGGCATTGTGGCTTTATTTAAAAATGAAAGCTCTTTTAGGATTGAACTTTACATCATTATCCCTGCTATAATTTTTAGTTTTTTCTTAAAAATTAGTTTTTTAGAGCATTTATTTTTAGTGGGTGTTTTGTTTCTCATACTCATAGTTGAAGCTTTAAATTCAGCCCTTGAAGCTTGCGTGGATTTAATCACAAATGAATGGCACCCAAAGGCTAAGATGGCTAAGGATTGTGCGAGTGCGGCGGTGTTTTTAGCTGTGCTTTTAGCTCTTTTTGTTTGGGGCTTTGTTTTAATAAGGCTTTTTTATGCTCTGTAAAAATTGGGAAAAAATTCTACCCAAACTCTTAGGAGTAAAACGCTTTGAGCTTATAAAATATTTTTGTGAGAATGCCGATGAATACGGCTTTGTGAGTGTTAAAATCAAAGAATTAGAAGGGCTTTTAAACCAAAGCAAACCCACCATCATCGCCACTTTAAATTTTTTAGAGCAAAAAAAGCTTTTAAAAAAGCTTAAAAATGGCTTTTATCAACTCCAGCTTGAATAAAGCCTAAATTTTAATCCATTTTGCTAAAATTTAATAAAAAAGGAGAGAAAATGACCCTAAAAAATCCTTTGGATATGCACTTGCATTTAAGAGATGAAACGATGTTAGAACTTACCGCACCTTTGAGTGCAAGAGATTTTAGTGCGGCGGTAATTATGCCAAATTTAATCCCCCCGCTTTGTGATTTAAAAGCCTTAAAAGCCTATAAAGAGCGTGTATTAAAAGCTAGTGGGGATGAAAATTTCACACCCTTAATGACGCTTTTTTATCAAAACTACACAGCCCAGTTTTTAGAGAGTGTCAGGGAAGAGCTTTTTGGCATTAAGCTTTATCCAGCAGGGATTACGACCAATTCTAGTAGCGGAGTGGCAAGCTTTGAGCTTGAGAATTTAAGACCCACTTTAGAAGCTATGAGTGCTTTAAATATCCCTTTGCTAATACACGGCGAAACTAATGATTTTGTGATGGATAGGGAAAGTAATTTTGCTAAAATTTACGAAAAATTAGCCCGAGCCTTTCCTAGTTTGAAAATAGTTATGGAGCATATCACTACAAAGACGCTTTGTAAGCTTTTAAAAGACTATGAGAATTTATACGCCACCCTTACCTTGCACCATTTAATGCTGACCCTTGATGATGTAATCGGGGGCAAAATGCAGCCTCATCTTTTTTGTAAGCCCATAGCAAAGCGTTATGAAGACAAAGAAGCCCTTTGTGAGCTTGCTTTTAGTGCTTATGAGAAGGTGATGTTTGGAAGTGATAGTGCGCCTCATCCTAGAAGCGAAAAAGAGTGCTGTGGCTGTGCGGCGGGGGTTTTTAGTGCGCCTGTGATTTTAGCTGTTTTAGCCGAACTTTTTGAAAAAAATAGTTCTGGGGAAAATTTACAAAAATTTTTAAGTGATAATGCTTGTAAAATTTATGATTTAAACTTTAAAAATGATAAGCTCATTACTTTGGAAAAAAAAGAATGGCAAGTGCCTAAGCTCTATCAAAACGACTATCATCAAATCGTTCCCTTTAAGGCGGGAGAAGTTTTAAAATTTCAAGTAAAGCGTTGAGTTTCCACCTTTAAGGTGGAAAATTTAAGCTTTATTCACGAGAGCGTCTCTAATGTCTATGACAAGATAGATGACAAAAAAACTAAGAAATAAGGTTATAAAGCTAGTTACCAAGGTCAATAAACCTATCAAAAACCCTACACTAAACATCATAAAAAGAGAATAAAGCAAGGCGATGATAAAAGAAACAGCCGCAATGATATCCAAAACTAAGCGTCCAAATTTTATAATTAAATTTTTAATCATTAAAACTCCTTTGAAATAATCGATGAAATTGTAATAAATATAAGCTTAATATTTTTATAAGTTATTTACAATTAAAAGTTTTATCTTAGATTCTATAGTTTCAATAATATCATTTTCAACAAAAGAGCTTACAATTTCTCTAGAAGTCGTGATTTTGTTCATACTTAAATGCCACAAGGCATTTTCTAAAGCCTCTTCCTTGCTTCTTTGAATTTGGCGCACTTCATCAAAGACAATTTTATGAAAAACTATATTTTTTTCTAGCAAATAAGCTTCTAAATCTTGTTTATAAAAACCTTTGAATTCTGTATTAAAATGTTTAAAAATAGGGTCTAAAAAATCACTTTTCCTATAATCAGCCCAAGCAAGATAAATTTTTATTTTAGCTAAATTTAAAAAATCTTCATAAGCTTTTGTATCTTCTAAGGCAGGAGACATACTTAAAAAAGCAATATCAAAGCTAGAATGGGGATTTTTTTGTATCCATTCTTTAAAGCTTAAATTTTCACATTTTATATGAGTGAAATTGAGTGTTTTAGCGTCTTCTTGCAAAATTTCAAGCATAGTTTTTGCACTATCTAAGGCTAAAATTTCTTTAGCTTCTTTAGCCAAATGCAGAGTCCAAACCCCCGTGCCACATCCTATATCTATAAGGCTTTTATCTTGAAAAGTAATTTTTAATTTTTGCAGATATTCAAAACTTTGTTTTTGTAGGGTGTTTAATTTTTCGTTATATCTGGCGTAAGTTTTGGCTTTTTTATCCCATAAATTCATATATTTAAAATCCTAGAACAAAAATCAAGCTCCCAAAGGAGCTTGAATCTTAAAACTTCTTCTTCTTCACATCTTCAAGTATATTACTTGCTATATCACTAACTGTATTAGAAATAACAGCACTCTCATTAGCAATTTCAACATTATCCTTAGTGGTTTG
>NZ_JBKORB010000009.1:0-62421 GCF_046764905.1 Campylobacter parajejuni
AAGTTTAAAAAAACATTTTGATGAATTTTATCCCCAATTAGAAAAAAGAGCTGATAAAGGAGTAACTCCTTATAATCTTAGAAATTGTGCTTATTTAGATGAATTTGAAAAAGAAAAGATAGTTTATCCAAATATGAATAAGAAATTTATAGCGTTTTTTGACAATGAATTCTTTTTGTTAAATCAAAAATGTTTCATCTTATCTCATCAATCAAATAATAAAAAAGAATTGTTATATTTAACAGCATTACTAAATTCTAATGTTAATTTTTATTATTTTAAGCAAATTGGAGCGAAATTAGGTGCTAGTGGTTATGAAATGAGTAAAATATTTGTAGAAAAACTTCCCATTCCAAAAATAAATTCTAAAAATCAAAAAACAGCCGATGAGCTTGTCAATTTAGTGGGTGCCATTTTAAAATTAAAAGAGCAAGATAAAAACGCAAACACCCAAGAACTTGAAAGCAAAATCAATTCTTTAGTCTATAAACTCTATAATCTTAGCGATGATGAGATAAAAATCATAGAAGGGAAATAATGGAAGATTTAGTAAGTAATTTTTTATCCGAAAAAAATATTGATTCAGAAATCACTTTTGAAAAATATATAATGTCAAAAACAATGTTAAATAATGAAAAGCAATATTCTGTAAAAGATATTTGTCGTTTTAATGCTAATAATGATAATTTTAAACGACATTATGACGAAAATAAGATTTTAGAAATACATTTAAATAATATGGTTTTTGAGCAAGATTTAAGTTTTGATAATGTGAAAAAACTATCTTTGATAATTGATGATAATGTGAAATTTCAAAGATTATACATCTTTGGTTGCAATGAATTGTCCTTGCGGATTAATGGGAGAGTTAAAATTATCGATAAAATTAGCATTAATAACTGTAAATTTAAACAAATATCTATCAATAATCATATAGATGGAAATATCGAATTTCAAAAATGTGAATTTAATGATTTTAATTTATATGGCTTTTCTAATGTTACTATAAAAGGTACTTTTACGTTTGATTTTTGTGAAATAAAAGAAAAAGTTAATTTTATGAACTTTGAATTTGAAAATAAAGTTAGTTTTAAAATGTCTAAATTTAAAGATAATATTTATTTTAATAATTCTCACTTTAAAGATTATGTTGATTTTCACGAGTGTGAATTTGAAAAAATAGCTTGTTTTGATAGGGTAAGATTTGAAAAAACTCCGAATTTCAGTGCTTGTTATTTTAAAGAGCCAAAAGCTGTAAATTTAATCAATATCGATATAGATAAGCTAGATTTTAAATCATTGGAACAATATATAGAAGATAATTATAAAGATGAAAGTTATAAAAACGAAACCAAAGGAATACAAGATGAAAAAGAGATTTTTAAAATTCAAAACGAACATCAATTAAGATATGCCAAAAATTTAAAAGACTCTTTCAGGGTTATAAAAGATGTTTTAATTACTCAAAACAATAAATTGGAAGCTCAAGAATGGCACAAGCTAGAGCTTTATGCGAAAGAGAAAGAATTGGAAATTCAATTAAGCAAAAATAAAAATGACAATTTAAAAAAAGAATCTAAAAATCAAATATATAATCCTAAGGATTATGAAAAATTTGATTATTCAAGACTGAAAGCATTAAAATCAAAGTTAATGCCTTTAATTTTTTATTCTTTATTACCAACGGCACATACATTATTTCTACCATTTTATTTATTTTGCACTATTTTTATAATAATAAAAATAATAACAAAGATATTAATAAAAATATCAAAATTATTTTATTATTTTTATATATCTTTTAGACCTTTAGAATGGAATAAGTTTATAATTTTTTGGAAAGTAAAATTTAATCATTGTATAAAAAAATTAATGACTTTTGGAAGAAAAATGCTAGATTTTACTTTATGGTTTGATTGTGTTTTATTGCAAGTTTATAGAAATACGAGCGATCATCATACAAATTTCTTAAAAATTTTAAATTTTACAATTTTAATGATTTCATTATATGTTTTTATGGGTTTTTTATTTTCAAAAACCGTAGATTTTATATCCTATTTTGATCAAATATCGATAGCTATAGCAAGCTATATTATTGTGCTTGTATTTGCCTTAATGCTTGTTAATGTTAAAAAACAATTGTATCAATATGGCGTTATTTTGATTTTTATGCTTTGTGGTGCTTTTACAATATCTATGGTATTGTTTTTATTATCAGAGTATATTTCAACTTTTTGCTTTTTGATTTATTTTTTAGGCGTATTGATTTTTTATCTTTTTTTTATTTGTAAAATTAAATTATTTATTTTTCTTGTGAGATTTTTTGCTTATATGATTTTTATTGCAACGATTATAATAAAACCACAACTTATAAATCCTTTTGCAGGTATATTTCCATTAGGTAAACTTTATGAAAGTCAACTTGAAAAAAGTTTAAATGATTTAAATGCGAGTGTTATTGTAAATCTAGCAAGCATATCGCAAAATGATTTTAATCTCCATTTAAAAGATCAAAACATTTCTTTTACAGAGTTAAATTCAGCTAAAGCTTTGATAATAGCAAATAAAGAAAAATTAAAAGAAATTTTATTTAAAGTGTATGATGATAAATATGAGAGTGATTATAAAAAGGTTTTAAATGAGCTAGAAAACAACTCATCAAATGTAATAAACATTATAGAAAAGATAGACAATAAAAACAACAATAGCATTGTATCTGCTCAACTTAACCAATTTTTAAAATCAAATTTTACCCAAGAAATAGATACTTTATATATGATAAAAAGAAATTTTTCTATATCTGAAAAACTATCACCTTGGCAAATGACTCTTTTTGAACAAAAAGACAATCAAGATAAATTAAAAAATATTTTGACTCTTTTGAAATTTAAATCAAACTTTGAAGAAATTCTAAAATTTATAAACCAAGATGAAATCATAGAAAAAACTATAAAATCCACTAGTGTTTTATATAGCATTATACTTTTGCTTTGTATTTTCTCACTTCAAAAAACCGCACGAAAAAATTCCATAGTGCCAAGCTAATAAATAATTTTAGTAAAGGAGTGATTTATAAAACATGATTTATATTTTATAAACCGCAATATTTTGAGTTTAGATGGATTATTAAATGGTTTTCTGCTATAATGCACGGCGTTCACATTTAAAAACAAGGAGAAGTAATGGACAAATTGGTTATTTTTGGTGCAGGAAGCATAGGTCAGAATACAGCTATTAAGATTTTAACGGAATATGAAAATGATAGCATGGGGGGGGGGGATTGATATTGTCTTTGTAGATAATAATCCTAAATCTTGGGATACAATATTGTCTTTGGAAATAGGCGATAAAAGTTTGTCTTTTGATATAAAAAATCCCAATGAATTAAAGAATATGAAATTTGACAAGCTTATGCTAACATCAATAATGTATTATGACGATGTTATTAAACAAGTTTTGGATTACGGTATTCCAAAAATTAAAATTGATGATAGTGAAGCGAAACTTCATACTCTCCCGCGTAGGTTCTTTTTAAAAAGGTTTGCACAATTATATAGAAATATAGAAGGAAATATGGCTGAAGTTGGAGTGTTTAGAGGCGAATTTGCTAAAAAAATTAACGAATATTTTTCAGATAAAAAATTGTATTTATTTGATACTTTTGAAGGTTTTGATGATAAGGACTTAAGGTATGAAGACAATAGTGAGAAACATAAAAACAACAATTTTACAAATACATCTTTGGAGCTTGTTATGGGCAAAATGCCACACAAAGAAAATGTAATTATCAAAAAAGGCTATTTTCCGCAAAGTGTTATGGATGATAAAAATTTGGAGAATGAAAGGTTTTGCTTTGTAAGTTTGGATACAGATTTATACAAACCTATACTAGAGGGGCTTGATTTTTTTTATCCTAAAATGGTAAAAGGTGGCGTTATTGTAATAGATGATTATTACTCACAGTTGTACACAGGCGTAAAAAAGGCTGTTGACGAATTCTGCAAAAAATACAATGTTAATATATTGCCAATTGGCGATGAGCTTAGCGTTTCTTTGCAAAAACAATTTTAGTCCCTTTGTGCGATTGTGTTTTAAGGTTTGGACAATTAGTTTTTAGGTTTTGCATTTTGACCCAAAATACACCCCATTGGCTATTAAAACACAAAGGCACATCACGCAAGCAAGGATTATGGGTGTATTTGCATCGATAGCTCCAACCATAAAAGAGATGAATCCACCAAAGCCAAATTGCATAGTGCCAAGCACTGCAGAAGCGGTTCCGCTATGCTCTTTAAACCTTGCCATAGCCAAAGTCGTGGTATTAGGTGCGATAAAACCAAGCATAGCTATGCTTGTAAAAATGCTGAATTCAAAAAGATAAAGGCTGGGTTTAAAAAAGGCATTGATAAGTAAAATAAGGGCTGAGATAAACATCACTACTAAGCCACAGGCAAGTATTTTTTCGCTTTCAAATCGACGCACCATTCTAGCATTGATATTTGCACAAATGACAAAGCCTAAGGCATTGACACCAAAAAGAATGGCGAATTTTTGCTCACTTAAACCAAAAAACTGAGTAAAAATAAAGCTCGAACCCGTGATATAAGCAAACATAGCCGCTAAGGCAAAGGAAGCACATAGTATATAAACTAAAAAGCCTTTATCGCTTAAGACAACCTTATAACTTTTCATCGCTTCTTGATGGGAAAATTTTTTCTTTTTAAACCCCCTTGCACTTTCTTTGAGTCCAAAGGCTATCATTAAAAAAAGCAAAATTCCTAAAGCAAAAAGCGTGGCAAAAATGCTATGCCACGAAAAATACTCTAGCAAAATTCCCCCAAAAGTAGGCGAGAGCATAGGAGCAAGGGAGCTAAAAACCATCATCAAAGCAAAAATCCCTGCCGCTTCCTTAATCTCAAACAAGTCATTGACAATAGCCCTTGCGATGACTACACCCGCACAACCTCCAAGGGCTTCAAAAAATCTCAAAGCGATAAAAGCATAAATATCATCGATAATCACGCAAAATAAGCTTGAAATGATGAAGAGAAATACCCCTATCAAAGCAGGAATTTTACGCCCAAAAATATCACTCAAAGGACCATAAATAAGCTGTCCTAAGGCAAAAGCCGTAAAAAAACTGGCTAAAGAGAGCTGGGTTAAAAAAGAATTGGTTTGAAAACTCTCTTGCACACTAGCAAGAGCGGGTAAATACATATCGGTTGAAAGGGGGGCTAGGCTTGACATTAGAGCAAGGATAATGATGAGCTTAAATTTGGCAAAGCCGTGAATTTGGGTATGCTTTTGCATTTGTAATCCTAATTATTTTTCAAAGTTTAATTTTAACAAGTCAATCTTAGAATAATCTTTGTTTTTCTATGTTAAATTTAGCTAAAAATTCTAAGGAAAGAGTGTGGAGAATTTAAATCAAAATGAACAAATAAAATGCCCAAGTTGTGGGAGTTTTATCGATATAAGTGCGGCTTTATATGCACAAATTTTAAATAAAGCTAAAAATGAAATTCAAAAAGAGCAACAAGAAATTCTAAAACAAAAACAAGAATTTCAAAATGAAGTTAAGAATAAAAGAGCTGAGTATTCTAAGGCTTTTAATGATTTAAAGACGCAAAAAACAGAACAAGAAAGGTTAATAAATGAACAAGTTAGCCAAAAACTCCTTTTAGAAAAACAAAAATTCGAACAAGAACTGCTTACACAAAAGCAGAATTTCCAAAAAGAATTCAGCGAAAAATTTAATAAAGAGCATAAAAATGAAATGAAAATTTTACAAGAAGAGCTAGAGAAAAAAAGCGAAGAACTTAGAGAATTCTTAAGCATAAAGGCTGAAAATGAAAGGCTAAAAAGAGAGCAAAAGGAAAATGAAGAGAGATTGAAATTTCAAGTCAAAGAAGAAGCTTTTAGAGAATTTAAAGAACAAGAAAGCAAGAATTTGGAATTTGAGAGAGAAAAAATGCGTTTGGAATTTCAAAAAAGCTCGCAAGAACAGGATTTAAAATATAAAGAATTAGAAAGCAATTTCAAAAGCGTAGCTCAAAAGCTAGAAGACGCCCAACGCAAGATAGAGCAAGGCTCACAGCAACTTCAAGGCGAAGTTGCGGAACTTTTGATAGAAGAATATATCCAAAGTGAGTATTTAAGCGATGAAGTAAAAGAAATCCCAAAGGGCGTAAATGGAGCGGATTGTTTGCATATAGTCAAAGATAATTTTGGAAATATTTGTGGAAGTATTTTGTATGAGAGCAAACGCACTAAGGAATTTAATAAAGAGTGGCTAGATAAATTAAAGCTTGATAGCATAGCTGCAAAAAGTGATATAGCGGTTTTAATCACTAAGAGTATGCCAAAGGATAAGGAAAAAACGCATTTTAAAGAGGGGATTTTGATTTGCACTTTTAGTGAATTTAAAGGGGTTTTGGCTGTGCTTAGAGAAAGCATTATCAACGCTTATAAGCTAAAAAATGCCTTGCAAAACAAAGATGAAAAAAATCACATTTTATACGAATACCTTAATTCTAAGGAATTTAACACGCAAATTACCTTTATACTCAAAACCTATCAAAGTATGAAAGAAGAGCTAGAAGCTGAAAAAAGAGCCTTGCAAAATATATGGAAAAAAAGAGAAAGAGCCATTGAGAATTTAAGCTTTAACTCCACTGCCATAGTCAGCTCTTTAAATGCGATATTTAGCGACTTGCAAGGTGGGAATTTGATAGGTGAAGATGGGCTTAAAAGTCTTGAAAATTTAGCTAAGAATGAAGGATAATTTTGGGACGGGTCCCAAAATTATATCATTCTCCGGGGAAATGATTAGGATTTTTCCAAGGTCCGTATTTTACTTTTATGTATTCTTTAGGGTCTAAATTTTGTTGTGGAGAAGCAAAATACTCTGGTTTTAAGGAAGGGGATTTGCTATAAGCTGTATCAAGTCCTGCGCGATTTTCTGTTGTAACGATAGGCATTCTTACAAAGCCTGTATTGACATAAGCTGCTATATCGAGTGCATCTTCATCGCTTAATATAGGATTATCTGCACTCGCACCAAAAGGCATAGCGGATTTTAAAAATCTTGCTAGAAAAGGAATCATAGCCATATGCCCACCATCAGGATAGATAAGCAAAGATGGATACAAATGCCCACTTCCTTGTTCGTAATTGTCATTTTTCACTCCAAGCCCATTTTCGCCATGACAAGCAACACAAGTTTCTTCAAAGAGTTTTTTGCCACGCACAGGGTCAGCTGGGCGATTTGGAAAATTCATTTTAGCAAAAAAATCTCCTTCAAGTTTTACCCCATCTTTGACAGCATAAGCTTCTTTTAGCCATTTAAAATAAGCTAAAATCGCTTTCATTTCTTTAGAATCATCAGGGAATTTATGCGAATTGGTTCCACCCATTCCACGAATTCTATCTTCAACAGAGATGATTTTCATCGTTTCTATGTCAAGTCTTGGATAGTTATTTAGCACATTTAAAAATGGAAGGACATATTTTTTAGTTCCGGGCAAACCATTGCCATCATTATCCATATGACAGGAAATGCAATTAACTTCGTTGTTTGTTCTTTTGAGTTTGCTATAAGGTCCTAAAGTGCTTTCTGTTTTGCTTAAAAGCTCTATACCATAGCGAATCAAATCCCCATCTTTGCCTTTTGGAACATCAGCTATGCTTAAATCTTTATTAGGCCATTCTTGCACGGGTCTTTTGGAAAGCTCTTTAAAATACTCCACACCTTCCTTGTCGCTTAATTCTTCTCCGACTTTGTAATCACTCACGCTTTTAGCACTAAGACTTAAACTAAGACAAAGACTAAGCAATAAAATATGTTTTTTCATAGTTTTTTCTCCTTTTTAGTTTCGGTATTGATTTTAATGTATTTTAGCTTAAATATTAAGCTTAATAAGAATGATTTGCATAAAATAAAATAAAAAAATGTTACGAAAAGTAATATATTTTTAAATTATATAAGAAATATTTAAAAGAATTTTACAATATTAACTTTATGTTAATTTTTATAAAAATTTATTTTTTATGGAAGTTAAATTTTCTTCTAAAATTTTAAAATTACTTTCTAAATCTTTTTTAAAATCGATAAAAAAAGGATTGCTTAAAGTAGCGATAAGATAATGATTTTTCTTAGAAAAGATATGATTTAAAGTGAAATTTTTATCTCTAAGCTTAGTGTAAATTGGCTCTTCATCATCAAAGCTAGGATTTTTGTTTGCTCTTAAAATTTCAAGCAAAATTCCACAAAAAAAGCGTTTGTTGGTGTCTAAAAACTGGGTATCATAAATTTTAAATTCCTTAAATTCAAAGCAGTTTTGACTTTTAAATTCTTTTAAATTTTCACTTAGCCCTAGCTTTTCAAAATCCTTTTGGCTTAAACCCTGTGCTTTAAATTTCGCTCCAAAACGGCGTAAAAACAAGCTTAAAGCCTGAAATTCTAATTCTTTTTTGGCAAGTTTAAGTTTTTTAGCGGTAAAACGAAAGAAAAAAACGCCCACAAAAACCGCTAAAATCACAGCTATTAGAGCATCTTTTATAAAAACAAAGGCTAAAAAGCCTACAAGTAGGGCTTCGATAAGGCTTAAGAATTTTAAAATTCTTAAGCGTTTGAGTATATAAAGTCTGCTATTTTCTAAGCTTTTTAAATCCATTAAGATTTTGCTTTTTCCATTCTTTTTCTTTGGGTTGGGTCAAGATAGCGTTTGCGAACACGCACATTTATAGGTGTAACTTCTACAAGTTCATCTTCTTCTATCCATTCTAAGGCTCTTTCAAGGCTTAGTTTTCTAGGTGGGACGAGCTTGATAGCATCATCGCTTCCACTTGCTCTTACATTGGTTAGATTTTTGCCCTTGATAGGATTGACATCTAAGTCATTGGGTCTTGAGTGTTCGCCTATAATCATTCCTGTATAAACCTTCGTTTGAGGCTCTATAAATAGCACACCACGCTCTTGAAGGTTAAACAAAGAATACCCCAAAGCCACGCCATTTTCCATAGAGATTAAGGCTCCATTATTACGCTTTTCTACCGCACCGCTAAAGGGACGGAATTCTAAAAAGCTATGATTCATCACGCCTTCGCCCTTAGTATCGGTTAAAAACTGACTTCTAAAGCCTATAAGCCCCCTTGCTGGAATTTCAAACTCAAGTCTTGTTTGTCCATCGCCTGTGGGTGCCATAGTTTTCATTTCAGCCTTTCTTTTACCAAGCTTTTCTATTACCGCGCCGCTAAATTCTTCAGGCACATCGATAACTAAGTGTTCAAAGGGTTCTGTTTTTACCCCATCTTCGACTTTTACAATCACTTCAGGTCTTCCCATACAAAACTCAAAGCCTTCTCTACGCATATTTTCAGCTAAAATGGTGATTTGAAGCTCACCCCTACCGCTTACTTTAAATTTACCTTCTCCCGTGCTTTCGTATTTCATAGCTATATTGGTTTTCATCTCAGCTTCTAAGCGTTCGGCAATTTTATTTGAAGTTACATGCTTTCCTTCTGTTCCTGCTAAAGGACCATCATTGACTGAAAAAACTATACTCAAAGTCGGCTCTTCAATGTGTAAAGGGTCTAGTGGCATAGGATTATTTGGATCCACAACACTATCGCCCACATCTAAGGCTTCAAAACCAGCAATAGCTACAATATCTCCACTTGCAGCTTCTTCAATATCCATTTTTTCTAAGCCCATAAAGCCAATGAGTTTTGAAATTCTACCATTTACTTTGGTGCCATCAGCCTTTGCTAGCATAACGCTTTGATTTTTCTTTACAATCCCATTGAAAATTCTAGCGATTCCTATTTTGCCTACGAAATTATCATACCCTAAAGTGAAAACTTGAAGTTGCAAAGGATTGCTATTTGTGCCACTTGGAGCAGGGACGCGTTCGAGTATGGTTTTAAAAAGGGGTTCCATATTATCACTCTCATCATCTAATTCTAGTTTGGCATAGCCGTTTTTTGCAGCAGCATAAACGATAGCAAAGTCAAGTTGTTCATCATTAGCATCAAGAGCGACAAAAAGGTCAAAAATTTCATTAATCACCCTTTCAGGGTCGGCTGCGGGTTTATCGATTTTATTAATCACAACTATGGGTTTAAGCCCTAAAGATAGAGCCTTTTTTACCACAAATTTGGTTTGAGGCATAACGCCTTCTTGGGCATCAACTAGGAGTAAAACCCCATCAATCATCTTTAAAACCCTTTCCACTTCGCCACCAAAATCAGCGTGCCCCGGAGTATCGATGATATTGATTTTAGTTCCTTTATAATTGATGGCTGTATTTTTTGAAAGTATGGTAATACCGCGTTCTTTTTCTATATCATTGCTATCCATAACGCGCTCAACGATTTGTTCTCTTTCGTTAAAAGTGCCTGATTGTTTTAATAATTCATCTACCATAGTGGTTTTGCCGTGGTCGACATGGGCTATAACTGCAATATTTCTAATGTTTTCCAAATTCTTCTCCAAAGCTAAATTTTTAAAAGCACAGATTATATAAAAATTTAGCTTAAAATACAAAGTAGCAAAACTTGGAACACTTGTTGCTTTAAATCTTGTGAAATTAAAATTTTAAAAAGGAAGTTAAAATGTCAAAACCATTGAATGAAGAGATTTTTGTAGAATTTAAAAGCGATTTAGTTGAAAGAAAAAATGAAATTTTACTTCAAGTTTTGGAACTTTTAGAGACTTTTAAGTCAGGTAAAGATGAAAAAATGGTAAGAATTTCAGGCGAGCTTACAGAGCTTTTAGAAAAGGAAGAAAATTTAGAAAAAATTCTAAAGGCACAAAATTTAGAAGAACTTTTAAATATCTTAAGCTTTTTAAATGAAGGCAAGATGATTAAAGTGTATGAAAATTCTTATTTAAAAGAAAAATTTCCTAATGTGATGGTAGGGTCATTTTTACAATAATTTTTTGAAAATTTTTTGAAGGAAAAGCGATGTCAAATTTAGCTCCGCAAAATGATGTTTTAAATCTTACGCCGAGTAAAACTTCTACTACTAGTAGTTCTTTGAGTAAAACAAGTAAAAACAAAGAACACGAAAGTAGCGATAGTAAAAATTCAACTCAAGATGATACGGAGAGTTTTTTAAATTCTTTGCTAAATTCCATTGATGAGACGAATGAATTTTTGCCAGAGCACATGAAAATCAGCCAAAAAGAAGTGGTAAATGAGACGGTGAATAGACTTCAAAAAGGCTCTTTTGATGAAAGCGATAAGATAAGTATTTTTGAATCGGCTTCTTTTATGCAAATTCTTTCCTTGCTTGATAAGTTAAAAACAGATACAGCGGATATTAAACTTGCCAATCTTTCTACGCAACTTTCACAGCTTGTGAAAACAGAAGCGAATTTCAGTGCTTTAAAGGGTGCTTCCAATCTTAGTGAGCTTTTAAATATCGCTAAGGATTTGGGTTTGAATGTAAAAAATATCAAAGTCGATCGTTTGCTTGAACTTAAGGCAACTTTTCCAAATTTAGCTAAGGCGGATTTTTTCAAAGGGGCTGTGGATAATGTTTTTAAAGAAATCATCAATAATAAAATCGCCAAAATTACCAAAGAAGCCACTCTAAATCACAATTTACAAAGCCACTCTACAAACACGCCTAGCGCTCAAAATTCCAAAGATAGCAGCTCTTTGCTTTCTCAAACTTTAAAAAATTTAGACTCTATACTTTTGACTAAAGAAAATAAGAAAGCAAGCAAGAGTGAAAAATATGAAAAGGATAAGACAAAGGCAGAAGAAGAGTTTGCGGAAATAAAAAGCACTTTAAAAAATGTTAAAAATGATGAGCTTAGTAAGCAATTGAGTGAAAATGAGTTAAACACAAAAGATAAAAAACACCAAGATAGTCAAAACAAAGACAATATAAAAGATACGAAAAATGAACTAGCTTTGAAAAAAGACGAGCTAAAAAATGATTTAATAAAAAATGCCGAGCCTTTAAAAAATACGGAGCCAAAAGAGAGTAAAGAAAGCCATACTAAGGCTTTGCTTAAGGAAAACAAAGAAGTTATCAAAGAATTAGAGAAAAACCAAGATACAAGCAATTTAAATCAAAAAAATATAAAAGAAGAAAATAAGAATTCCAGCAAAGAAGTGCTTAAAGATACTCAAAATTTAAGTTCAAATTTAAGCCAAAAAGATTTTGTCCCAAACAAAGAGACTAAGGCGAGTGTCAAAGAAAACAAAGATACAAAACAAAATTTCTTTGAGCAAAAATTAAGCTCTGAAAATTTAAGCAAAACTCAGTTTTTACAGGCTAAGGAAAATTCATCTCATCTTCAAAATAATCTAGGAAGCAATAAAGAAAATTTCACTTCCCAAGAACAAAGCCAAAAAACTCACGAACAAAGCACTGGGGCGGATAAAAGCACGGAAGATTTAAATTCTTTGGTGAAAGATTTGAATAAAATCACGCAAAATAATGCCAAAAACATTACTCCAAAGGAAACCTTGCAGCATTTTTCTGCGGATTTAAAAGAAGCTATGGAGCAGTATAAGGCTCCTATTACCAAGCTTAGCATAACGCTAAATCCCAACAATCTAGGAGAAGTTGAGGTAACTTTGGTGCAAAGGGGGAGCAATCTTCATATCAATTTTAACTCCAATACCAATGCGATGAATTTATTTATCCAACATCAGGCTGAGTTTAAAAATTCCCTTGTAAATATGGGTTTTACAGGGCTTGAAATGAATTTTAGCGACCAAGGCAAAAAAGAGCAAAATCAAAATCAGGGAAAAAATCGTAGTGGATATGGTTTTAAGGATGCTTTAGAGGGTAAAAATGAAGGTGAAAAAATCAATCTAGAGCTTGTTTTAGCGAAGTATTTTTAAGTTGGAACAGATATTGCTTTAGTTAATAGAAAAAAAGATAAAAGGAGTAAAAATGATAAGCACTTCAGATTGGAATATGACCCAGCCTACAACTGGGACGAATTCCGGGACGAATTCAAACACGAATGCGACTACGAATACATCAAGCACGAATAATTCAGGCGTTGTGAGTAATCCTAATGCAACTTTGGATAAGGATGCCTTTTTAAAACTTCTTTTAATAGAGCTTCAACACCAAGACCCAACTGACCCTATGGATAGTGATAAAATGCTGACCCAAACTTCACAGCTTAGCGCTCTTGAAATGCAGCAAAATACCAATACTACTATGCAAAAAATGGTTGAGACTATGCAGCAGCTTACCAGTTCCTTTACGACTAGTATGAGCACTTCAGCCATAGGAGCCATTGGAAAAATGGCAACGGTTCAAACTAACACGGTAAAACTCACAGGTGCTAATGAGGTCATAGCACTTAAGATGTATTTGCCAGAAGATAGTGATGATAAGGGCGTTACTTTGGAAGTTTATGATAAAAACAATAAGCTTGTTTTCAGTGAAAAAAGTGATGCCAAGTCTGTTTCTAAAGGGCTTTTTACTATGGAGTGGCCGGGTAGAAATAATGACGGTGTTTATGCAGGGGACGGTGAATACTCGGTTAAAATGGTTTATAATAACAAAGCCGGAGAGAAAATTACCGCAAGTTATGGAACCTATCCTATTGAAGGCGTGATTTTTAAAAATGGTGTTGCTCATGCTAAGATGGCTGGTCAAGAAGTGCCTTTTAGTGAGATAAAAGAGATAACAGATTATAAATTAAGCTCTGGAGATAACGATACGGATACAGATAAGCCAGAAGAGAAGCCTGAGCAAAAACCTGAAGAAAAGCCGGAAGAAAAAGTGAGTTGAAAAGGTTTAAGCTATGATGAACGCATTTTATAATGGAATTTCAGGAGTAAAAAATAATAGCTTTGGTATTGATGTTAGTGCAAATAATATCTCTAATGTCAATACCACGGGCTTTAAGTATTCTGATTCACAATTTAAGGATATTTTTTATAGCACTATCACTTCACAATCAACTAACCCTGCTCAAGGCGGATATGGCGGTGGAACAGCTTCTTCTCAAGTGGTGTTTTCTCAAGGTTCTCCTGTATCGACTGATGGGGAATTTGATGTAGCTTTACAGGGAAAAGGCTTTTTTGGAGTTTTGGGTGCTGATGGGAATGCTTACTATACCCGAAATGGCTCTTTTAGAAGGGATGCGAATGGGTATTTGGTGGATTCGTATGGAAATTTCGTTTTAGGGACTATGAATCCTGCTTTTAGTGGAGTAACTTATAGCGATAGGGTTGCGGGATTAATGGGGGATTATCTTAATACGGGAACACCTGTAAATAGTGGCTTTACTGTGAATTCAAACAATGCTTTTACACTAGGAACTACTGGCTCACAAGGTGCCCTTCAAGTGCCTGTTAATATGTATTTGGCTCCACAAACCACTCAAAATGTCAAGTGGAGCGGGAATTTAAATACCAATACCAGCACCGAAGTGGTAAAGGTAGAGTTAGACCCTACTCAATTCAAACTTGAAAAAACAGCCGATGGTAAGTATATAGTCAGTGGAAGTGTGAGTAAAGAAGATGTCTTTAGTGCTAAAGAAAATGACAGGGTGCTTTTAAATTTTACCGATGCTAATGGGGTTAAGGTGAGTTTCGAAGCGACTTTAGATGCGAATTTGAATTTCAAAAGTAATGAGCTTGATTTAAAGGGTCTAGATGAAAATACTATTAAGCTTGACACGGCCCAAATTTCAACCGAACAACAAAAGGCAAATAAAGATATATTAGAATCGCCTATTTATAATGCTGATGGAAGCAAAAGCACTTTAAGACTTACTTTAGAAAGAGTTTTGCCTCAAGAAGGAGAAAACATCGAATACAAAGTCCTAGCACAAATTTATAATGCTAGTGGCGAAGCTGTCGGCGAAGCAACTGAAGGCGGAATGCTTTTTAACAAAAATGGGGCCTTGCTTCAAAATAATATCACTAGCATAGCTAATCCTAATGGAGGCACTATAAATATAGACTTAGGAACACCTTATGATGCGAGTAAGCCCGGCTCAGGTTATAGTGGAATTTATATCCAAAGCTCAAAGGAAAAAAATATCATCACTCAGCAAGATGGAGTTGCTGAAGGCTTTTTTAAGCAGTATCAAATTACCGATGATGGTAGTGTAGTTGCACAATTTAGCAATGGTAAAAATGCTATGGTTGGAAAACTTGCTCTTTATAATTTTATCAATGAGCAAGGACTAGCTGCTATGGGCGATAATATTTATGCAGCAACTGCAAATAGTGGTGATGCGAGTTTTATAATGAAAGATGGAAAAATAGTCAATACAGCTAAATTTAAAGGGGGCTTTTTAGAGCAATCTAATGTGGATTTGGGTGTGGAACTTTCTAATCTTATCGTGAGTCAAAAGGCATTTGATGCAAGTTCAAAAAGTATTACCACAAGTGACCAAATGATACAAAAAGCCATCAATATGAAAAAATAATTCTTTCTTAAACCCATACGATTAAAGTATGGGCTAAAAATTTTAGAATTTACACTAAGCTTTTGCCTGTTTTAAGATATTTGATGATACCTTCGCTAGCCCTATAAGCTAGAGCGTTTAGGGTTAGGGTAGGATTATAACCTCCATTGTGTGGGAAGTTGCTAGCTCCTACAACAAAAAGATTATCCACATCCCAGTGTTGCAAATAAGGATTAACCACGCTGGTTTCTTTTTGCGCCCCCATTATAGTTCCACCTGCAACGTGAGTTGAACCATACCAGCCATTACTCAATAAGCCATAATCAGTAAGCTTTGGCGAAGTATAAACTTCTCTAGCTCCCATAGTTTCCATAATGCCCTTTAGTTTTGGTAGCATAAAATTATAAAGATTTTTATCCTGTTTAGTGTAATTATAAGTAATGCGTAAAAGCGGCAAACCATAGGCATCTTTATAGGTTGGGTCTAGGGATAGATAATTGCTAATATGAGGCAGCGAGGCACCTTGAGCACCTATGTAGGTAAAGCGAGTGTAATTATAAATACTTTGCTTTTTAAATTCAGCTCCCCAGCTAGGAGTTCCCGGACGCACAGGGTTAGAAGCTATAGGTCTGGCTCCATTTTGAGAAAGTCTAAAACTAGCGCCGTGGATAAAATCAAGCTTAGAATGGTCAAAATTATCCCCATTAAAATCGTCTATCCAGTTACAAAGCGCACCTGCTCCAAGGTAGGAATTAAAAGGCTCATCAAAAAAACCATTGACGCTAGGGCAAATTTGAAAAGAATAATTTTTACCTAAGGTTCCCTTGCCTGTTTTCTCATCATACATTTGACCTATGTTTGAGACCATCAAAAGCTTAGCGTTGTTAAAGACATAAGAGCCTAGCATAACTACTTCTGCGGGTTGGATAAATTCTTCTAAGGTAAGAGTATTGATAAAACGCACTCCCGTTGCCTTGCCATCTTTGTGTAAAATTTCAAGCACATTAGCGTGGGTTTTAATCTCTAAATTCTTAGTCGCTAAAGCTGAAGGTATAGTTGTAACGATAGGAGAAGCCTTAGCGGCATACTCACAGCCAAAATGCTCACAAAAGGCACAATATTGACAAGCCCCTAAGCTTTGCCCGTCATTATTGGTGTAAGGTTGTGATGAGTTGGCCGCTGGAACCATACAAGGATGATAGCCAAGTTTGCTTGCTGCTGTGCCAAATTTTTCCAACATTGTTGTCTTTTCTAAAGGTGGGTTTGGGAAAGGATTGCTTCTTTTGCCCGAAAAAGGACTTTTATCCTCGCCTGAAATTCCCATCATTTTTTCAGCTTTGTCATAGTAGCTTTCCATTTCATCATAACTTACACCCCAATCTTGAATAGTGTATTCTTTGGAAACTTTGTTTTTGCCATATTTTTCTTCGGTTTGGCTTTTGATTTCAAAATCATAAGGTAAAAAACGATAGCTCATACCATTCCAATGCACGCCAGCCCCGCCTACATTATTACCCACATCAAAGGCGTAATTTTTTCTCATAGGTAAAGCCATTTCTTTGCTTGAATTCCTAAAAGTAACGCTTTCTTTACTTAAGTCTTGTTTTAAAGCAAAATTATTAACATACTTATACTCATCGTGAGCGCCTAAAAAATCAGAAGTATCTTGATGTGTGCCTCTTTCAAGGGCTATGACTTTAAGCCCAGCCTTAGCACATTCGTTAGCAACGATAGAAGAACTCCAGCCTAAACCTATAACTACAACATCTGTCTTTTTAAGTATTTTTGCCATTTTATTTCCTTAAATTTTAATGCGACATTTCAGCCAAAGAGATAGGCTCAATCACTTCAAATTTATCTCCATTTAAAACTTGAGCCGAGTAAGACATTTGAGCGCCCGGGAAGTTTTTCATTTTCCACGCTTGCATATTGGCATTGCCCCCATAAATTGGGTCTGCATACACACCCGCTAAGGTCATACTTCTAAGCTCAGCGAAAAAATCACTTGCCTTGACTTTATCGCCAAAGCTAACTTTGGTTTTGTCTGCTTCAAAGGCTTTTAAAATTTCATCTTTTTGTTTATTGTTTAATTCCAAAAAGCCTTTTTTGTAGCGAAGTTTTGCCTCTTCTTCTAGGGCATTGATTCCCATTTTAAAAAGCTCTGCTCGGGTTAAAGGATATTGATAACCCTGATTTTTCTTGCCTGCTATAAAGGGTCCAAAACGATAATCCTTCGCCCCGTTACCATAATTTCCCGCTAGTTCATTATCGATAAAAAAGCCCACGCCTAATTTTTTAGCACCCGGACCTAAATCATCTTCTGGGAAAATTCTCTCAGCCGCTTCGCTAAGTATGTCAAGCTGAGCGGAATTGTTGAAAAATATTCTTGCTCTATAATTTTGTGGAGTATTAGTTGTGTGAGTATGTGCGAAAACAGCACTTGGCACACTAGCACCCACTAAAGCAAACAAAGAAGAAGCTTTTAAAAAATTTCTACGACTTTGTTTTTTATCCATAGTTTATCCTTTTGTTAGAAATTAGCACAAAAAATTTATATCTTTTAGGATTAAAAATATCTTAAATTTTTTAATTTTTTTTGATTTTAATATATAATCGCACAAGCTGTTTTCCATAGTTAAAATAATATTTTAATTATATTTTTTAAACTAGCTTTAAAAAAAATATAAATTAAACAAATTTTTAAACTAGAAAAATTCCTGCCAAGAAACAAGGTAATTTTTTAAGCTAAGGCTTATAAACCCTAGTGATTAGGGTTTATAAGATAATTTTTAAGAATTTTCTTTTTTTAATTCTTCAAAAAGAGTTTCGATTTCTAAGACTTCATTTTCATCATAATCATTTGAACTGATATAATTCGTCTGCTGTCCTTTTTCAAGATATAAAACTTTTTCATAATCTTTTAAGCTGATATTGTGTTTTAATTCAAGTTTGGAATCTATTTTTGGATAGAATTTTACAAAATTATCATCGCCGATATTTTCGGCTTTTATGTATATTTTTACCTTATAAACCATTTCATCTAAAAAATTAAGCTTCATATCCACTTGATAATTAAGCTTTACCAGTTTTTTATATAAAATACTCAGTTGGTTGTATTTTTCTATAATATCCTCATAGAGATTTAAAAATTTCTTTTCTATAAGGCTAGGATTTTGGTTTTTTTGTAGTTGAATGATTTTGATTTGATTTTTGATGAGATAATCGTAGTGATTTTGCATTTTGCTTATGGTTTCATTTAGCTTGTTTTTGATTTTAAGGCTTAAATTTTTCATATTTTCATATTCTTTGTCGGTGTTATTTTCCATAAAGGATAGGGGCGAAATATGAATATTGTTTTTAAATTTTAAATTATTTGCTATGACTAGATTTTTCTTAGGATATAGGGTGTTGTCCGCTAGTAGATTGCAAATATAAATGTTTTCGGCTTCTATTTTTGCTGCCATACAATTTTCAACAAAAACATTTTTAGCCACAATAGTCCCATTTTCTAAATTTTTCACATATACATTATTAGCTTGTAAAGTTCCTTTATGTGTTGCGATAAAGACATCTTGGGCAAAAATTTCACTTTTTGCGTGGGTTAAGCCTTTAATGCTGATATTTTTTCCATAAAGTTTTGTAGCTCCAACACTGCCATTGACTCTTATATTTGAAGCTTGTATATTGACTATGCCCGATTTAATAGCATCATCATTTGTGTCAAAATTTGTGATTTCTAATACTATATTCTCATCCGCATTTGTTTTAATAGAACCTGTTGTTTTTAACCCTACTTGTGGCACTTTTAAGGTATTTGTAACGCTGTATCCTATGTGGTTTTTGTTTAAAAAGCCATAATTTGCACTAAAATACTTAATCCTATCTTCTAATTCTTCCATATAAATGCTTTCATCTGTGATAACAAAAGGATTATCAAGGAATTCTATGGGCTTTAAAGGCAGTATTTCTCCTCTTAGGTTGCGTCCTTCTCTTCCGAGAATTCTATAAATATATTCAAAAAGAAGTTCATTTTTTTCCACAGGCTTACAATAACTTCCTTCGTCATAACTAGCATTTTCATCAAAACACCCTTCATTAGTATTTCTGTGATAAATCACTTCATCACTTTGATGTTCGATTTTATCTACCCCTTTGGCGATGTCAAATTCTAATTCCTTGATGGCTGGATTGTTTTGTATGGATAGGATTAAAGTATCTACTTTTTCAAATAAGTCTTTATCAAGCCTTAAAATTAGAAATTTTTGCCTAACCATCGTTTTATAGACACTTTGCAAAATATCAAATTTCAAATTAGGATAGTATTTAAAATTTTCCATAAAACTAACACAAGCCCTTAAATAAGTGAAGCTAGGGTTAGATTTGAGCTTAATTGTAAAAGTGTCTTTTTGTGTTTTTGGATAAAGCTCTATGATAAATTTTTGCATCAGAGTGTCATAACTTTTTACAAAAAAATCATCTGCATAAAATAGGTCAAAATCTTTTCTCTCATAGGTTTTTGTTTTCATCGGTCTATAACTTGAGCATAGAAGTTTAAAATCTATGATTCTAAAATCAAGGGTTTGCTCAGTGCTTGCTTGTTCGTATTTTAAGCTTTCGAAAGGGTCAAGGGTTTCTAAGGTTTTTACTTGAAAATTCATCTATCCCCCCCCCCATAGTATTTTTTTGAGTTGCGAATTGATGATTTTGTAGTGTGTCTTCAAAAATACCCTTTAATTTTTCAAAATTTTGATTTAAATCAAAATTATCCAAATGGGTTAAAATTTGGCCGCATTTTTCACATTTTAAAGCATTTTCTTTGCTAGCAAGTTCTTGATGCAGGGTCTGTGGGACAGCGTGAATATACAAAGAGCAATTACAAATATAATCGTAAGTTTTTTCTGTGCTTAAATCCTGCTTGATGGATTTTAATTTTATATATTGCTCTAGGGTATAGTGAATTTCTTGAAGATGTAAGGCTTTATTTTTAAAGTTGTCTATCCACAAATCCTCATTAGCAAAATGATCTAAAATCCAGTCTTTGGTTAGCACAGAGAGTTCCTTAGACATTTTTGTAATGTCATTTGAATGCTCTAAAAGCTCTTTGGTTTTATCTATTAGAATTTTATGGGATTTTTTATGCTCTTCCAATAACGGAAAATTAATGCTTTCCATAAATTTTTCTTCATCTTTGAAATGAATTTTGATGTAATGAAACAATTTGGTAAGAATTTGTTTTAAATCATCTTTATATTGTGTATTATCTTCTTGGACTTTTAATGCTAGGTCATTGGCGAGATTGGTAATTTCAAAAATAAGCTCGTGTTGCTTGTCTAATTGTATGTTTTTAATGCTAAAATCTCTACTCCATTTAATCTCCATAGCTTCCTCCTTTATCTTTAAATTTATCTTAATATATCATATTTTACATACAAAAAACATAAGATTTTACCCATATCGTCCTTTTTGTATTATTTTTTATAATTTAAGACTTTTTAAGTGTAATATGCTATAATACCAAGCCTTTTCTTAGACCTGTGCAATGTTATTTTTAAACATCGCTTCAGGGTGGGAACACAGCAGAGCACTTAAATTTAGCGTGTGCCGCAGTCATCTGGGAAAGGGTTTTTCTCACTTGTTTTCTCTGTTTTTAATTTTTCCAAACCTTGTTTTTAAAGACTAAAAATTATGTAAATTTGAAACAATAAATTAAAAATTACTTTAAAAATTATAATTTTAAGATTTATTAAATATTTACTTAATTAGAATTTAAGTATTAAAAATAATTTTAGTAAATTAAAGGATAAGCAATGGATAAAAAGAAAATTCCTTTGTTAGTGCTGTGTGTTTTGATTGCAGCTGTATTTTGGATTATACCTACGCCTACGGGTTTGGAAGATAATTCTTGGCATTTTTTAGGACTTTTTATCGCTGTAATTATGGCGGTGATTTTGCAGGTAATGCCTTTGGGTGCCGTTTGTATGATAGCCGTTGCCATAGTGGCTCTTAGTGGGATTACAACGACGCAAAGTTCCGTGCGTGCTACGCACATAAAAACCCTTGAAGGAATTGTTTTAAAAGATAATTCCAGTGTTTATAAAACCGCAATGGATAAAGCGGTCGAAACTGCTACTTTACAAGCTTTAATCAATGCAAATTTAAACAAAAATTTAAAGGCAAAAGTCGATGAAATTCTAAAATCAGGCACAGATGTAAATTATCAGCTTGAAAATTTAAGCAAACTTTACACCAAAGCTACTTCAAAAATTTCCACACAACAAGTCGTTGATGGGGCTAAAATTTCAGCTTTAAATACCTTAGCACTTGAATTTTTATCTCAAAAAAGCATAGATGAAAAAGTAAATACTGCCATATCCAATTTAAAGTCCAAAACAGGCATAAAAGACGCTTTAAGTGGTTTTTCTAATTCTTTGATTTGGCTTATAGTTATTTCCATTATCGTAGCACGCGGAGTGATTAAAACAGGACTTGGGGAGCGTTTGGCTTATTATTTTATCAGTATTTTTGGTAAAAAAACTTTGGGGATTGCTTATTCTATCGCATTTTGTGAAACTATTTTAGCTCCTGTTACTCCTTCAAATACCGCAAGAGCAGGAGCTATCATAAATCCCATAGTTCAAGCGATTGCAAGGAGTTTTAAATCCACTCCTGAAGATGGAACACAAAATAAAATAGGCACTTATCTTTCTTTGGTTAATTATCAAGCCAATCCCATCTCATCGGCTATGTTCATCACAGCTACTGCTCCAAATCCTTTAGTGGTTGACCTTATAGCACAAGCTACAAATTTAGAGGTGCATTTAACTTGGGGGCAATGGGCTTTGGGTATGTTTTTGCCCGGCATTGCTGCTATGCTTTTGATGCCTTTGGTGCTTTATTTTCTTTCTCCACCAGAGATTAAATCTACTCCTAATGCTTCAAGCTTTGCTAAAGATAAATTAAAAGAATTGGGAAAAATGAAAAATAATGAAAAGATTATGCTTGGCGTTTTTGTTTTACTTTTGCTTTTATGGGCAGGGGCGTTGGGCTTATTTTTTGGAATTTCTCTTGATGCGACTAGTGTGGCTTTGCTTGGGCTGTCTTTGGTGTTAATCAGCGGTGTTTTAACTTTCGGGGAAGTTTTAGCGGAAAAGGCCGCTTGGAATACCTTAGTATGGTTTTCTGCTCTTGTTATGATGGCGACTTTGCTTGGAAAGCTCGGTGTTACTCAGTTTTTAGCTGAAGCTTTGGGTGGATTTGCTTCTGCTATGGGACTTGGAGAAATTTCTATTATGATATTTTTAAGTCTTGCTTTTTTATATACGCATTATTTTTTCGCATCCACTACAGCTCATATCTCAGCTATGTTTTTTGTGTTTTATAGTGCAGGATTGGCTTTGGGTGCTCCACCGCTTCTTTATGCTTTGATTATGATAGCATCGGGTAATGTGATGATGGCTTTGACGCATTATGCAACAGGAACGGCCCCGGTTATTTTTGGCACGGGTTATGTGAGCCTTAAAAAATGGTGGAGTGTAGGGTTTATCATTTCTATTGTGGATATAGGAGTGATGATAGCCGTAGGACTTATTTGGTGGAAAATTCTAGGATTTTATTGAGTAGGGTTTGATGAAGTGCGGTAGCGATGAAGTAAAACTTGCAATTTTTCAAAGCAAAGTTTAAGCAACATATATAATTCTTTATAGAGTGATAGAATTTGATTTATCACTCTATAAAGCCACTGGCTATGACCTTATCCTTATCGTAAAATACTGCCATTTGTCCGCTAGCAAGTCCATAAACAGGGTCTTTTAGCTTGATTTTTGCACTATTATTCTCATAGATTTCTACCTTGCAAGGTGTGGATTTGGAGCGGTAGCGGATTTTCACTTCGCAATCAAGCTCTTTGGCATCGATGAAAAGATTGATATTATTTAGCTTAAATTCGCTAGTTTTTAACTCTTCTTTAGTGCCAACTACAATTTGATTTTGTTTAGCATCGATTTTTAAAACAAAATGAGGTTCATGAGCGCCCCTTACTTCAAACCCCCGTCTTTTGCCTATGGTATAGTGCATATAGCCTTCGTGTTTGCCCACGACTTTTCCACTACTATTTAGCACTTCGCCCGGAATTTTTGTATCCATAAACTGCTCTAAAACTTGCACATAAGTATCCTCAACAAAGCAAATTTCAGCACTTTCTTTTTGGGTGGCAAAGGTTTTTAAAGGCTCGATAGTAGAAGCAAAGGCTTTTACGGCTTCTTTTTTCATCTCGCCAAGCGGGAAGATGAGATATTTTAGAGCTTCTTTTTCGGCACTGGCTAGAAAATAGCTTTGGTCTTTGCTCTCATCAAAAGCTGTTTTGATACAACCCTCCTCAAGCCTTGCATAATGCCCCGTAGCAAGTTTTTCACAACCTAAGCTTTTTGCAAATTCTAAAAGTTTTCCAAGTTTGATAAAGCGGTTACATAAAGCACAAGGATTAGGCGTTTTGCCCTCTTTATAAGTATCCACAAAGGGCATATAGACCCTATTTTTAAAATCTTCTTGCAAGTCTAAAATATGATAAGGAATTTGTAAAAAATTCGCTACCTTTTCTACTTTTTTGATATTTTCTTCGTGATAATTAGCTTTGCCGTGCAGTTTCATATAGCAACCTATAACTTCGTGTCCTGCGTTTTTAAGTTTGTAAGCGGTAACCGTGCTATCGACACCGCCACTCATAGCGACTAGAATTTTCATTAAATTTCCTTTAAAGTATTGACTATAAAATCCAAGTCGTCAGTGATTTCATACTTTAACTCATCGCCTTTGGAAATAACTTCAAGTTTAAGCAGAGAATTTCTAACGAACTCATCAAAGCCTCGCCAAAATTCACTCCCAAACAAAATAATAGGAACGCCTTTTTTAAATTCAAGTTGCTTAAGCGTGAGAATTTCACACAACTCATCTAGTGTTCCAAAGCCGCCTGGGAAAATCACAAAAGCAAGACTCTTTTCAATAAGAGCCATTTTGCGAATGGCTAAGCTCTCAAAAGTAATGCTGTATTCCACAAAATCATTGAGTTTTTGTTCAAAGGGTAAGAAGATATTTAAACCCACAGAACTCATTAAATTTGTATCATTTTTTTGTGAAAAAGCACCTTCATTGGCTGCACGCATAATGCCACCACCCCCACCGCTTACCACACAAAAGCCATTTTGAACGCATTTTTGTGCCAAAATTTTAGCTTGTTGATAATAAAAACTATCTTCTTTGAGTCTTGCTGAACCAAAGAAGGTTACGGGATTTTTAAAATTGGGTATATTAGCAAATTTTTCCAAATCTTTGCTTATTTTTGTTTTCATCTTTTGCCTTAAAAATTTTTAAACAAGCTATTCTAACCAAAAATTCATAATAAGCTTTGTATTAAAAATTCAAATTTCACAGCTTTATATTTTTAGTATAGCTTACTTCGTTTTACTTGCAATGACGGAAGGTCAAATCTTGTGATGATGGATAAATTTGCTTTAGCCCTGTTTAAACCCTTATATGAATTCTCTTTGCTATACGATAATATCAACTTTTTTTCTCTTGTTTAAATATTCTATTAATTCTTTTTGATTTTTTCTCATTAGCTCGATTAAAGGTGTGAATTCTATATTTTCATCATTTACATTAACAATGCCCGCACCTTCAACAATAGTATTTTTATCAAGTTTTAGATTAAAATTCGCATCATGCCACGCTTTTGCTACTTCTTTGGCATCCATAGTCTTATCAAAGCCTTCACTCTTACCCATTATAGTAGCTTCGCCCTCTCTAGTATAGATATTTTCATTTATGATGGCTACTAAGAGTCCACCTTTGCTAATCGTGCCGTCTTTGTTTGTGTATTTGCTTGGAGTGGTGTCAAAAAATACGCTCGAATAAGCATTTTCTTTGCCACCATTGTTATTATTAAAAATATTGCTAGTATTGAAAAACAATTTGTCTATTATTGCATCCGTTGTGTTTTTATAATCAAAACTCAATTCACCTTCTAAATAGTCTTTCTTGGAATTATAAATTTTTGTTACTTGCATACTTTGGCGATTGAATTCATAGCCTTGTGGGAAGTTGGCTAACTCTTCTAAGCTAAAGCTATCCTTAGAATTTAGCACATCTTCGCCCACAACTTGACTTAAAATTTTATAAGCATTTCCCGCAGTCTTGGCTATATCTATGCTTTTAAAGGCTCTAAAGGGGTCTTTTTCATTTGTCGATACTCTTACTAAACTTTCCATAGTGCTTGAGTGGATTTTATAATCCTTTGGTATCCCAGCCGCCTCATTAAAATCACTTGTGAAATAGCCATCTTTATCTACTGAGTAGCCTAAGATTTTATCATTTGTTTTGGAATTTTCCTTCGTATCTTGTAAATTTTGAGCCTTGTTATTTGAAGTATTTGAATTTAAAAAATTATTTTTGATATTCACATTAAAATTTGCAAAAGAATTAGCAGAAGCTAAATTAATATTTAACATACTTTCTCCTTGATAGGGCTTTTATCTTAATTGCTCCAATCTTTCTTTTTTAGAGCCGATTTCTGTGATTTGCACCCCAAAGTTACCATCTACGATAACCACTTCTCCATAAGCTATTCTCTTATCGCCTATGAGAATTTCTAAGGGGTCATTTGCGAGTTGATTTAGCTCCACAACTGAGCCTATATCCATAGTTAAAACATCTTTTAAAAGCATTTTTTTATTGCCTATACGCACACGCACGGGCAAACGCACATCCATAATAAGACCTATATTTTTAAGCTCTTCACTAAGCATTATTGCTTTTTCTTCGGCATTTTGGCTAGAAGCACTAGTATCGCCTGCTTCACTAATTTTGCCGCTTAAGATATTATAGAGTGTTTGGTCCATAGCTAAAGAAACTTGCTCTTCTAAATCAGCTATTTTTACATCATATAAAAATAATTTTTTAAAATCTTTAAAATCAACACTTTCAGGCACAAATTCACAAGTTTCTATACTAAATTCCATTTTTGGAATATCTTTTTGAGCGCCTAAAGTTGTAGAAAATGCTGAAATGATATTTTGAATCGCTTCTTTAGCAGCGTCCATTTCATCTTCATTTAGGGTGTCGTTTTTGCTAAGCTCTTCTTCGCCCATCATCCATTCGCCAATAGCACTCATCAAAACAGCACCAGCTAAAATTCCCATCTTTCCCCCGCTTGCTATATTGAAAACAGCATAGACTAAGGGTGCTTTTAGGGTATCACTGGCACCCACATCAAATTCTTTATATTCGCTAAATTCAGCACTCTTGCCCGTTAAACCCTCTATGGTGCTAACGCATTCATTTACAAACATTTTTAAAAAATCATTCATCATATTTCATCATCCTCCTCTTCAGGCTCATCATAAACACTAGCTTTGGCTTTTCGTTCTTCTTCGTATTTTTCTAAGATTTCTTTAATCTCATCTTTATCTGTGCGTATGAGTTCTAAAATTTTAATAGATTTTCTAAAGCGATGTAAGCCAATTTGTGCTAAGAAAACATCTTTTTTATCTATGCTCACTATGGCTTTATCATCGGCTTCCCTATCAAGGCGTAAAATATCGCCTTGTTTAAGCTCTAAAAATTCATGAACATTGATTAAGGTTTTACCTAAAATCGCTTCATAAACCACTTCAGCACGACCGATTAGGGTTTTAAGCTCTTTATTACGCGATTTTTTAGCTGAGGTCTCGCCCATCATTATATCGCGGTTTGCCAAACGGCTTAATATACTTTCTAAATGCACCACAGGATAGCAGATATTAACCATACCGCTTGAATTTCCTATGATGATTTCCATCACCACCATAATGACGATTTCATTTTGTGATACGATTTGCACGACATTGGGACTTGATTCTTTAGCTTCAATGCTAGGATAAATTTCAGTTACAGTTGCCCAGCTTTCTTTAAGCCTTTGCATAATGATACGCAAAATGCTATCAAGCAAATTAAGCTCAATGTCCGTAAGCTCTCTACTAGCCTCATAGCTATCGCCTTGCCCCCCTAAAAGCCTATCTATCATAGGAAAGGCTATACTTGGATTAATCTCTAAAACGCAGTTTCCATCTAAGGGCTTGATAGAAAAGACATTGAAGCTTGTTGGACTGGGTAAAGACATTAAAAATTCCCCATAAGTCATTTGATCAACTGAATGCAGCTTGGTTTCAACTATACTTCTCATCATAGAAGAAATTTGAGAAGCTAAGTTTCTGGCTAATTTATCGTGTATGCCCTTAATGGTGCGAAGCTGTTCTTTTGAGACCCTATTTGGACGCTTAAAATCATAAACGACTATATTTCTTTCATCTTTTTCGTCTTTTGCATTTGAGGCTAAGGGCGTGTCGGTATTATCATCGACAACTTCAAGTAGAGCATCAATTTCTTCTTGGGAAAGTATCTCTGCCATTACACTAGCCTTTCTCTAAGTTTTTTAAGAAGTTTTTTGTGAATTTGAGAAATTCTGCTTTCGCTGATTTCTAAAATTTCGCTGATTTCTTTCAAGCTTAATTCTTCATAATAATAAAGCTGAACGATGAGTTGGTCGCGTTCTTTCAGCTCATCTAATACTTCGTGGATTTTTTCTAAAAGCTCTTCTTTTTCAATTTTTTCTAGGGTATTATCTTCGCTATAAAGCTCTAATTGCTCATCAATAGGTAGGGTGTAGGTAATGGCGTGGGCTGTTCTTACTTCTTTGATTTTTTCTATATCTAAGTCTAATTTTTTTGCTAAATATTCATCATCAGGCTCTTCTTCGTGTTCTAAAAAATACTCATCCATAATCGCATCAATATCTTTAATGATTTTGCGATTGTTACGGCTCATCACATCTAAGCTTCTTAAATAATCAAGCATTGAGCCATTAACTCTTTTTCTAGCAAAACCCCAAAAGCTATCATTTAGCTCCTTATCATAACGGCGTGAAAGCTTAATCATTTCTTCAATACCCACGCTGATTAAATCATTCACATCAATACTAGGGGGCAAACGCTCCTTTAACCTAAACGCCATAGCTCGCAAGGCTGGCATATAAGAAAGCACAAGTTCATCTTGCTCTTTTTTGAGCATTTGTGCGTAGGCTTTAGGCGGCTCTTTTAACATTTCTTCGTCTTTCTTTGGATTCGTTTTTCTTTAGCTCTTCTCTTTCTTCATTGAGCTTTTCTAAAATTATATCCATTTTCTTTTCACGAATAACCAAATCATTGATAATATTATTGCTGGTTTTTTCATAATCGTGTTTGTTAAAGATTCTACCACTAATTTTCTTTACATCAATGAAATTCATAATAGCAATATGAACAAAAACATAAAACATAAAGGTAATAAAACAAGTAAAAATCAATATATCAAAAGCTTCATCTATGCTTACAATGCTAAAGGCAAGTCCTATAAAAAATCCACAAACGGTAAAAAATGCTACATAATTTTCTGGCCTCATAATCTCTTCTCTTTATTGCTAAAATCTTTCAATAATTTTTCTAAAAAAACTTGAAAAACTACGATTTGAAACATTATCAAGCACTTTCCGTTCCAACCTATATAAAAGCTTGGAAGCTAGGGCTTTAAGCTCATCGCTTGAGCTTGTATTTTCATCGCTAAATAAAGTTCTTTTTTTAATACTGCCACTTACATCTTTAGAAGCACTTAAATGACCTAAGAATTCTAAATTCAAAGGATTTTTGATATTGGCATCGGCTACTTTTTTGATATTTTCAAAAACTTTTAAGGCTTCATTTTCATTTTTTACAACATTAAAAAGCATGAGTAAATTTTCTTTGGTCTTAGAGCTTGTTTTTATGGTTGCATAGGCGTCTGTAATCGCTGCAGGGTCAGGCACGGTTACAACAACAACTTCATCAGCCATTTCTAAGAAATTTAAAATATTACCCCCTATACCCGCTCCTGTATCGATAATAAGAAAGTCAAGCTCATCTAAAATACTTGCTTGATTTAAAAATCTCTCATAAATATTTTTATCGTTGTATTTTAAAATTTCATCCCCACTTTCTCCGGGAATAAGCCATAAATTGGGCTTAACTTCTATTAAAATATCTTCTAAGGAACATTCCCCACGCAAAACATGCAAGAGATTTTTTTGTATGCGAACATTTAAAATCACATCTAAATTTGCCAAGCCTATATCGGCATCAAAAAGCCCCACCTTGTAGCCATTGCCTGCTAAAACATTGGCTAAATTCGCACTAATAGTGCTTTTACCCACTCCACCCTTTCCGCTTGTGATGGCTATAAAATGGGTATTTTGAGATTTTTTGCTTCCGTTTTGACTCATAAGATTGTGAAGTTTGTTTGCTTGGTTATTCATTATTTTTTCCTTTGTTAAAGCCTTCTAAAATACAATGAACTAGAAAATCACTATTGGCTACTTCTAAATCATCAGGCACTTCTTGTCCTGTGGAAAAAAAGCTTAGTGGGATATTTGTTTCGTAGATGAGTGAAAAAATATTTCCAAAAACTTTAGTTTCATCAAATTTAGTGATGATGAGAGTGTCGATATTTAAGAATGAAAAATTTTTATAAATTTCCATTAAATCTTCGTGTTTGGTATTTGCAGAAATAACCAAATTTACATCAATTTCTGCATTGGAGTGCATTAAAAATTCCTTAGTTTTAGCCAGTTTATTTTTATCGTATTGGGAATTTCCTATGGTATCGACTAAAATCACTTCGCAATTATTTAAGCTTTTTATCGCTTCATCTAAATCCTTTGGTTCTATGCTATCGATGATAGGAAGTTTCATCATTTTTGCATACTGAAAAAGCTGCTCCACAGCACCAATGCGGTAAGTATCTAGGGTGATAATACCCGTTTTATAACGCTTATCGCCGTAAGCATAACGAAAGGCTAATTTGGCTAGGGTTGTTGTTTTTCCTACTCCTGTTGGACCTACTAGCATCATAATTTTTTGTTTTTTAAGCTCGTTTTCAACGCGACAAGGCAAGATATTTCTTAAAAGTGAGTGAAAATATCTTTGCACGGCGTCCTTGTTGGTTTTCATAGTAGCTGGCATATTTTCAATAGTTGCTTTCATAATCGCTTCTAGGTGATTTTCAAGCATCCCGCTTTCTTTGGCTTGTTTATAAATGCTAGCAAATTCAGGGGGTATGATAAGATTTTTTCTAGCTTCAGCTTTATCATCCCACATCATATCGGCTAAAAGGTCTATTTTGTCATTGAGCTTGTTGATTTGCTTTTCAAAATTTTCTATTTTTTTGTTATAACTTGGAGCAGGGGTGTAATTTTCTAAAGGTGTATTGGTAACCTTAGAAATTTCATTACTCACTTCACTAAGCTTTTCTTTGAAATCATCAAAAGTTTGATGGGGGTTGATTTTCTTTTGTGGAAAATCTTGGTAATTGTTTTTTGCAGAGCCTTTTTGGGAAGCTAAATTCGCATTTAAGCGGGTATTAGAAAAGTCTAAGACCACGCCTTCATCTTCTTGGGGCATTTTGATTTTTTCTTCCATAGGAGGAGTGGCTTTGGGTGGAATTTTTTTAGGCATAGCTTTGCCTTGTTTTTTTAAATGCTCTTCATAATCCTTTTCTTCTATGGCTACGACAACTTCATAAAGTGCGTTGTGGGTTAGGGTTTTTGGACGAATTTGTTTTTGTGTGATGATTAAGGCTTCATCCCCGTAATCTTCTTTTGCCTTAGGTATAATTTGGTCTGTATCTTCAACGGTAAAAGTATGTATAAGTTGTCCCATTTATATTCCTTGTATCGTGCCTAAAGGCAAAATTACACTCACTCTTTCTTCAGCCCCCCTATGAGGCACCTCACACCACTTATCACGCTTGACTTTTTGTGAAAAATACAAAAGGTCCAAATCAAGCGTTCTAGGAGCGTTTTTGAAAGTTCTTTTGCGTTTAAATTTAAGCTCATAATAAAGCAAAACTTTCAAAAGCGCTCTTGCATGCAAATTAGTTTGTATTAGCATAACAGCATTAGTAAAATCTTTTTGTTCTTTAAAACCAAAGGCTTCATTGATTAACATAGCCGATGTGGATAAAATTTTAAATCTTTTATCGTCCATCATTGTGCGAAAAAGCACATCAAATCTCTTCTTTTCAGGCTTTATATTGCTTCCTAAACCTATGAGAGCTAAATATTTAAAAGAACTTGTTTTTTGGCTAAAAAAAGGAAAAAAACGACTTTTTTCAAAGCGTCTTGCTCCTTGAATTTTTAGCATTATTGTTGATTTGTTTGTTGAGTTTGCTGCATTGCACGCAAATTCTTCATTTGCTCACAAATTTGAATCACGCCCATTAAGGCTAAGTGATAACCAAAAGGACCAAAACCTACAATACTCCCAGAACATACAGGAGCTATGAGAGATTTTTGACGAAATTCTTCTCTGCGATAAACATTGCTAATATGCACTTCAATCGTAGGCAAAGCCACTGCTGCAATAGCATCGCGAATAGCCACTGAAGTATGAGTATAGCCTGCTGCGTTGATAACAATCCCATCGACCGTTCCAAGGCATTCTTGAATTTTATCTACAATTTCACCTTCAAAATTGCTTTGGAAAAAGTCAAGCTCTACATTGTTCTGCGATGCGGCAAGTTTCATTTGCTCGTGAATTTCTTCCATCTTCATCGCTCCGTAAATCCCCACTTCTCTAATACCTAGCATATTTACATTTGGACCTTGGATAATCATTATTTTCATTGATTTAGCCTTAAAAATTTATTTTTAACCTTTTATTATAACATTTTAAAAATAAATTTTTGCTACAATAAGCATTTTTGAAAGGAAAATAGTGTTTATCATTTGTGCGAAATATCTCTTTTTATGCGATGAAGATTTTACCATACTAGAAAATCAAGCCTTTGTTTTTGAAGATACGATTTTAGAATTAGGCGAAGTTGAAAAATTAAGAAAAAAATACCCCCAAGCCCAACTCATAAAAACGCCTAAAAATTCGCTTATTTTACCTGCTTTTATCAATACCCATACGCATTTAGAATTCAGTGCTAATTCTACAAGCTTACATTTTGGAGAGTTTTTAACTTGGCTTGGAAGCGTTATTAGGACCCGTTCTATCTTAAACGCTCAGGCTAAAGAAGAATTAATACTTCAAAGCATTAAAAAAATGCAAAGAAGTGGCATAGGAACCTTAGGTGAAATTTCAAGTTTTGGAAGCGATTTAAATCCTTGTTTTAAGGCAAGTCAAAAGGGTATGCGTATAGTATTTTTTAATGAAATTTTAGGCACAAATGAAAATCAAATCGAAGATAAAAAACAAGAATTTTTAAAAAGATTTGAAAATTCTTTAAAAATTAAAAACGATTTTTTTATCCCTGCGATTTCAATTCATTCGCCTTATTCTACTCATCCTAAATTGGCTCATTTTGCACGGGATTTAGCCAAAAAACACCATTTATTGCTTAGCACACATTTTTTAGAAAGTAAGGCTGAAAATGCTTGGCTACGCTTTGCAAAAGGTGGATTTAAAAAATGGCTTAGTCCTTTTACGCCAAATCCTAAGCCCCTTTACACCCCCAAAGACTTTATCCAGCTTTTTAAGGGCTTAAGAACGCTTTTTACGCATTGTGTGTATTTAAAAGAATACGAGTGGCTTGATAAGAATTTGCACTCCATAACGCATTGTGCTTTTTCAAATCGCCTTTTAAGTCAAAAAAGCTTGGCTTTGAAAAAGGCTTTAAAGAGTGGCTTGAATATCCATTTAGGAACGGATGGGCTAAGTTCTAATATCTCTTTATCTTTACTAGATGAAATGCGTGCGAATTTGCTTATACATAAGGATTTTGATTTGTTAAAATTAGCTCCTAAGCTTTTGCAAATGGCAACGCTTTATCCCGCAAAGGCTTTGGATTTAAATTTAGGAGAACTAAAGAAAGGCAAAATAGCTGATTTTAGTGTATTTGAGTTGGGCGAGTGTGAAAAAGAGCAAGCCCCTTTGCAGTTTATTTTAAACGCTAAAGAAGTAAAAACAATATTCATAAAAGGAAAAGAATGCAAAATTTAAAATCATTTTTTAAGGCTCTAGGAAGTGGGATAAAATTCATCAATACTTATTTTAAAACCTTTGTTTTAGTGCTCATTATTGTGTGGATTTTAATACCAAGTTCAAATTCAACTTCAGCTTTTGCGAATTTAGAACGCATTGATTTAAGGGGAGAAATTTTTGATAGTTCTTCGGTGCTTGAAAAAATCATCAACGCTAAAAATGATGCTAATATCAAAGGAGTGCTTTTGTTTATCGATAGTCCCGGCGGAGCCTTTGCACCTAGTATGGAGTTAGCTTTAGCCATTAAAGATTTAAAAGAGCAAAAGCCTGTTATAGCCTATGCGGGTGGGACTATGGCAAGTGGAAGTTATTTAGCTGGAGTTGGGGCGGATAAAATTTTAGCCAATCCAGCGAGTTTTATAGGTTCTATTGGAGTAATTGCACAAGGAGCGGATTTAAGTGGATTAGCGGATAAGCTAGGCATTAAAGAGCAAAGCATTCAAGCGGGCGAATTTAAAAGTGCGGGAACTTTTACAAGGGCTTGGAGCGAAAAAGAAAGGGATTTTTTGCAGGATTTAATCGACCAAAGCTATAATCTTTTTGTGGATTTTGTGGCTAAAGAAAGGGCATTGGACCCTGAGAAAAAAGACCAATGGGCAAATGCTAGGGTATTTTTGGCTGCTAAGGCTAAAGAACTTAAGCTCATAGATGGGCTTAGTAATTATGAAAATGCCAAAAAAGAGCTTGAAAAACTTGCCAAGCTTTCAAATCCTGTTTGGAAGGAAGAAGATAGGATTGATAAATTTCTTAACCGCTTAGAAGGACAGACGATGAGTTTTATAAGCAAGAGTTTGCTTATGTTTTTTTATGAAACGAATGGGAATTTTTTAAGTGCTAAATAGGGCTTTAAGACAAATAAATATTTTTTTATTTAATTTTTGTAATGTTTTTATGTAATAATTATTTATATCTTAAACAAGGAGTAAGTGATGAAAAAAAATATTGTTTTTTTTGAAGTTAAAGGCGGAAGCGATAAGGGCGAAGATGGGTATAGAAAAGACACTATGCCTATGGTTAATGCTTTAAAAGCTAAGGGCTGGAATGCTGAGGTGATTTTTTTTGAAGTAGGTAAAAAAGATGAAATTTATAAATATGTAAAAGAAAATTGTGATGGCTATGTTTCGCGTATTAATCCGGGTAATCTTAAAGAAGAAAATGAGTATTTTGATATGCTAAGAAAGCTTTGTGCGGATAAGCTCGTGGGTATGCCCCATCCTGATGCGATGATAGGTTATGGGGCTAAAGACGCTCTTACAAAGTTAGCAGGCACTGACCTTGTTCCAAGTGATACTTATGCCTACTATGATATTAAAACTTTTAAAGAAAATTTTCCAAAAAGTTTGGCAAAAGGCGAAAGGGTTTTAAAACAAAATCGTGGCTCTACTGGAGAGGGAATTTGGCGTGTGAGCGTAGAAGGCGATGTAAAGGGCGATGTTTTGCCTTTGAATACCAAAATCAAATGCACCGAAGCTAAGGATAATCATGTAGAACATAGAGAGCTTGGGGAATTTATGGATTTTTGTGAGCAATACATCATAGGCGATAATGGTATGCTTGTGGATATGACCTTTTTACCACGCATTAAAGAAGGCGAAATTAGACTTTTAATGCTTTATGATACCCCTGTAAATGTGGTGCATAAAAAACCAGCTGAAGATGCTGATGCCTTTTCTGCTACGCTATTTAGCGGGGCAAAATACCGCTACGACAAGCCTGAAGATTGGAAAAATTTGGTGGATATGTTTTTGGGCGAACTTCCTAAGGTAAGAGAAAAATTAGGCAATTATGACCTGCCGCTTATTTGGACGGCTGATTTTATCCTAGATACTGATGAAAAAGGCAATGATAAATATGTTTTAGGCGAGATTAACTGCTCTTGTGTGGGCTTTACTTCTCACTTAGAGCTTGCTGATGAAGTGGCTTTAAATATCATTAATATAGTAAGCAAAGCTAAGGCTTAATCTCTAAGCTTGATGTCCATTTTATTATTGCAAAATGGACATTCTTTTTCTATTGTTTTTAGGTTTGAAGCATATTCGATTGGGAAGTGATTATTGCAAGATATACATTTTACATCTTTAGTTAATATAGGATAAGAATAATCAAATTTATCCAAAATAAAATACTTTATCTTTTTGTCCAACATTTTATTCTTTCAAACTTCACTTTGGTTTATTATTTTAACGCATAAATAGTTAATCAAAAATTTTCTGAGTATTTTTTATAAAATTGTATAGGTTCTTTGCATTTTTTGCACTTAAATTTCACACCTTTGAGTTGAATTTTTTGATGAATTCCAAAAGGCACATCGTGCATTTGCCCTACACATTCACAAGTATAAAGATACACTGCGTTTTCGTCGTCTTTTTCTTCTTTAACTTCTTCAAAGCTTACTTCTCCATCATCTTCAGACGCCAAAGAAGACCTTCTGTATTGTTCAACTTTCATATCTTCATAGAGTATATGTTCTAAAAGCCATTTTTTGGAAACTACATAAAGCTTTTCTTTTAAATCATTAGTGGATTTGATATTTTTGATAAGGTCTATCATGGATTGGATAATTTCTTTGTGAATCTTTTTATGCTCTTCTAGTTGCGGATATCCTATGAGCTTCATATATTTTTCTTCATCGTTAAAATGGTCTTTCATATAGTTAAAAAATTCAGCCAACAAAGCTTTTACATCATCTTTATAAACGGGTTTATCAAACATAAATTCTACTTTGCCAGCAAGTTCAAAAAGTTTTTTGTGTTGTTCGTCTATTTTTGCATTATGAACGCTATAGCTATCATCCCATTTTGGAAACATTTTTAATCCTTTAGCTCACTTTTAACATAAAATAAATTTTTTTGGCATTTTTTACATCTTAATTGTTTTTTATGACAAAGAATATCAAGATGTTCTGTGTATGAAAGTATATGACTTGTTCTGCAAGGACAAGAATAAATAAATTCATATTCCTTAGGTTTAGCTTGTTTGATATCAGGGTTTGCTGGAATGTCTTCATAGGATATTTCTTCGTTGATTTTTTCAAGCTCTTCTTCTTGTTTGTTTAAAATTTGTTCCGAAAGCCAATTTCCTATCATTACATCGTGATGCAAGATATGCTCTAAAAGCCATTCTGACATTATGGTGTAGAGCTTTTCTTTAAGGTCATTGGTGGTTTTTATATTTTGTATGAGATGCGACATATCGTGAATGATATTTTTATGCATAATTTTATGTTCGTTAAGATAAGGATAATGGATATCTTGCATATAGTCTTCTTCGTTGCTAAAATGCTCCTTCATATAGTTAAAAAGTTCTGTTAAAATTTCTTTTAGTTCATCTCTTTGAACAAATTTATAAACCGCATTTTCTATTTTTGCTGCAAGTTCAAAAAGTTTTTTATGCTGAGCGTCTATTTTTTCATCATTGATACTATATTTTTCATCCCAAACAGGAATTAATTTATCCAAAATCTTTGCTTTCAAATAAAAGTTTTATACATATTATGAGTGATATATTACACATTTTAATTTTAAAATAAAATAAAAATTTAATATTTTTAAATAAGATATAAATAGTGCTAAATCATAGTAAATTTACATTTTAATTTTCGTAATTAACTCACATCTTAAGTTCAATTTTAACGAATTAAATTTAAGGGTAAAATAAACTTAGATTGAGAGATAAATTTCGTATAGCAAGACTAAATTTACTGATTCTAAAAATTTAGAATCAGTAAATAATAATATGTGCTAGCTGTGGTCCATGAACGCCAAAAACCGTTATCAGCTCTATATCTGCAGTTCTTGAAGGACCAGCGATAAATAAAATATTCGTCGGTAAAACTTCATTCTCTTTTTTAATCAAATTTAAAGCTTCGCTAAGACTTTTTACCACATTTTCTTTTTTAAGCAAGACTATGCAAAGCTTAGGTGCGAGACTAAGCATTCTAGGCTGTTCCTTGCTAGAAGGCACTAAAGCTACGCCGTGAGAGCTTATTCCTGCTCTTGCGTGAATAACAGAAAAATCACTATGAAAGACCTCGTGTCTTAAATTTTCTATCTCTTTATCAAAGCAAATTTTTTCTTCTGCCTTGATTTGGTCTAAATTTAAATCCAAATTTGTCCCATAAAGCATTTTTTTAAAATTATATTTTGTGATGATTTCATTGATTTTTTCTTCTAAAGTCTCTTTGGTCGCATTTTCAACGATATATTTATTATCGCTCATTTTTTGCTTCATTTCGCTTAACATATCATCAGCAGTTTGGATGTGTTCTATAGGGTCAATGCTATCAAGGCGGGTAAAATTCGTTTCTTTGCGGGCGTTTTTAAGATGAGCTAAAATATTTGCTTTACTTTTGCTAGAAATTTCATCAATTTTACTCATAGACCACTCCTTCTAAATTTTGGATTTCTTTATAAATATCCATTTTGATTTGAGGTAATTCTTTAAAAGTGTGCCATTTTTTAATCACAGGCAATACTCCTGCGAAATTTTGTACCATCCAATTAAAATAATGTCCCTTTGAAAGGGCAAAACGCCAATTTTTGCCATTTAAAGCCAAATTTTTAAAGCCCTTCATCGCAAAGGCTTCAAGGCTATTTTTGCTTAAATTTTTCGCACCTTCAGGGGGATTTTCTCCTTGTCCTATTTTATTGCATCTTAATTTTCGAATCAAATCCGCTAAAGGAATTTGCACAGGACAAACTTCAGAGCAACGTCCGCAAAGCGAACAAAAACTCAAAATATCCCCTGTGTGGTCTATGCCAAAAATATTTGGACTGATAACTTCTCCAATGGGTCCGGGATAAGTAGTTTGATAAGCGTGTCCGCCGATTTGATTATAAACAGGACAGAAATTCATACAGGCTCCACATCTTATACAACGCAAAGCTTCGTAATAATCTTCGTGAGCTAGCATTTTGGAGCGATTGTGGTCAAATAAAATCACATGCACTTCTTTAGGTCCATCTAAATCCCCATTTTTTCTAGGACCTGTGATGATATTATTGTAAGTAGGGATGAATTGTCCTGTTGCTGAAGGAGTGAGTAGTGAAACCATAGTTGCCGCATCTTCAAAGCTTTCCATAACCTTTTCTATACCACACAAAGCGATATGAATATCAGGTGCGGTGGTACACATTCTGCCATTGCCTTCATTTTCTATAAGCCAAAAGGCTCCTTCTTTTGACATAGCGAAATTTACCCCACTTAGTCCAAGTTTTAAACCTTCAAAATCCTTTCTCAAATGTTCTCTTGCTATGGCATTTAGGCTTTCAGGCTCATCATTTTCTAGCTTTGCGTCTAGTTTATCTTTAAAAATTTGGCCTATTTCGTGGCGATTTCTATGGATAGCAGGGACAACTATATGCACGGGCGTCTCACCATCAAGTTGCAAGATAAGTTCGCCTAAATCGGTTTCTACAGCCTTTAAACCCTTTTTTTCTAGATAATGGTTTAAGCCTATTTCTTCGCTTGCCATAGATTTACCTTTTAAAAGCTTAGTGATATTTTTTTCCTGCATAATTTCATAAACAATTTCACAAGCATCTTCATCGCTACTTGCCCAATGCACTTGCATTCCGTTTTTCTTCGCATTAGCTTCAAATTCTAAAAGTCTGTCTTCTAGGCTCATTAAGGCATTATTTTTAGCTTGTTTTGCTTTAGCTCTTAAGCCTTGCCAGTCTTTAAATTTGGCACCGATAACATTAAGCCTGTTTTTTTGCAGGGTATGCATAGCGGTCATTAAATTTTCTTGCATTTGCTTGTCGTTTAGTTTAATTTTAACGATTTGTTCGTGGGGAATTTTTTGACTCATAGTCTTTCTCCTTCTAAGCGTTTGAGTAAAAAGTCATATAAATGCAAACCTTTGATATCTAAGCCCATTCTTCTCATAGTGCCATCTATATTTAAAAGACAGCCCCCATCGCCACTGATAAGATATTTTACCCCTGTATTTTGTATGTCTTTGATTTTGCTTTTTGCCATAGCATTAGAAATTTCAGGCTCTTTAACCGAAAAAGTTCCACCAAAACCACAGCATTCTTCTTCATATTCAAGTTCTACTAGCTCTACATTTTTTAGTTTTTTAATAAGATTTTTACTCGCTTGTATGCTTTTTTGCACCCTTAAAGCGTGGCAATTTGAATGCCAAGTTACTTTGATAGGCTCACCCTTATCCTCATAAGTTACATTTAAGACTTCATTGAGATATTGAGAAAGTTCTATGACACGAGAGCTAAAATCTTTTACTTTAGAGAATTCAGGGCTATTTTTAAAAAGCTCTACATAATCGTGGCTCATCATTCCCGCACAAGAACCACTCGGCACAACAATAGGATAATCTTTATCAAATAAATCTACATTGTAAAGAGCGATTTCGCGGCTTTCATTAAAATAGCCCGAGTTAAAAGAAGGTTGAGCGCAACAGGTTTGATTTTTTTTAAAAATTACTTCAATGCCTTCGCGCCTTAAAAGTTTAATTGCATTTAAAATAGTTTGCTGCATAGCGGCAGTTCCTAAGCACGTGGCGTAAAAATATACCTTTTCCATCATTTCTCCTTTTTAGGATAGTTAAGACATATTCTAATCTTGTAACAATAAAAGCAAGGTAAATTTAGCAACAAATATCCAAAAAATGAATATTTGTTGAAATAAAGCTTAAATTTTGCAAGTTAAAACTTGCAAAATTTATTTTAACACAACTTCAGGGATGATTCCTTGTAAGAAAAAGGCTATAATGCAAGTCCAAATTCCAATGAATATGATAAAGCCCACAGAGTATTTGAAGGTGTATTTAAATAGCTCCGATTCACGTCCTACTAAGCCCACCGCAGCACAAGCTATGGCTATGCTTTGAGGCGAAATCATCTTTCCTACCACGCCACCTACTGAATTTGCAGCTAAAAATAAGGTTTCTTTTATGCCTAAAGAATGCGCACTAACTTGTTGAAGTGTGCCAAATAAAAGATTAGAACTCGTATCAGAACCTGTTAAAAACACTCCTATCCAGCCTATCATAGGGCTAAAGAAGGCAAAGGCTTCTCCCGTGCTAGCAAAGGCTGTGCCTAAAGTGGCACTCATGCCTGAGTTCTTAGCGATAAAGGCAAAGGCTACCACAAGACCTATGGTGATACAAGGCATAGCCATTTCTTTGAGTGTATCGCCTAGGGCTTCTTCAGCTACGCTTGATTTGATGCGTAAGAAAATGATGGTTAAAATAGCAGCAAGTAAAATAGCCGTTCCTGCTTGTAAGGCTATGAAGCTAAGACCTAAATTTAGACCCACAGCCTTGCCATTAGCATCGATTATGCTTCCTGTAATATTGCTAAAAGCCATAGTTACTTGAGTATAATCAAAAATCGCCCCCTTTGCAAAAAAGGCTTTAAACCAAGGCTGAGTCCAAATGATGATACAAATGATAAGCAAGACAAAAGGCAACCAAGCCTTAAACACCTTGCCAAATTCAAGCTGAGTGTGGTTAGAAAAGTCCTTAACATCATCAAAGCGGAAAATATTTTGAGGCTTCCAAAATTTCAAAAATATAGTCGTTGCAGCTAAAGACACCACAGCTGAAATAATATCAGGCAGTTCCGCACCCAAATAATTAGAGCTTAAAAACTGAGTGGCTGTAAAAGACACCGCTGCAACTAAAACAGCAGGGAAGGTTTCTTTAAGCCCCTTTACCCCGTCCATCAGAAAGATTAAGAAAAAAGGCACACTAAGGCTTAAAGGCACAAGCATACGCCCAACCATAGCTGAGACTTCATATTGCTGGATGCCTACTAAATTTGTCATTGCGATGATAGGAATTCCCACTGCACCAAAGGCAACAGGAGCGGTATTAGCAATAAGACAAAGTCCAGCAGCGTGTAAAGGTTTCAAACCAAGTCCCACAAGCAAAGCCGCTGTGATAGCCACAGGTCCTCCAAAACCAATAGCACCCTCTAAGAAAGAGCCAAAACAAAAACCGATTAAAATCACTTGAATTCTATGGTCTGGCGTAATGGACATAACGCTTTCTTTGATAATCTCAAAAGAGCCTGATTTAACCGAAAGTTTATAAAGAAAAATCGCCGCTATGATAATCCAAGCTATAGGCCACATTCCATTTGCAAAGCCTTGCACGAAAGAAGCCCCTACAAGTGAAAAAGGCATATCGTAAGTGATTAAGGCTATAATGCTAGCTAAAATCACAGTAATAAAACCTGCTTGATAACCCTTGAGCTTAAATACAAGCAAACAAAGCAAAAAACACAAAATAGGCAAAAATGCCATCAAAGCACTAAGCCAAATATTACCTAGTGGGTCTAAAATCTGTTGCCAAGTTTGTTCCATTTTTCTTTCTCCTTAATTTGTGAATATTAGATTTCATTCTAACAGAAAAAATAATAAAAAAGCCAATACCCTAAAGGCAATTTGGGATTTTGAAAGTAAAAATGTGTATTTTTGTAACAATTAAGACTTGAAAATATAATTTGTTTTATTATAGTTTAAAATATTTTAGCAATATGAAATATTTTAAAAATATTTAAGAAAATAATAACTGAATTTTCATTATAATTTAGCCTTTCATAAAATCAGTATGCTTTAACAATTCCAAGTTTAAAAAGGTAGAAGGATTATGTATTTTAAGCATTTATGCTTTAGTATCTTTAAAATTTTTAATTTTTACAAAGAGGGTTTTAAAAATTTAACGCTAGGAAAAACCTTATGGAAAATTATTTTTATCAAGCTTTTTGTTATGTTTGTGGTGTTAAAGCTTTTTGTTTTTGATGTGAATTTCAATTCTATTTTTAAAAGCGATAGCGAAAAAAGTGCTTTCGTGCTTAAAAATCTCACACTTGAAGGAAATAAATGAACGAACTTAGCAGTGTTGATTGGTCAAGAGCGCAGTTTGCTTTAACGGCTCTTTATCATTTTTTATTTGTGCCTTTAACCTTGGGCTTATCTTTTATCATTGCCATTATGGAGACAATCTATGTCAAAACTAAAAATGAAAGATGGAAAAAAATCACAAAATTTTGGCTTTCTTTATTTGCCATAAATTTTGCCATAGGCGTAGCTACGGGCATTATAATGGAATTTGAATTTGGAACAAATTGGGCAAATTATAGCTGGTTTGTGGGCGATATTTTCGGCGCTCCTTTAGCACTTGAGGGCATTATGGCATTTTTTTTAGAAGCTACTTTCTTTGCGGTGATGTTTTTTGGTTGGGATAAGGTCAGCAAAGGCTTTCACTTGCTCTCTACTTGGTGTGTTGCCATAGGTTCTAATCTCTCTGCTTTTTGGATTTTAGTCGCTAATGGCTGGATGCAATACCCTGTGGGAATGAGCTTTAATCCTGATAGTGCCAGAAATGAAATGCAAAATTTCTTTGAAGTGGCTTTCTCACCCGTAGCTATTTCGAAATTTTTACACACCATAGGTAGTGGTTATGTGATTTCAGCTCTTTTTGTGATGGGAATTTCAGCGTGGTTTATGTTAAAGCATCGTCATATCATAGAAGCGAAAAAAAGCTTAGTTGTGGGTGCTAGCTTTGGCTTGGTTTGCTCGATATTTTTATTTTTTAGTGGAGATGAGAGTGCTTACCGTGTAACCCAAACCCAGCCTATGAAACTTGCTGCTATGGAAGGGGTCTATCAAGGCGAACATCGTGCTGGGCTTGTGCCTTTTGGAATTTTAAACCCTAAAAAAACAATAGACAATAACGAAAGCGTATTTTTATTTGACATTACCATACCTTATGCCTTGTCTATTTTGGGTAACCGCGACCCTAATTCTTTTGTTCCGGGCATTGAAGATTTAATTTATGGAAATGAAAGTAAAGGTATAGAGCCTATGCAAAATCGCATTGATAGGGGTAAAATCGCCATACAAGCTTTAAAAGATTATAAATTCGCTAAAGAAAATAACAATACAGAAGCTATGCACAAGCATAAAAGCCTTTTAGAAGCAAATTTTAAAGACTTTGGTTATGGTTACTTAGAAAAAGCTAGCGATACCATTCCACCTGTGGCTTTAACCTTTTATAGTTTTCACATTATGGTCGCACTAGGAAGCTTTTTCTTCGTGCTTTTTATTATAACGCTTTATCTTACTATGGCAAATGATATTGAGAAATTTAGAAAAGTTCTTTGGTTGTGTTTATTATCCATTCCTTTGGGTTATATTGCCGCTGAAGCGGGTTGGATAGTGGCTGAAGCGGGTAGGCAGCCTTGGGCTATACAGGATTTAATGCCTGTAAGTATCGCTGCAACTGGGCTAGGAAAGGTTAATGTTCAAATTTCATTTTGGATTTTTGCGGTGCTTTTTACGGCTTTATTGATTGCGGAGCTTAAGATTATGCTTACACAAATTCAAAAAGGCTTTGATGCTCACGCTGGACATACTCCACTTATGGGTAAAGGAGAAAAATAATGTTTTTGGGTTTAGAGCTTGAGGCTTTGCAAATTTATTGGTGGCTTATCTTAAGTTTGCTTGGCGGACTTTTAGTCTTTATGTTTTTTGTGCAAGGCGGACAAACTTTAATCGATGAGCTTAGTGAAAATGAGCTTGAAAAAACAATGCTTATTAATTCTTTGGGTCGTAAATGGGAGCTGGGTTTTACCACTTTAGTAATGTTTGGTGGGGCAAGTTTTGCGGCTTTTCCACTTTTTTACAGCACAAGCTTTGGCGGGGCTTATTGGGCTTGGCTTTGTATTTTGTTTTGTTTTATACTTCAAGCTGTAAGCTACGAATACCGCAAAAAAGAAAATAATGTCTATGGTTCTAAAACTTATGAAATTTTTCTTAAAATCAATGGCTATTTAGGTGTATTTTTAATAGGCATAGCCTTAAGCAGTTTTTTTAGCGGTTCGAAATTTATCTTAAATGAGCATAATTTTGTCTCTTGGCAAAGCTCTTTGCATGGTTTAGAACTTTTGTTTAATCCTTTTAATTACCTTCTAGCCTTAGCCCTAGTTTTTCTAGCAAGACTCTTAGGTGCGGCGTATTTTATGAATAATATCAATGATGAAAATATCAAGGCTAGAGCCAGAAAGAAATTGAGTTTAAATAGTCTTTTGTTTTTACCTTTTTTCTTAGGATTTTTGGCTTGGATTTTTCTCAAAGAAGGTTTTAAGATAGAAGCAAATGCACTCATTAGTATGAGTGCGAATTTGTATTTGTATAATTTTTTAAACCATCCATTCATCGCCCTTTTGTTTGTGATAGGCGTTATTTTAGTGCTTTTGGGTATAGTCCAAGGCGCAAAGGGCTGTTCTAAGGCTATTTTCACTCTAGGACTTGGAACGATTTTGGCTGTTTTTGCTTTATTAGCAAGTCTTGGTTTAGGTCAAAGTGCTTTTTATCCTTCATTGAGTGATTTGCAAAGCTCTTTAACCTTAAAAAATGCGAGTGCGAGTTATTATACCCTTAGCGTTATGGCTTATGTGTCTTTACTTGTGCCTTTTGTTTTAGCTTATATTGTTTATGTTTGGAGAGCTATGGATAGGGTGAAAATCACCCGCGAAGAAATCGCAAATGATGAACACGCATATTAAAGGAGAGAAAATGTTGCATTCTTTATTTTTACTTACTTGGCCCTTGGTTATTTATCTAAGCTATAAATTTATTATGCTAAATATCAATCAGCTTGAAAAAGATAGTAAATTATAAAGCGATAAAAACCTTAAGCCTTATTACAAAGAGCTTTTCGAGCTTTAAACTTCTAAAGCTAACTCCACCGCGTCAAGTGCGTGAATAATAGCTGTATCAAAAAGCGGAATTTGCGTGTCGCTTGAGTGGAGTAAAAGCCCTATTTCAGTGCAGCCTAATACTATGGCTTTAGCGCCTTTGGCATGAAGTTTTTCTATGATTTGTAGGTATTTAGCTTTTGATTTAGTTTTAATTTGTCCCTTACACAGCTCACTAAAGATAATATCGCTTACCTCTTGCATATCACTTTCATCAGGAGTTAAAGCTTCTATGCCATAAGTTTTTAATGTATCCTTATAAAAATTTTCTGCCATAGTGTATTTGGTGCCTAGCAAACCGATTTTATCGTAATTTTCCTTTTTTAAAGCCTTAGCTGTGCTAGTGGCGATGTGAAGTAAGGGGATATGAATTTGGGCTTGAACTTGTTCGTAAATTTTATGCATAGTATTTGTAGCAATGAGTATGAAATCCGCCCCCGCATTTTCTAAGCTCTTCGCACAAGCTCCTAAAAGTCTAGCTGCCTCATCCCAAGCATTTTGCTTTTGTAGGTTAGCAATTTTTTCGAAATTTAAGCTATAAAGGATAATTTTAGCACTATTTAAACCGCCTAATTTCTTTGCCACTTCTTCGTTGATAATCTTATAATAAGTCGCCGTGCTTTCAAAACTCATGCCACCTATAATACCTATGGTTTTCATTTTTATCCTTGATTTTGATTTTAAAAGCATAATCATAGCAAATTATGGGATTGTTTAAACTGAATTTAACTAGCATTTTATTTTTTTGCACTGCTTTTGCTTATAAGCAAGTTAAGAAATTTAGCCTTTAAATTTAACGGGGAATTTTGAAGGGATTTATAAATTGATATTTTTAGAAGCTTTTATTTTGCTTTTTAGCTTAATATTTTTTAAATAAATCTTGATGCCTACCTATGCGATAAAGACTTAATATTTTATTATCTCTTTTGTAGATAATAACTAAATCGCCAAAGATATGGCATTCTCTAAAATTTTTCAAATCGCCTTTTAATGCGTGGTCTTTTAGCTTTGCTGGTAAAATATCCATTTGTGCTAAACTCAGTATAAGCTCATCAATAGCTTTTAAATTTCATTGTTGTTTTTTGACTTTTTCATAATCTTTTTTAAAAGATGTTAAAAGTTCGATTTTTCTCATTATTTAACTTTCTAATGCTTTTTTAAAATCATTAAAGTTATCAAAAATACCTATACTTTTCGCATTTTTTAAAGTTTGTATAGTTTCTTTGGTAGGTTCATCATCGAAATTATTTTTATATTCTTTATTTTTAACTTCATTGAGTTTATTTTTTAAAAAATCTAATTCTTTTTCTACCAAAGAAAGAGCGTGGATTAATTGCTTTTCACTAGCATTTTCATATTTAGAATAATCAAGCATTTTTCACTCCTTTGCTTTAATATCATTTTAATATTGCAAATAATATATTCATTTATATTATTTATCGCTTTATTTTAAAAAATAATGCCAAGAATAGCGACTATTATAAAAATTATCTTAGTCTAAGTTCCACTTTATTTCTTTTTTACCCTTATTTTTTAAAAATTCATTAGCCTTAGAGAAATGCTTGCAGCCTAAAAACCCGCTTCTTGCCAAAGGACTAGGATGGGCAGCTTTTAAGATTAAATGTTTATTCTTATCAATCAAAGCTTCTTTGCTTTTTGCGTAATTGCCCCAGAGCATAAAAACAAGGGCTGATTTTTCTTCGCTTAATTTGCTAATAACAGAGTCGCTAAATTTTTGCCAACCCCAATTATTATGACTTGCTGGCTTATTTGCTTCAACGCTGAGTATGGAATTTAAAAGCAAAACGCCCTGTTTAGCCCAAGAGCTTAAATCCCCATTTTTGCAAGGTTTTATCCCTAAATCATTGTGTAATTCTTTGTAGATATTATTAAGGCTTGGTGGAATTTTTACTCCACAAGGCACTGAAAAACTAAGCCCCATAGCTTGATAAGGTTGATGATAAGGGTCTTGCCCTAGAATGATAACCTTAGTCTCTTCTAAGGGACAGAGCTTAAAGGCATTAAAGGTCAAATTCGCAGGTGGATAAATGATTTTTTGGCATTTTAGTGCGTGAAGGTATTGCTTTTTAAGCTCTAAAAAATATTCTTTTAAAAATTCATCCTTTAAAAATTCTTTCCAAGCTTCATTGATTTTGATTTTGTCTATGTTTATTTTAATTTTTTCCATATTATTCCTGATTAAAATTTTATTTTAACAAAAAAAAGCTTACAAAATATATTATTTTTTTGAAGTAAATAAAATTCTTTATATTAATAAAAATTAAATATAAAGACATAACTTAGGATATAAAAATACTTAATTTATTGTATTTTGAAAGTAATTTATTTATTAACCAATTATTAACTAAAAATGTAATATCATTGTTTAATGATTTAAATCAATAAGCTTTGGTTTAAATTAAAATACTTATGAAAGGTTCAAAATGGGAACAAGAAAAGAACACGATTTTATTGGGGAATTGGAAATCTCTGATGAGGTTTATTATGGGGTGCAAACTTTTAGAGCTGTCGAAAATTTTGATATTTCTCATGAAAGATTAAAGGATTTTCCTCGCTTTGTTAGAGCTTTAGCTAGGGTTAAAAAGGCTGCGGCTATGGCAAATCACGAATTGGGACTTTTAGATAAAAATATCCAAGATGCGATTATTAAAGCTTGCGATAAAATTTTAGAGGGTGGATACTATGACCAATTTGTCGTAGATATGATTCAAGGGGGTGCAGGCACAAGCACCAATATGAATGCAAATGAGGTTATAGCTAATATAGGACTTGAGCTTATGGGTCATAAAAAGGGCGAGTATCAATACCTTCATCCAAACGACCATGTCAATTTAAGTCAAAGCACTAACGATGCTTATCCTACGGCACTTCATCTTGCTTTGCACGATTATTTAAGCGATTTGGCAAAGGCTATGGAACATCTTAAAAAAGCTTATGAAAGAAAGGCTGAAGAATTTAAAGATGTGTTAAAAATGGGTAGAACCCAGCTTCAAGATGCTGTTCCTATGACTTTAGGACGTGAGTTTAAAACCTTTGCTGTGATGATAGGCGAGGATATACAAAGGGTTTTAGAAGCTAGAAAGCTTATTTTAGAGATAAATTTGGGCGGAACTGCTATTGGAACAGGGATAAATTCCCATCCTGATTATCCTAAGGTTGTAGAAAGAAAGATTAGAGAAGTAACAGGCTTTGAATACACTGTGGCTGAGGATTTGATAGAAGCAACTCAAGATACGGGTGCTTATGTCCAAATTTCAGGGGTGTTAAAAAGGGTTGCGACTAAACTTTCTAAGGTATGTAATGACTTAAGACTTTTAAGCAGTGGTCCAAAATGTGGTCTTAATGAGATTAACCTGCCAAAAATGCAGCCGGGAAGTTCTATTATGCCGGGCAAAGTAAATCCAGTTATCCCTGAAGTTGTGAATCAAGTTTGTTATGCGGTAATTGGAGCCGATGTTACGGTAACCTTTGCAAGCGAAGGAGGTCAGCTACAACTTAATGTTTTTGAACCTGTGATTGCTCATAGTTTATTTAATTCTGTTGTGATGTTAGAAAAAGCTATTTACACTTTAGCTGATAAATGTATCGATGGTATTACGGCTAATGAAAAAATTTGTTCTGATTTTGTTTATAATTCTGTAGGAATTGTAACGGCATTAAACCCTTATATCGGTTATGAAAATTCAGCCAGTATAGCCAAAGAAGCGATGAGTACAGGTAAAAGAGTGGCTGATATTGCACTAGAAAGAGGGCTTTTGAGTAAAGAGCAAATTGATGAAATTTTAACTCCGGCTAATATGTTAAATCCTCATATGGAAGCTAAAAAATAGCAATTAGGACCGAGTTATGGATATAATGATAATCTTACAAGTAATCGTCCTTCTTGGGGCGATTTTTATTGGAATTCGTTTAGGTGGTATAGCTATAGGCTATGCTGGGGGACTTGGTGTTGTTGTGCTAGGGCTTGTTTTAGGTATGAAACCCGGAAGCATTCCTTGGGATGTTATTTTAATCATCGCTGCGGCTATTGCGGCAATTTCTGCTATGCAACAAGCCGGTGGGCTTGATTATATGGTGCGTGTGGTTGAAAAGGTTTTACGCAAGCATCCTAGATTTATTAACTATCTTTCTCCTGCTTGTGGATGGCTTCTTACTATACTTGCAGGAACGGGCAATGCGGTTTTTTCTTTAATGCCTGTGGTAGTGGATGTGGCAAAGTCTCAAAATATAAGACCTAGTGTGCCTTTATCTTTGATGGTTGTTTCTTCGCAAATTGGTATCACGGCTTCGCCTGTAAGTGCAGCTGTAGTTTATATGAGTGGGGTTTTAGAAGGTTTTGGCTGGAATTATCCTACTTTGATTGGAATTTGGATAGTTACAACTTTTGTTGCTTGTATGCTTACAGCCTTTATCGTTAGTCTTATCACTCCGCTTGATTTAAGCAAGGACGCTGTATATCAAGAAAGACTTAAAGCCGGACTTGTAAAGGATGCCGGTGAAGTTTTAAAAGGCACAGATAAGCCCGGAGCTAAACTTTCAGTGGGGATTTTCTTGCTTACCGTTTTAGCTGTGGTTTTATATGCAACAGCCATTTCAAGCAATATCAAGTGGATTGACCCTGTGATTATGCCTAGAGATTCAGCGATTATGAGTTTCTTGCTTACTGCTGCAACTTTGATAGTATTATTTTGCAAGGTTGAACCGGCTAAAATTTTAGATACAAGCGTATTTAAAAGCGGTATGACAGCTTGTGTGTGCGTTTTTGGTGTGGCTTGGCTAGGTAATACCTTTGTAGCAGGACACGAAGCTTCTATTAAGGAAGTAGCAGGCGAATGGGTTAAGCAAACTCCAGCAATGTTAGCGGTTGCCTTCTTCTTTGCCAGTATGCTTTTGTATTCTCAAGCCGCAACGGCTAAGGCTATTACTCCTGTTATAGTTACTGCTCTTGGTATTACTGCAGCTGCTCCGCAGGATTCTTATATGCTTGTGGCTTGTTTTGCAGCGGTTTCAGCCCTTTTCGTTCTTCCTACTTATCCTACTCTTTTAGGTGCTGTGCAAATGGATGATACAGGCACAACGAGAATAGGTAAATTGATTTTTAACCACGCCTTTTTTATCCCGGGCGTTTTAGCTATCGCTATTGCTGTAGCTTTGGGATTTTTGGCAACTTCATTTCTTTAAATAAAACTCCTCTTTTTAAGGGGAGTTTTAAAAATATTTTTTCTTTATTTATTTTTTTTTTTTTTGTTATAATATCGCTTTTTAAATTTTTAATTTTAAGGAGTCGTGATGAAACTAAAGCTTAGTTTAGCTTTTGTTGGTTTAACAGCTTTGTTTTTTAGTGCTTGTTCTAATGCCACTAAAACAAATACAAGTTTTGAGAATGCTTTAACACAAAAGTATTGTGGAGCTGATTTTTTTAATCAAAATTTAGAAAAAATCGAAAAAAATGACGATGTGATTTACACAGGGATTAACACAGGTTTGATTGCTAGAAATTGTGGAGATTTCAATAGAAGCAATGTGTTTTTTGATGTAGCTGAAGAATCCTACAAATACGATGTAGATTTAGAAAATGTCGCAAAAAAAGGCGCTAAACTTGCTGCAACAACTTTAGTCAATGATACCATAGTTGATTATGAAGGTTCTTTGTATGAGAGGATTATGGTTAATGTTTATAAGGGTCTAAATTTTATGAATTTGGGTAATTATGAAGATGCTAGAGTGGAATTTAATCGTGCTTTAATGAGACAGGATAAAGCTAAAGAATATTTTGCTAAAGAGATTGAGAAAAATCGTGAAGATATAGATAAGGCTAAAAAAGACCCTAATTACGATAAAAATATGAACGAAAATTCAAAAGCAATTTCGCAACAATACGATAATTTGTTTAAAGAATTCGATACAACTAAAAAATTTGTAAATCCTTATGCGACTTATTTAGCATCAGTATTTTTCTTTATGGATAGGGATTATAGAAGAGCTGCGGATTTGTTTAGAGAGGTAGCGATTATTAATCCTAACAACCAAGAAATTAAAAAAGAAGCAAAAATTTTTAACGAGCGTGCAAAAAAAGCCGTGCTTAAAAAAGATAAAAAATATGTTTTTGTAGTTTATGAAAATGGTATGGGGGTTGTAAAAGATGATTTTACTCTTACTTTACCTTTCATAGTGGATAAAAAAATTATTAGCACTAGCGTGGCTTTGCAAACTTTGAAAAAAAGAGAAGCTTCTTTTGCTAATTTGAATGTAAATGGCGTAAGCACGAGCGAAGTTGTGGATTTAGATGATATTGTAGCTACGGAGTTTAAAATCAATATGCCAGCTATGATTACCAAGGCTTTAGCTCAGACCATAGCTAAAACTACTTTAAATTTAGCCGTTGCAAATAATGATTCTACAGGTGGATGGCTAACTTTAGCAAGTTCTGTGGCAACTGCAGCAACAAATGCAGCCGATGTGCGTTCGTGGAGAGGCTTACCTAAGAGTGTTTCTGTCGCTATGGTGGAAAATTCAGGCAATATAAGCATTAAAAATCCACAGGGTCAAGAAATTTATCAAAATACTTTGGATAAAAACAAAAATGCCTTAGTGATTGTTCGTTCTTTTGCGCCTTACTTGCCTAATAGCGTAGATTTGATTCAAAAATAAGGTTTTTATAAATGAAAAAATGGCTTTTGATGGGTGTAGCGATTTTCTTAGTATCTTGTGCTCCTACCTATCAGCTTAGTTCTAATATCCCTAATGGTATGGTTTTAAGCCCTACTTTGCCTAAAAGCTTGGTAAAGCAATTTCAAAAGCGTGTCAATAGCAATGGTTATTTAGAATTTGAGATGATTTTGCGTAGCACTTTTGCTAAGGATGTGATTTACAAAGTGGATTGGCTGGATAAAGATGGCTTTGTGCTTCGTGATGTTTTAAATGAGGGCTATCAAGCTCTTAGAATTCCAGCAGGAGAAGAAGTTGTTCTTCGTAAGCTTGCACCCGATGTAAGAGCGAAGGATTTTAGATTAGAGTTTAAGGCTAAAAATTAATTTTATTTTACAAAAAGGATAAACGATGAAAAAAACAAAAATTTTAGGGGTTGCTCTTGCGGGAGCTTTACTTTTTAGTGGTTGTGTGCAAACTACTTACACAGATGGAAAAGCAACTCAAACAAAAAAAGGAGATGCTTTAACTTTGGGTCTTGATAGACAAGATTTTGAAAGTGCTGCTGAAACTATGATAGCGAGTATGCTTAGCGACCCAGCTTTTGCAAATGTTAAACCGGGCCAAAGAAAAGTTATTGCTATTGGTAGAGTTGTAAATGATACTCCACAAAGAATTGATACTGAAAAACTTACTGCAAAAATCACTGCAGCTTTAAGAAAATCAGGTAAATTTGTGCTTACTTCAGCCGTTGCAGCAGGTGGGGCACTTGATAGTATGAGCGAAGATGTAAGAGAATTAAGAGACAATGATGAGTTTAATCAAAATACTATCGCCAAAAAAGGCACACTAGTATCTCCTGACTTTTCTCTTGCGGGTAAAATCAGACAAGATAATGTTAAACTTAGCAATGGCAAAACCCAAGTAGAATACTTCTTTTTATTAAGACTTACAGACTTAAATTCAGGTCTTGTGTATTGGGAAGATGAGCAAACTATCGATAAAACAGGCTCAAGCAAAAGTGTAACTTGGTAAAAAGAATTGAACTTTTAAATAAGATTTGGCTCAAGTTTTTAACTTGAGCTTTTTTTATGAATTAACAAAAGGATAAAAATGAAAAAACTATTATTTATTGGCTCTTTAGTTATGGCAAGTTTGCTTTATGCTCAAGGTTCTCAACCTGTTGAAATTACACAACAAGATATTAATACTCAAAACGAAATGTCTGATGCAAGCACTAAGGATATTACTCCAAAATCCTTAGATGATTTTTTTGATGAATTTGCAAATGATTTTGGTATAGAATACGGACAGACTAAGGAAGATAAAACTTTTTATATAGGAAAAAGCACCGTCGCTGTAAATGACACCGACCCACAATTTGCACAAGCTTTGCAAAATGCTTATCAAAAAGCAATGCTTAATTTGCAAACTGAATTTATAAAGGATGCCTTCGGAAGAGTAGCTACAAGCAAAATTCAAAATTACGAAGCGGATAATTCTACAAATGCAAAAGAATTTGAAGAACTTCCAAAAGGAGATAAATTTGAACAAATTTTAGGCAAACTTACGCAATTAGCTGGTGCCCAGCTTGACAAAGCGTTAAAAGATTTAGGCGTGGATTCAAATTCTTTAAGTGAAGAGAGAAAAAAGACTTTATTAAAACAAGAATTTCTAAATAAAACTATGACAGATGCGGTAGGTTCTATGAGCGGACTTATTCCTGTTCAAACCATAGTTACGCAAAGAAGAGGCGAATATGATGTAGGAGTGATAGCGGTTGTCTCTAAAAAAACACGCCAATTAGCTAGAGATATGGCATTGGCCAGACAAAGCACTATTAAAGGCAAGGGCAAGGCGGTTAGTGGATACTTGCCACAAGATAAAAAAGGTTTTTTAAACGAATATGGTATTCGTTTAGTTTATGATGAAAATGGCGCACCTGTGATTTTAAGTTATGGAAATTGGGGCTATGTGGCTGATGCTAGTAATGCTAAAAAAACAAATATCTTAGAAGATAGAGCGCAAGAAAGTGCAGCAGCTATGGCCGATGCTGCAATCATTGAGTTTATCAATACAAATTTAAGCTTAAAAGATGAAAGAACAACAGGAGACACCTACGAAGAAATCATTAAGCAAAGTGTTAATGTAAATGATAATTCCACCCAAGAGCAAACCCAAAATATCACAAATATTATCGATAAGGTAAATAGTAAGGTAAAAGCTAGTGCAAGTGGAAAAATCCGTGGCATTCGCACCCTTAAAAAATGGAGTTATACAAGTGAAAATGGTATCGAGCATGTGGGTGTTGTAAGATTTTATTCTTATGTAAATTTAGCAAATACAAATGAAGCTTTAAATTCAAATGCAAATACACCAAATCAGGGTAAAAAATCTTCTTCCAATATCCAAAGAAGTTCCAATGTTGTAAATAGTATGGATGATTTTTAAGGATAGTAAATGCGATGGATAAAAATTCTTTTTTTAGGTTTATTTTTAAGCCTAAGCCTTAATGCTAAAGTCGTAACTACAACTACGACTAAATCAAGCACGGGTGAAGGCACAGGTTTGACTAGAGAAGATGCTGTGAATAATGCTATTATCGAAGCTATAGGAAAAATGAGTGGGGTAAATATCAATTCTTTAAAGAAGTCTAACACTAGCGTTTCTACTGATGGTTCAGGTTCGAATATACAGGATAATTATAGTGAGCAAATTTCAAAAGCGACTAAAGGTAGGGCTGATACTTATGAAATCAATAGCGTTGAACAAGACGCAAATGGTAGATATATAGCTAATGTAACCATCTTTAAAACCACAACAAGCAAAAAATATCAAGCACCCGGTTTAAGTGCGGATAGTAGAAGAAGTATTACTATTTTTGACTCTACGCCAGACCCTGCAAAAAGGGGTATAGGTGCCGCTTTGCAACAAAAAATCATTGCAGATTTACTTCAAAGTAGAAAATTTAATGTCCTAGATAGGGATTCTAATGGCTATTACGAGATGGAAAAAGCTCTAATCAAAAGTGGTGACGCGGCTAAGGATGAAATTTACAAGCTTAAAAATGTGTTAGGGACAGATTATATTTTGCTTTTTTCCATTGCAGGCATTGATGGAAAGCAAAAAACAAGCAATCTTACGGGCAAAACAAAGACAGAAATCGAAGTGGTTGTGGATTATCGTGTGCTTTTATTTGCCACAAGACAAATTAAATTCTCTAATACCCTTGCGATGAAAATCAATCTTAAAGACGGAAGTCTTAGTGCAAATGAACAAGCTTTAAATCAAATCGCCGGAAGAATTTCCAGTGATATTTTAAATGCAATCTATCCTTTAAAAGTAGCCAGCGTGGAAAATAATGAAGTTGTATTCTCACAGACCTTAAATCGAGGCGATACTTATGAGTGTTTTTCGCTTGGAAAAACTATCAAAGACGCTTATACAAAAGAGAATACGGGCAGAGTAGAAACAAAAACAGGAAGCGTTGAAGTGGTACGCACCAGTCCAAAACTTTCTTACGCAAAAATTTTAGAAGGAAGTATGAAAGTCGGCGATATTTGCAGACCTTTAAGTAGTGGAAATAGTGGAAATGGCTATACTATAGGACGCGATGCAAATTACAAAATCGAAGAGGGTGGCGGGGTAAATCTTGGCTTTTAAATTTTTAGAGTTTGACTTTTCAAACTCTAAATTATTTCTTAAATTCATCAAAAATTAAAGAAAAATTCTATATAATCAAAACTTTTCTAGCCATTAAAGCTTTTAAATCCCAAAGCGGTGCTTTATGGTTCTACCAAAATATTAAGGAAAAGCAATGTATGCTATTATCAAACACAGCGGAAAGCAGTATAAAGTCAGTGTTGGCGATGAGCTAAAACTTGATTATTTTGAAGCTGCGAGCAAAGCAAGCATTGAAGTAAGCGAAGTTCTTGCTATCAATGATAAAGAATTAAAGGTAGGTGCGCCTTTCGTAGCAGGTGCAAAAGTTGTTTTGGAAGTGATTAATCACGGAAAAGATAAAAAAGTTGTGATTTACAAAAAAAGACGCAGAAAAGATTCTAAGCTTAAAAGAGGCTTTAGAAGACAATTTACTCGCGTTGTGGTAAAAGAAATTAAAGCTTAAGGAGTAAAGAATGGCACACAAGAAAGGTCAAGGCTCAACTCAAAATAATCGCGACTCCATAGGTCGCCGTTTAGGTGTTAAAAAATTCGGTGGAGAATTTGTTAGAGCAGGCAATATCATCATCCGTCAAAGAGGCACTGCAACCCACGCAGGTAACAATGTAGGCATAGGCAAGGACCATACTATCTTTGCTTTGATTGATGGTTTTGTGAAATTCGAAAGAAAAGACAAAGACAGAAAAAAAGTTTCCGTATATCCTGCATAAATTCTAGGCTTTTTGCCTAGAAATCTTCTTGTTTTAAAATTGAATGCTTGTTTAAACCCTTTGACTTTAATATTTTTTTAAAATATGCAAATATTCTATGGTTTTGTGCTGTTTTTGAATGCGTTTGGAATCGGCTTTAAATCTTTGATGTTCTTTTTGTTGAAGCTTGTATATTCCGTATTGTCTAAAAAGTTCTTTAATCTCATTTAAGCTTAATAAACCCTCATCGTTATAGCTTAAAAATATAAATTTAGCCTTCGCATTTTGAATTAATTTTTTCAATTCCTCATAAACCAGCCTTTTTTTACACCAAGGAGATTTTTCATAAGCTCTTAGCCCCGTTTTGCCTCTTGGAATGAAATCATCATACAAAGCAATAGTATTTAAAATATGATAATTCGCCCCATATTCTCTAGAATTATAGGGTGGGTCAAGATATAAAATATCGCTTTTTATTTTTTTGATTAAGGCATTGGCATCTTCATTATAAACCTCATTTTCATTCGCACTAAACTCGAAAATAGCGGGGCGTAGAACTAAAGTTTTTTGGGCGGATTTTTTTAAATTTTTTAAAAAGGCTCCATAAACAGAAGCCGTGTTTGCTACCCTATCGGCACTTTTTAACAAAGAAGCGAGTAGGAAAAAATATTCCTTTTCATCAATAAAATTTTCATCCTTCCATAAAGAAATTTGCTTTCTTATCCCATCGATTTTCATAGCATTATAATCACTAAAATACTGCCTATTCTCCCCACCTCCTAAGGCATAGTGTTGATAGATTTTACCCTTGCTAAGAGGAGTTTTTTCGTTTAGAATTTGTATTAAAAAATCAGCTCTTTTAAGCTCTTTTGAATTTTGTATATAATTTTTTGCCAAAACAAAACTATAAAATTCCTTATCGTTAGAAATGACTTTTTTGACCCTATTTTTAAAGATTTTGCCCACAGTAGCACTGCCTGAAAATAAATCCGTAAAAACACAAGCTTGTAAATCCACATTCCAAGCCTTTAGCTCCTGTGAAATGCTTTCTAGTAAAAAATGTTTGAGTTTAAACTTAGAGCCTATGTAATTCATTATTGTTCTTTATAAAGTTTGTTAAAAATAAATAAAAGATTTTTGAAAGTATAGCAAAATGGAATTCAAAAGAGCTTTTAACTCTTTTGAATGAAGGTTTTTGTAGTAAATTTAAGCTAAGAAATTAGCTTTTTACTTTTTCTTATTATTATTCATTTGATTGCCACGATTTCCTTGATTTTGGTCGTATTGCTTATTTGTGCCTTTAGTTCCTTTATTGGCATTTTGCATGTTTGCAGCATTATCCTTAGAATCTATTTTCTTGCTCATTATCGCTCCTTTCTTTAAAATTTTAAAGCATTATACCCCCCCCCTAAATTCAAACTTAAAAATCAAAATATAATTTTAAAATAAAGATTTTTGACTATACTTCTTTTAAAAATTCTTAAGGTTTATAAATGTTTATTGATAGTGTTAAAATTACTTTAGCTTCAGGCGATGGTGGCAAAGGTGCTGTAAGTTTTCGCCGTGAAAAGCATGTGCCACTAGGGGGTCCTGATGGAGGCGATGGAGGAAATGGGGGCGATATTATCTTTGTTTGCGATAACAACACACACACGCTTGTAAATTTCAAGGGCAAAAGAGAACTTCGCGCACAAAATGGTGCGTGTGGAATGGGTCGTAACAAAAATGGCAAAAAAGGTGCCAATTTAGAACTCATCGTGCCTGAAGGAACGCAGGTCATAGACGCACAAAGTAATGAAGTTTTGCTAGATTTGACCCGAGAAGGACAAAGGGAGCTTTTTTTAAAGGGTGGAAAAGGTGGGCTTGGCAACACGCATTTTAAGCACGCTAGCAATCAACGCCCCGACTACGCCCAAGCGGGCATTAAGGGCGAAAGTCGTTTGGTTAAGCTTGAGCTTAAGCTTATCGCTGATGTAGGGCTTGTAGGCTTTCCAAATGTTGGCAAATCAACCCTTATAAGTGTGGTTTCTAATGCCAAACCCGAGATTGCCAACTACGAATTTACCACGCTTACTCCAAAACTAGGGCTTGTGGATGTAGATGAGTATAATTCTTTTGTGATGGCGGATATTCCGGGTATTATTGAAGGAGCGAGTGGGGGAAAAGGACTGGGACTTGAGTTTTTAAAGCATATAGAAAGAACGAGTTTTTTGCTTTTTGTGCTTGACCCTTTAAAAGAGTTGCCCTTAAAAGAGCAGTTTATAGTGCTAAGAAGGGAGCTTGAAAGCTTTTCAAGTGAGCTTTTTGGGCGTAAATTTGGCATTATGATTTCAAAGAGTGATAGTGTCAATTTCGGAGATGATTTTGCAAAACAAATTGCTTTAAGTATAAGGGAATTAGAAAATTATCTTAAAGAAATAAACAATCCCCAAAGCTTTTTAATTAAGGTCTCAAGCCTTGAAAAAACAGGACTTAAGGAGCTTAAATTTATGCTTTTAAAGGAGCTTAGGAGCTAAAAAGCGAATTTGGTTTTAGTTAAAGATGATTCAGGGAAAATTAGACCCATTTGTCATTACGAGCTTTTGTCTTGCAAAAGCGTGCTAAGTTAAATTTTAAGCCGTTTTTATAAGACTGGCTAATGTTTGTAAAAATTTAAATTTTTAAGATTTTTTAAAAATATAAATTATATAATCTTTGCATATTATAAACAATGATTTAAGGAAAAATATGAAAAATTCAGCAAAAATTTTTCTTTTACTTTCTGTTTTTGCGTGGATAGATGATGTTTGCCGTAGCAACTAGTTCATTTTATAAAACTCAAAATGAGGCTGTATTTTCAGCCTCTAAAAGTGAAAATATCAAAAGAAATATGAGTGATTTTAACCCTGATAAAAATACAAAAAATTCCATTCATTTTTTCAGTGACGATAAAGAAATTGCTTTAAATTTAAGTGATAAAAGCATAGAACTTTTAAAAAGTCATTTTAGTGAAAATGATTTTTTAAAACTTTCTAATGGCAATATAGGCTTAAGTGGAAGTGCGGCTGCCTTTGTAGAAGGCTGGTATAAGGATATTATGGTCAATAGAGATTTTTTAAATGCAGATATGGATAAAAACGGCAAAATAGAAAAAGACGAATATCTTGTCTTAAAAAATTCAGTCCAAGATGTCGCTGAAAATCAAAATTTAAGCCAAAGTGATGGTTGGGTTGTTTTAAGAATGGCTAAAAGCACCACAGGCTATGTGGGAAGCAAGATAAGCGATAAAAGTCTAAGTATTGAAGAGCTTATGGATGAAACCCTAAAAAGCGATAGAAATTTTGATGGAAGCATTAGTAGGCTTGAGTATTCTGCCAAAGGTGGCACAGATATGCAAGGCTATATGAATTGGGCTGTGGATGCTTTAAATGATATTTTAGATGATGATGAAAAAAAGGAAAAGACTACTTTGATTTTAGACCCTTATGGTCAAATTACACCTAAGTGGGATGGTATTAGCATAAAAGAAATAAGCAATTTTTATGAAGGCAAGGGCGAAATTTTTAATCACTCCCAATTAAATGGGACTATCATTCAAGCTTCTAAAGCTTCCAAAAGTCAAAAAGAACAATTGCTTGATGAATTCCCTGAATTTAGAGCCTTTATACAAAACAATCCTAATATCACAAAAGAAGAACTTCTAAGACTTAAAAACCAGCAAAGAATCACACAAAATTATCAAGTCCATCAAAAACAAGATTTACAAAAAGAATTCACACAAAAATTTTTCCAAACAGACCTTAAAGCTTAAATTTTTTAAAATATTTTTCAGCTTACTTCAATTTGACTAGGTTAAATTTACAACAAATACTATTTGTCGTTGCGAGTGAAACGAAGTGAGCTAAATTCAACAGCTTATTTATAAGGGATTGTTCAGGGTTAAAACCCTTCGCAATGACAGACCCTATCATTACAATTTACCTACAAAATTGAAATTTCACAAAAATATTAAAATTTTAAATTTACACAAGTATAATTACACAAGATAAACCAAAACAAGGATAAAAATGCGAAGAATTGTCATTAAGGTAGGCTCACACGTCATCAGCGAAGAAAATACTTTAAGCTTTGAGCGTTTAAAAAATTTGGTGGAATTTTTGGCTGAACTTATGGAAAAATATGAAGTCATACTAGTTACTTCAGCGGCGATTTCAGCAGGCCATACTAAGCTCAATATAGACAGGAAAAATCTCGTCAATAAACAAGTTCTAGCTGCCATAGGACAAGCTTTTTTAATCAGTGTTTATAATGAATTCTTGGCTAAATTTAATAAAATAGGCGGACAAATCTTGCTTACAGGTAAGGATTTTGACTCCAGAAAAGCTACCAAACACGCTAAAAATGCTGTCGATGCGATGATAAATTTAGGCATTTTGCCTATTATTAACGAAAACGACGCTACTGCCATAGAAGAAATTGTCTTTGGCGATAATGATAGTTTAAGTGCCTATGCGACGCATTTTTTCGATGCGGATTTGCTTGTCATTTTAAGCGATATCGATGGATTTTACGATAAAAATCCTAGCGAATTTAGCGATGCAAAGCGTTTAGAAAAGGTTGATTTTATCAAGGAAGAATGGCTTAAAATGGGTGTTAAAACAGGTAGCGAACACGGAACAGGTGGCATAGTAACCAAGCTTAAAGCAGCTAAATTTTTGCTTGAGCGTGATAAAAAAATGTTTTTAGCTAGTGGTTTTAACCTAGATGTAGTGAAAGCATTTTTGCTAGAAAATCAACAAAAGGGCGGGACTTTATTTGTAAATTTATAAGTTGCTTTTTAAAATTATTTTAAAATTTACTTAAATTGTGTAATTTTGTAATGTTTTTTGAAAAAAAGCAAAAATTTTTTAATTTTTAATTTTGTTTTTTTTTTTTTGATAATATGACCTCGAACTCAAAAATTACAAATCAAAAAAGGTTTATCAATGTTTAGAAATTTCCAACTAGGAACGAAGATTATTTTCGTTGTTTTGTTATCCGTTTTTGTTGTAATCTCAGCCTTAACAGCTTTGATTGCTTTTCGAAGTTATAGCACTTTAGACCACGAAACAAGCCTATTGGTAGCAAATGCCAATGCTAGAAATGTCAATAAAGTCGAAGGCTATGTCAATCAAGTTACTTCCACTATGAGCTTTGTTGTCCATAGGGTAGAATCCACTCTGGGACACAATGTTTTTGACGAAGGTCAAATGAAGGATGTAGTAGAAAGTCTCTCAGGGGATACTAATCTCGTAGAATACGCTTATATCATAGGAACAAATTCCCAAGCTTTTATTGCACAAAACGGCAAAAGTTTTACAATGGATAGCAAGTTAAAATCGGATTTGTTAGCCAACACTAGCCCTAGCACAAATGGAAAAATAGGCATATCAAAGCCTGTTAAATTCCAAATTCAAAACAAAAATTTTATAACGCTTAATCTTACCATCGATATATTTAACCCCGCTAGGCAAAAAGTCGCCACGCTAGGAGTTTTATACAACCTAAATTCCATAGAAGAAGATTTATTTAATGAAAGACGCAGTATTTTTAAAGGAGACAGACGCTTTTTGATTACTCAAGATGGTATTGTTATTCTTCATCCTAACAAAGAATTTGTAGGTAAAAATTTAAAAGAAATCAACACCGACCCAAGTGCTCAAAAAATCATCGCAAATTCTATGAATAACACAAGAGATATTATCGCTTATAATTTTCTAGGGATTCATTATACAGCAGGTGTGCAACCTTTTAAAGTTCTAAACAGCGATACTATTTTGACAATGATTTCCCTAGCACCTGATGAAGGCGTTTATGAGTCTTTTTACAGCCTACTTTATACTATTATCATCTGTTCTGCTATGGGTATGATTATCATCGCTCTTATAGTCTTTTTCTATGTGAAATTCTTTGTAACGCAAAATATCCACAACATACTTAAGCATCTTTTAAGCTTCTTTGATTACATCAACTTCAAAACCACCTTTCCACCAAGGGATTTAAAAACAAATAACAATGATGAAATAGCCCAGATGACTAAAGCCATCAATGAAAACATTCTAGCTACTAAAAAAGGTTTAGAACAAGATAATCAAGCAGTAAAAGAAAGTGTAGAAACAGTTTCAGTAGTAGAAAGTGGTAATCTTACAGCA
>NZ_JBKORB010000010.1:0-45515 GCF_046764905.1 Campylobacter parajejuni
CCTTTCTCAACACCGAGACAAGTTAGCAACTTAAACACTGCAATTATACAAATTTTTTCTTAAAACTCTTAATTTTTTATTTTTAAAGTTTTTTAAGCTGAGCCAATCCGCAAGTCTCAGCGTTGTAAGATTGTTTAAGTTTATGCTAAGCGGATTTGGTTAGAATTTCTAAGTGTTATTTTTATGTGTTAATCAATGAAAGATTTTTAATAGTTCTAATGTTAGTTGCAAGACTAATATTAGAATTGTTACTATTTTCTCTAACATTTAACCACCACCTTTCTCAACACCGAGACAAGTTAGCAACTTAAACACTGCAATTATACAAGAAAGTTCTAAAACTACACTTTATAAAATTTTAGAAAGAAGAGTTGGATTAAAAAATTCCCCAAGCTAAAAAGCATTGGAGAAATTTAAGATTTAAACCAATTAGCGATTTTTTCAAAAAGCCCTTTTTGCTCTTGGTGCATACCATCTTTGATGCCAAAGCTTTCACTAAGTTTTTCTAAAAGCTCTTTTTGTTCATCGTTTAAAGAATTTGGAAATTTGATAGAAATTTGAACGACTTGATTTCCTATGCGAGAGCTGTGGATATCCTTCACTCCTTCTTTTTCAAGGACAAATCTTTGCTTATCTTTGGCACCCTTTGGCAAATTTAAGGTCGCCTCCCCTCGTATAGTAGGCACTTTTATGCTTTGTCCTAGTATGGCTTGAGTGAAAAACACGGGAAATTCTATGTATATATTATCATCATCTCTAATAAAGGTATCATCTTTAGCAGCGATAATCTTAACATACATATCACCTCTAGTTCCATTTTTTAAAACATTGCCTTTAGCATTGACACGAAGTTTCATACCCGTATCTACACCTTCTGGGATATTAAGCTCAATACTATCTTTGCTTTCATTGTAACCTAAACCCTTACAATCACTGCATTTTTCACTGGCTTTTTCTCCACTTCCTTGACAATCCGGACAAGTTTGTGCAAAGGTAATAAAACCCTGAGAAATTCCAACCTGCCCCCTACCTTGACATTTTGGACAAATTTGCGTTTTTCCATCCTTAGCTCCCGTTCCATTGCAGGTTTTGCAAGAGCATTTATAAGCAAAGTCTATGTTTTTTTTACAACCAAATACCGCTTCTTTAAAACTTAAGTTTAAATTAACAATAAAATCAGCAGGGATTTTCTCATCATTTGAACTTTTTCTACGACGCGATGAAGAGCCAAAACCCTCTCCAAAAAAACTAGAAAATATATCCCCCAAGTCTTCAAAACCACCAAAGCCTGAAGCACCCGAAGCAAATCCGCCGCCTTTTAAAGCGTCTTTTCCATATCTATCATAAATCGCACGCTTTTCATCATCGCTTAAAACTTCATAGGCTTCATTGACAAGCTTGAATTTATTTTCGGCTTCTTTATCGCCTTGATTTCTGTCAGGATGGTATTTTAAAGCCATTTTTCTATAAGCTTTTTTTATGGTTTCTTTATCGGCATTTTGCGTTATTTCAAGAATTTCATAATAACTTATTTCCACATTATTCCTTTAAAAATTTAAATTTTATTTGAAGTTTGAATTTTAAAAATTCAAAAACCTAATTCTAGCAAAAATAAAATCAATAATTTATCAAATTTTAAATAAAATTATGTAAAGATTATAAATCTTAGATGAAATTTAAAGGATACTACAATGATTAATGTGTTGATGATAGAAGATGATCCTGATTTTGCTCAATTATTATCTGAGTATTTAGCTCAATTTAATATTAAAATCACCAATTTTGAAAATCCTAAAAATGTTCTAAATGCAGGTGTTCAAGGATATGATTGTTTAATCCTAGACTTAACCTTGCCCGGAATTGATGGCCTTGAAGTTTGCAGGGAAATCAGACAAAAAAGTAGTATTCCTATTATCATATCATCAGCTAGAGGCGATTTAAGCGATAAGGTTGTAGGACTTCAAATCGGTGCAGATGATTATCTGCCAAAGCCTTATGACCCTAAAGAAATGTATGCAAGGATTATGAGTCTTATTCGTCGCACAAAAAGAGTTGAACACACTAATAATGAAAATATTAGCTCTGCTTTTAAAATCGATGAAAGAAGACACGAAATCGTCTATAAAGATAAAGTTTTAACGCTTACTCCTGCCGAGTATGAAATTTTAGAATACCTTATAGGGCAACACGGATATAGCGTTTCAAGAGAACAGCTTGTAAGTTGCTGTAAAAATCTAAAAGATAAAGATTCTAAAAGTCTTGATGTCATCATCGGTCGCTTAAGAGTAAAAATAGGAGATAGCTCGAAGTCTCCAAAACATATTTTTTCTGTTAGAGGTATAGGGTATAAACTCATAGGATGACGAAAAATTATTCTATTTATACCAAGCTCATTGTTTTATTTGTTGTTACTTTTTTTCTAGTTTGTGTGCTTTTTATCGTGCTTTTAAAGATAGAAGGAAATGCTTATAACGAAGAAGAAGGTTTAAAACAAAAAAATCTTATCAAAAATTTACTCATCTCCTATGAAAGCACTTCAGGCGTTGAAATGGGAGCTTATCTTAAAAATAGTGGCTTTAACGCTATACAAAATTCTTATCTCGTAAAAGTCATAAGAAATAATGGACAATCCCTTTTTGAAGAAGATAATGACCTTTGCACTCTCTCTTCTTTAACATATCGTAGCAATCTCTATCTTGATGTCCAATGCAAAGATTTTGACGCTTTATATGAAGAAAATACTAGCGATAGAATTTACAATCTTTTGTTGATTGGATTTTTTTCTTTTTCTTTACTCATTATTTTTATGTATTTTTCAGTGCTAAAATCTTTAGAGCCTTTAAAAAAATTGAGAAAACAAGTCGCAGAAGTTGCAAACGGCGAACAGCCTGATTTTTTAGACTATCAAAAAGATGAAGTGGGGAAAATCGCCTTTGAATTTCAAAAAGCTTTTAAAAAAAATCAAGAATTAATCAAATCAAGGCAACTTTTCTTACGCACTATTATGCACGAACTGAAAACCCCCATAGGAAAAGGAAGAATCATTTCAGAGATGATTAAAGAAGAGAAGCAAAAAGAAAGACTTATCGCTATATTTTTGCGTATGGATTCTTTGATTAATGAGATTGCTAAAATTGAAAATTTGTTTTCAAAGAATTACAATTTACACGTTAAGCCTAGCCACTTTAGTGCTATACTCAAAGAAGCCAAAAAACATCTTATGAGAGATGATTTTAATAGGGTTGTAAAGGTTGATTTAAAATATGACGCCTTAATCAATGTTGATATGGAAATTTTCTCTGTAATTTTAAAAAATCTTATTGACAATGCCTTAAAATATTCAAGCGATGGAACTTGTGAGCTTTTTTGTTGCAAAGAACGCTTTGTCGTTAAAAACCCGGGCAAACCTTTGGCGGAGCCGATAGAGCATTATTTTCAAGCTTTTACTAGAGAACAACACAATCAAGTCAAAGGTATGGGGCTTGGACTTTATATAGTTTCGGAAGTATGTAAGCTCCATAATTTTGATTTGATTTATTTTTATGAAGATGGGAAGCATTGTTTTAGAATTTTCTTTGGAGACAAAGAAAAATAATGGCAAATAAAGGCTTAGAAAAATTTAATGAATTGGTCGAAAGCTTTGCCAATTTACCCACCATAGGCAAAAAAACCGCCATAAGACTTGCCTATCATATTTGCATTCATAACCCAATTGATGGTATGAAACTGGCACACAATATAGAAAACGCTGTGCGTTTCATAAAACCTTGTCAGCAATGTGGTGCTTTAAGTGAAAATGAGCTTTGCGAAATTTGCAGCGATGAAGAAAGAAATAAAGATATTTTATGTATCATTGAGAGTCCTAAAGACATACTCACGCTTGAAGAAAGCAAAAGCTACAATGGACTTTATTTTGTCCTAGATGAGTTAAATGAAGAAAAACTTGAAAAACTGAAGCGTATAATACTCAAGCTAAACACAACAGAAATCATTTTCGCATTAACACATAGCATAAATTCAGACGCCACTATCTTTTTTATAGAAGATAAATTTAAGGATTTAAAGCTAACTTTTAGCAAAATCGCACAAGGAATTCCTAGTGGGGTCAATCTAGAAAATGTAGATTTAATCTCTTTGAATAAAGCTATGAATTTTAGAACTAAAATTTAGTTTTTATAAGAAATATCGGCTAATTCTTGCAAAGAAAAATTTGCAACTTTTTCATGAGAAAAACCTTCCTTGCCAAGAAAATCAAGTAAAGTTTTTTCCATAATCTTAGCTCCTTTAATAAGCTCATCTGAGAGCTTAAAACTCATCGCTTCAATGCGTTTTGGGATACAAGCTAAAATATGGGTTTTGGGCAAATCGCCCATTAGTTCCATATATTGGAGAGTTTGAAGCATTTCTACTTCGTGAGCACTGCCACTCCAACTAATTTGCTTAGGCATAGCCTCATAAGGGAAGAAAAAAACATCGCCTATTTTACCCCCATCTGCTTCTATACAATCTAAAACAATAAGTCTATCATATTTAGCAATGATATAGCTTAACTGCAAGGCCAAAGTCCCACCATCAATAAAATCTAAGGTAAAATGAGAATGTGTAAATTTGTAGTTTTTTTCAAGTTGTTTGCAAAGATGAACGCCTAAGCCTTCATCTGCAAACATAATATTGCCAATGCCAAGCACTAAAAATTTCAATTTTTCTCTTCTTTGACAAATTTATAACCGCTCACTATGGCATCTAAGGCTCCATCTTTGCCTTTTACTGCATTAAAAACCGCCATATAAATATGCACTGGGACAAATATCATAATCACCCACATTAAAATTCTATGATAAGTTCTAACCTCAGCCAAGCCCCCAAGCATAGCTTCAAGCGGTCTTAAAATATGATATAAAAGCCCACCTAAACCCTCGTGATAAGTATGAGTATAAAGAATAAGTCCTGTAAGAATGATACCTAACATCACAAGATAAAAGAAAAAATAAGTTACAAATTGCAAAGGATTATAAACCCCTTTTAAATTCGGGTGTTTTCCTAAGAAAATGTAAAATTTTACCTGCTCTATCCATAATTTGATATTAAAAATATCCCATATGCTTCTGCGTTCTTTTGCACTTACCCTATCACAGAAAAACAAATACACTTTAAAAATAACACAAGCAATCAAGACAAAACCCACAGCTTGATGGACTAAACGATATTTTGCTTGCATAAAATTTACGGGTTCGCCGTTGCTAATAGGATTTTGAAACACATAAGAAAGATAATATCCTGTGCCAATTAATATCACTATGGCAACAGCTCTTACCCAATGCGTTAAACGCAAACCTATGCTAAATTCGTATTCAGCTTTTCTTTGCAATTTTTCTTCTTTATTTTGCATGAAAGCCCCCTTATAAATTGACATTCACTTTATATTCACTCAGATTATTGCCCTTAGTATCCATCACATGCACCGCACAAGCGATACAAGGGTCATAAGAGTGAATTTTTCTAATGATTTCAAGCGGCTGCCTTACATCGGCAATTTTAAGTCCTATCAAACATTGTTCATAACTTCCGCCTATGCCATTTGCATCTTTTGGACTTGCATTCCAAGTCGAAGGCACCACGGCTTGCCAGTTTTCAATTACCCCATTTTTAATCCTACACCAATGGCTTAAAGTTCCGCGTGGCACATGCCCCATATAGCGTCCTTTATACTCTTTAGAATTATCAATCACATAAGGGGTGCAAGTGGTTTCATCTACTTTTAAATTTTCTACCAAATTATTAAATGCTCTTAAAGCATTATTTGCAACGATTTTTGCTTCTATACAGCGTGCAGCTGTTCTTCCAAGTGTGCTAAATACAGCATTTAAAGGAAGTCCTGTTTCTTTTAGGAATTCATCTACCACAGGCACGACATTTTGATTTCCCTTAGCATAATTAACAACGATATTTGCCAAAGGTCCCACTTGCATAGGGTTTCCTTCATAGCGTGGGGCTTTAATCCAGCTATATTTACCCTTAGTATCAAAATTCTTAGTATGCACAAGTTCTCCGTGATGGTCTATACTCTCTCCATCAACTAAGCCTGTATAATTTGGATTGGTTTTACCATCATAAGGATGTAAAGGCTCATTATCTGCATACCAAGAATGAGTCGCTTCTTCGGTAATCTTATCTTCTTCTACTTCATAAACCTTGCTTAAATCTCCATTTTTGATAATACCACTTTCAAAAAGCCATTCATCTCTTCCAATTTGGAATTCTTTGAAAGTATAAAGATTATTTACCCCTATGTCATTTAAGACACTTGCTTCATTCGCATAAGCCTTTCCTGCCATCACAAGGTCAGGATAGTAAGCACGATTAACAAAGTCTTGCACTTCTTGGAATTTAACCATATATTCACCCATTCTTGAAGGATTAAGCAAATCCATAACACAAGTAACTCCACCAACGGTTAAGCTTTGTGGATGTGGATTTTTCGCACCAAAAATCGCCATACATTGAGCGATAATCCTTTGAATTCTTAAACATTCTAAATAATGTGAAAGAACGATTAAATTTTGCTCTGCACTTAAGCGGTAAGTTGGATGACCATAATACGCATTAGCAAAAGGTCCTAAATTGCCTTTATCGACAAAGGCTTTAAGCTTTTGTTGCACTTCAAGAAGTTTATCTGCACCCGTAGCGTAAGGATTTGGAGTATATTTAAAGGCTTCATCACTTGCTTTTTTAACATCTGCACTTAAAGCACTCACTACATCCGCCCAATCAAGCCCATGAAGTTGATAAAAATGCACGATATGGTCGTGTAAAAAAAGCGCAGCATTCATTAAAGTTCTCGTTAAAAGTGCATTAAGTGGCGGAGTAATACCCAAAGCATTTTCAACTGCAACTATACCTGCTTTATAGTGCGAAAAAGTGCAAACTCCACAAATTCTTTGCGTCATAAAACCCGCATCTCTTGGGTCGCGTCCTTTTACTATGGTTTCAATACCACGCCACAAAGTAGAACCTGCGTAAGCTTCCTTGACAACATTATTATCATCAACAACGACTTCAACTCTTAAATGTCCTTCGATTCTTGTAATTGGATCTACGATTATTTTTTGACTCATCTTTACTCCTTATCTTTTTGCATGGAAGATATAACTGCGTGTGCTGCTATAGCAACGCCTGTGAGCGTAAGCACTCCTATGCCGATTCTATCCGAAACACTATCAGCACCAAGCCCAAAAACCGTGTCAAATTTACGACTTGCCATAGGCTCTTCAAAAGGTCCCATAGTATCCCAGAAACTTGGTTCAGAACAACCTATACAGCCGTGTCCTGCTTGGATAGGCCAAGAAGTGTGCTGATTAAATCTCTCCCTAGAGCAGTTGTTGAAAGTATAAGGCCCCTTACAACCTACCTTATAAAGACAAAAACCTTGTTTTGCTCCTTCATCGCCAAAAGCATGCACAAATTCACCCGCATCAAAATGTCCGCGTCTTTCACACAAATCGTGAATTCTTAAACCATAAGCCCATTTTGGTCTATTATAAACATCCAGTGCTGGTAACTCACCAAATAATAAATAATGAAGCACATTTCCCACTATATTTTTTTCACTAGGCGGACAGCCCGGAACATTAATCACACTTTTGCTTGTTACCTTACTCAGTGGTTGAGCGTTGCTGGGATTAGGTCTGGCAGCTTGAATTCCACCAAAGCTCGAACAGGTGCCAATAGCAAAAATAGCTAAAGCATTTTCACTTGCCATTTTCGAAAGTTCATAACCTGTTTTTCCGTGTGGCCCTATGGTTAAAAAGCTTTCTGTATCGCCCATAGGTATGCCACCTTCAACCATCAAAACATATTTGCCTTTGTGCTTTTCAATGGCTCCTTCTAAATTTTCTTCAGCTTGCCAACCCGATGCAGCCATCACTGTTTCGTGATATTCTAAGGATATATAGTCAAAAATCAAACTATCAATCGTAGGCGTATCACTTCTTAACAAACTCTCACTACAACCCGTGCATTCAGCCATATGAAGCCATATAACAGGAAGTCTATCGGCTAACTCAGCCGCTCTTGCTACCATAGGAGTGAAACTTGCTGAAAGTCCCAAAAAGGCTGTCATAGCACCCGCCCATTTCATAAAATCCCTTCTAGAAAAACCTGACTTCTCTAAGGCATTTGCAATGCTATCATTGTCTTTTAAAGAAGGAAGCTTTTCAAGAGCCGATAAACGCGACTCTATTTGATGATAATTAATCATTATATTTCCTTTATAACATAAAATCTATTCCTTATAATAATAAAATAAAGGAAGTTAAAATAAAGTTAAAAACTTACTCTCATAAGTAAATATTAATATTATTCTTAATTAAAACTTAATCATAAGCCTTTTTTGAGTTTGCGGATTAAAAATCTTGCAGGATGGATAGAGTGAATGTATTTTTTCTGCAAAGTTAAAGGTTCATTATTAATCAAAGCACACAAATATCTAGCCGTCAAAACACTGGTGCTAAAGCCCCTTGAACCATGAGCGAAATTAAAAAACAAATTATGCAAGGCTTTAGCCTTAACTTGCTCTTTATTTTTTGTCCATAATAAAGCCTTGTATTCTTTCTTATAAAAGCTCTCATCATAGGCATTTCCAGCTATGACAAAGCGGTCGCTTGAATAGGAGCGAAAACCCACTTTAGAGCCTATGATTTCTAATTTTGCATTTTTATCTATAAATTCAGCTATATTTTCTATATTTTGCCTATCATCCTCATCTTTTGCTTCCAAGCTAGTATCTTGCCTATCATAACTTGCCCCAATGACTTGCAAATTATCCTTTCTAGGACAAATATAAGCCTTAGAAGATAAAGCAAACTCAGTATCTAAAAAAGGTTTTAGATGCGTTACTTGCCCCCTTACCTTGCTTAATTTCATTTCATCATAAAAAATAAAGTCTTTCGTGTCTGCACCCATAGCATAGACTAAAACGGCATAATCCTTTTTTGCATTTTTATTCTTAAATTTTAAGTCAAAAAGCCCATTTTTAAATTCATAAGCTCTAAATTCATGCTTAAAATATATATTAGCCTTACTTTTCTTAAAAAGATTTTCAACCAAAAGCTTAGGAAAAATAAGCCCACCATCTTCTAAAAAAGCTTGATTTTTTGAAATTTTAAACAAAGCATTTTCTTTTTGCGTTGCAAATCTTTCTTGCATTAAATCATTATGCGCAAACTCCACCACACCTTGAAAATCTAAATCTAAAATTTGCCTATAAAAACGACTCGCCTCTATAAAAGAAAGCTCCGAAAACTCTCCTAAATTGACCTTAGGCTTTAAGATTAAAGAGCTTAAAATTCCACACTCATTCGCACTTGCACCCCTGCCAAACTCTAAATCTTTTTCAAAAACATCAATCTCAAATCCCCTTAAACTAAGCTCATAAGCCAACACAGCACTAGCAATTCCTGCACCGATAAGGGCTATTTTTTTATTCTTTAAAGATAGGGAAATTCTTGAAAAATACGCTTCTTTATCTTTAAAATCCAACTCATTTTCCAAAAAAGCTCTAAGCATTTCTCTTTTTCTAAAACCCTTTGTTTTCTCCACTCTAAAGCCGTATTTTTTTAAGTTTTTTTGTAAAAAACTTGCCGAAGAAAAAGTGCAAATTTGCGTCCCTTTTTTAGAAAGCCTTGCGACTTCAAAAATTACATTTTCATCAAACATTTGTGAGTTTTTATTTGGAGAAAAGCCATCTAAATACCAAACATCAGCCTTAAAATCTAATTCTTTTAAAATGCCAATATCATCAAAAATAAGTTCTAAAAAACAATCTTCATAATAAAAACGATAAATCCCTTCTTTAGCCTTAGGATAAAATTTTAAAAATTGTTCTAAAAACTCTTTAAATTCTTCATAAAATCCTAATTTTTGATAACTTTCTCTTAATTGTTCTTTTTCAATATAAAAAGCTTCTATGCTCAAATAAAAAAGTTTTTTAGGGCGTTTGGAAGGAGGAGTTTCTAAAAAGCGTTTTAGGGTAAGAAAAAAATTTAAACCTATACCAAAGCCACTCTCTGCGATGACAAAATTTTCTTGTTCTTTCCATTCAAAAGCGTGAGTATAAACGAATTTGCTTTCATTTAAACCCTCTTTGGAATTAAAATAAAAATCATCAAAATCCAAAGAAAAGGGGGTATTGTCTTTAAAAACTAAGTTAGCTTTTTTCATGGGTTATTGTAAAAATAATTCTCCACCCCATCAGCAATTCCCCTAACCAAAGTGTCTTGGAAAGCTTTATTAGCAATTCTTTTACCTTCACTTGGATGAGTAATATAGCCTATTTCAATCAAAATCGCAGGCATTTGCGCCCCTACTAAAACCCAAAAGGGTGCTTCTCTTACGCCTCCATCTACGATTTTATATTTTTTGCGTGCTTGGGTCAGTATATTTTTTTGCACATCGATGGCAAGTTTATTGGAAGCAACGATTTTTTCGCGGTTTAAGAAATTTAAAATGCTTTGTTTAGAAAAATAATTAATCTCTTCAAAATCCCCTTGATTTTCCTTTTCTGCGGCTTTTTTACTTCTTTCACTTCTTGCTGGACTTAAAAAGAAAGTTTCCACGCCTTCGCTGCTTTTTGCCTTTGTGGCATTTGGAGCTGCATTGGCGTGTATGGATAAAAATAAATCGGCTTTTTTATCATTGGCATATTTGGTTCTATCTCTAAGATTAATAAATTTATCCGTGCTTCTTGTATAAAGCACCTTATAGCCCCTTTTTTTAAGCTCGGCTCCTAGCTTTAAACTCGCACTTAAAACTATATCTTTTTCCCTTAAACTTCCTTTTTTATCGCTTAAGGCTCCGCTATCTTTTCCGCCGTGTCCTGCATCAATGACTATGAGTTTTCCTGCTTTATAGTTTGTATTTAGGGCTTTGTTTTGAGTTAGTTTTGTGTCTTGATTTGTTTTTGCAGCTTGTTGTGGCGTTTGAAAACCTAAGCTAAGTTTTGTTCCTTCTAGCTTTTTTAAAAGCTTAAATTCCTTAGGAGCACTTAAAACTACGCGGACTATTTTAGGATTATACTGCGTCACAGTAATAACATTTGCCCCAAAAGCAAAGCTTTTTCTATTGCCTTCTAAAATGCCTTGAAAGCTTATGATATATCTAAATTTTTGGTCTTTAGTCTCTAGCGTTTCTATTTCTTTTTCATCCAAATCATCGCTTAAATTTAAGACAACAGCGTTTGAAATTCGTTCCACGGCTAAAACATATAAAGGCTCTTGTTTTTCTTTTTCATTATTGGTTTTTTTATCTTGTTTTTTTGTTTCTAAAACCTTAGTTTTAACTTCTTTTTTTTGCTCTTGCTTTTTCTCTGAAATTTTGCTATCTTGCTCACTCTTTTTTTGTCCAGCACTCTCTTTTGAAAAAACCAAGCTTTTATCTTTAAAAGCTATATGGATAGGAATTTTTTCTTTAGCATAGACGACTATGCGTATGGTTTTGGGATTAAATTGCGAAATCACTAAGCGATAATCAGTGAATTTAAACTCTTTTTTACCCCCTTCTAAAACCCCATCAAAATCACTAATAAAGCGATAATTTCCTTTTTCATCTAAAGCAAAACTTTTTAATTGCTCCTTAGTTAAATTAGCATTCAGTTCAAATTCCACGCTCTCATTGCTCTTATTGGCTTTTAAAACATAAATTTTAGTCTCACTTTTTGCCTTAGAAGGTATGCCGCTCTCTTGTGAAGCTTTTGTTTTTTCTGTATTTTTTACTTGCTCATCGGGTGTATTTTTTTCAATTTTTTGACTCGTTTTTATAGGTTCAAAAGTCGATTTTTCAGTATTTTTAGCAAGATTTTGAACCTTAATATCTTTAATAACAGCCTTTCTTAAAGCATTGATACTTACTTCACTTATGCCACTTTCTTTTAGTTCATCAGCATAGGATTTATCATCTAAATTTAAAGTATTTGAGCTGATAATCAATCTTTTTAGAATTTCGATTTTCGTTTTTTCATCTTCATTAATAACGCTTTGTATATAAAGAGCTTTAAGCTGATGATGGAATTTTACTTGATTCTCAGCCTTAGAAGCTATGAAATCCCTATCAAAATTCGCAAGTTCGTTTTCATAAGCTCCAAAAAGAATTGTAAAAAAAAATACTAAAAATACAAAAATTTTAGCCATTATTCACCATTAACTAGTTTTTCCATAAGTTCTTTAACGCTAATAAGCTTATCTAAACGGTATCCATTCGCACCCGTAAAGAAAAGTCCGGTTTCTTTTTTGCCCGACCACGCATCAAAAAGCCTATCTGCTATACAGTAACCCACCTTAGTCGCTTCTTTTCCACGCCCACAAGGCGCAACGCAATTGCTTATACAATTAATCTTTGGTCCCATTCTTTTATCTACTAAATTTAAAAGATTAGTCCTAACCCCACGAGCAGGATAACCCACAGGGGATTTGATAAGTTCTATATCTTCTTCCTTAGAGGCAAGCAAAACGCTTTTAAATTCTTCACTCGCATCGCATTCAAAAGTGCCTATAAAACGCGTTCCCATTTGCACCCCACTCGCACCTAAAGCAAGGGCATTTTCTATATCTTTTTTATCCCAAATTCCACCCGCAGCCATCACAGGAAAAGAACCCCAATTTTTCGCCTCCTCAACAACAGGAGCGATTAATTTTTCTAATTGATAAGCTGGGTCTAAACATTGTTCATAGGTAAAGCCTTGATGCCCCCCGCTTTTTGGTCCTTCTAAAACCACTGCATCGGGTAAGCGGTTATAACGACTTTGCCATCTTTTACAGATGATTTTTAAAGCCTTAGGCGATGAGATGATAGGCACTAAAGCCACATCAGGAAAATCTGCTGTAAATTCAGGCAAATTTGTAGGCAATCCCGCCCCTGAAACGATGACATTAAAACCCACTTCACAAGCATCCCTAGCTATTCTTGCATAATCATTACTGGCACAAAGTATATTACAGCCCAAAGGAGCATCTTTGCAAACCTTTCTTGCATTAGTAATCAAAGCCTCTAAACCCCTGCGTGAGTAAAAATTTTCACTCCCATAGGGCTTGGCATTAAGCTCCTTAGTGGCATATTTTCGCTCTTCATAATAGCCCGTTCCCACAGAAGAAATAATCCCAAGTCCGCCATTTAAAGAAACCGCAGAAGCTAGTTTGTCCCAACTAATGCCAAGTCCCATCCCTCCTTGAAAAATGGGATATTTTATAGTATGTTTTCCTATTTTTACGGGTTTTAAATTCATTCTTTTACCTTTAATTTTGCAAATTTTCTTTTACCTACTTGTAAGATATATTCGCCTATTTCTAAATATTTTTGCTCGTCATTAATCTTTTGAGAATTGATGCTAACCGCATTAGCGACTATGCTTCTTCTTGCCGCAGAAGTTGAGCTTTCTAAGCCGCATTCAACCAAAGCCTTAGCCAACCAAATTTTTCCTTGTATTTGAAATTCTGCAATATCACTTGGTAAGGCATTTTGAGAATGCACGCTATCAAATTCGCTCTTAGCATCCTTAGCTTCTTCTTTGGAATGAAAACGCTCTGTGATTTCTAAAGCCAAGTTCTCTTTAGCTTTTTTAGGGTGTAAATTGCCTTGCTCTATATCTTTTTTTATTTGTGCGATTTCTTCTAAACTTTTTTGGCTTAAAAGCTCATAATACCTAAACATCAGCTCATCGCTAATACTTAAAATCTTAGCATACATATCCTTAGCTTTTTGTGTAACACCGATATAATTATTTAAACTCTTGCTCATTTTATTAACCCCATCTAAACCTTCAAGCAAGGGCATCATAATCACAGCCTGTTCTTTTCCCACATTGTAAATTCTTTGAAGTTGTCTTCCCATTAAAAGATTAAATTTTTGGTCCGTCCCACCCATTTCAATATCGCTTTTTAAAGCTACGCTATCATATCCTTGAAGCAGAGGATATAAAAATTCACAAATAGAAATAGGACTTTGCTCTTTAAAACGCTTGGTAAAATCATCTCTTTCAAGCATTCTTGCCACGCTAAAAGTTGAAGTAAGCTCCACTATACCCGCAGCACCTAACTCATTAAGCCAAGTAGAATTAAACTTAAGCTGTGTTTTTTCTCTATCCAAAATTTTAAAAACTTGTTCTTCATAAGTTTTAGCATTGATTAAAACTTGCTCTTTATCTAGCTTTTTACGCGTTGTGCTTTTTCCGCTTGGGTCGCCAATTTGCCCCGTGAAATCCCCGATTAAAAACTGCACTATGGCTCCGTGCTTTTGCAAAAAAGCCATTTTGTTTAAAACAACACTATGCCCTAAATGCAAGTCCGGAGCTGTTGGGTCAAATCCTGCTTTTACAAAAAAATTCACACCCTTTTCGTAATAATTTGTGATTAAAATTTCTATTCTTTCTTCATCGATAATTTCCGCACAGCCTCGTTTGATTTCTGCTAGTATATTTTTTATATTCATCTATTTAACCTTTTTTAATTTTCCTTATAGGCATCATCTAAAGATGTAAAATCCAAAATCTTACAACGAGCCTTTAGCCTATCTTTAACACTATCAGGGTTGATATTATCAGGGATTTCCATTGTTATTTCAAAATAATCCACCGCCGAATTAGAATCATTTGATAAATTAATTGTCAAGAGATTGATTTGCATTTTAGCTAAAAATGCCAAAAATTCCGCTAAAACACCTTTTTTATTCTCTAAAGAAAAAATGAGTTTATAAGATTTAGGGATATTAGCATCCCATTTGATAAAAACCATATCTTGATTATTATCTATCATTTTATCGGCTCTATCGCAAAATTTATGATGAACGATAACACTCCCGCCCTTAACAAAAGCCAACACAGCATCACCTCTTTTTGGATGACAGCAAAAATCAAAATCCACATTAGCGATTTTATGATTGCAATAAAGAGTAAAATTGCCTATTTTTTGTTCTTTAATTTCATACTTATCAAACCAGTAAGACTTCTTAGCATATTTTTTAAGACCATTGACTATATCTTTTAAATAGGCACTATCTGTGGCTACTTGCCTAATGCGTCTGCTTAAATTTTCTTTTTCTATCCAATTTTCAATTCTATCTTTATCCACACCAAAAATAAAAGCCAAGATATTCATAGCACTAGCTAGGTTAAGCTCTCTATTTTTTTGCTTACAAAATTCCCTTATGCTTGCCCTTGCTTTTCCTGTTTTAACGCTATCTATCCAAGAACAGCGATAAAATTTATCATTACTCGTTACCACGCGGACTATATCGCCGTTTTTAAGCTCAGTCAGTAAAGGCACTTTAACACGGTTTACATAAGCACTCTTTGCATGAAGCCCTACTTTAGTATGCACTTCATAAGCAAAATCGAGCACGGTTGCACCCCGGGGCAAGGTAAAAATTTCTCCCTTAGGAGAATACACAGCCACATCTTCAACATAAAGACTATCCTTAGCATACTCATAAAGCTCGATAGCATTATAATCTTCTGCATTTTCAAGATTATTTACGCTTTGCATCGAAATATCTGCAAGCCAATCAAGACGCGGTGCAACCACACTACCATCTTCTTTATATTTCCAGTGTGCGGCTATACCAAATTCAGCAATTTTGTGCATATCAAAGGTGCGAATTTGTGCTTCTATAATGCTTTTAGTATCAAAAAGTGTGGTGTGTATGGTTTGATAGCCATTTTGTTTAGGCAAGGCTATATAATCTTTAAAACGCGAGACTAAAGGATTAAAATGCGTGTGTAAAATTCCCAAAGCCAAATAACAATCGCTTACTTTTTGAACTAAAATTCTCACTCCAAGCAAATCAAGCACTTCTTCAATGCCCACGCCCTTTCTTTGCATTTTAAGATAAATAGAATAGCTATGCTTAATGCGTTTTTGTATCTCAAAACTACCCTGTCTAAAACCATTGCTTAAAAATAGAAGTTCGATTTTGGAAATAAATTGATTGAGACTTAATTGCATTTCTTGATTGTTGGAATTGATATAATTGTCAATAAGCTTATATTCATCAGGCATAAGATATTTAAAGCTTAGGTCTTCTAAATAATTTTTTATGCTAGAAATTCCTAATCTATGAGCTATTGGAGCATATACTACTAAGGTTTCTTCGCTGATTCTTTTTTGCTTATCTTCTCTTAAAACTTCAAGCGTAAGCATATTATGAAGTCTATCGCACAACTTAACAACCAAAACCCCCACATCCTGAGTGCTTGCTAGTAGCATATTTCTAAAGGTTAAAGCCGACTTGGTCAAACCCTTTGTGGATTTAGATGAAATGAGATTATCTTCTCTAATTTCTATAATTTTAGTCAGTCCCAAAACAAGCCTTAAAACTTCAGAACCAAACTGCTTCTCAAGCTCTTCTTCGGTGCAACTCGTATCTTCAATCACATCGTGCAGTAAAGCGGCTAAGATATTGCTTTTGTTTTCACTTAAAAATCCAACAAGGGTTGCGACTAAGATAGGATGTACCGCATAAGGCTCTCCACTTTTTCTAAACTGCCCTTCGTGGCAAAGTATGCAATACTCCACTGCCTTTTCAAGAATAGCATCCCATCCACAAATTTCAAAAAGCAAAGCCTTAGCCAGTTCTAAATCTTTGCAATTTTTGACCTTATCGATTAATTGTTCAAGCAACAATTCTTCATCGATTGGTTTCAACTAAACCCTCTAAAGTAATTTTATTTTCTGCAATTTCATATAAGGCTATATCTGCGAATTTATTTTTATTTTTATCAAAATCCACCAAAGGAGTCGCCCCATTAGCTAGTTGTTCTGCTCTTTTAGCTACAACTAAAGAAAGACGGTATCTGTCATTGCCCATTTTTTCTAAAGCTTTTGCCGCCACTTCTTCTATTCTTTTATCCATCTTTTCTCCTTAATTATTTTTAACAATCGAACAAAGGCTAGTATCACCTTGTATAATTTTAAGCAAATTACCCTCTTCAAACATATTGCAAACCACAATAGGAAGTTTATTATCTTTAGCTAAGGCTATGGCTGTATCATCCATCACTCTAATATCATCTTGCATAGCCTCATCATAACTTAAAGTGCTTAAAAATACCGCATCATCAAACTGCTTAGGGTCCTTATCATAAACTCCATTAACCTTAGTAGCTTTTATCACCATATCAGCATCAATTTCTACTGCCCTTAAAATCGCTGTGGTATCCGTAGTAAAATAAGGATTTCCCGTCCCTGCGGCAAAAATCACAACACGACCTTTTTCCAAATGTCTTTGCGCTCTTCTCATAATATAAGTTTCACAAAAGGCTTCCATTTGAATAGCACTTTGAACCCTTACATCAAGCCCTGAGCTTTCCAAAGCTTCTTGAATAGCAATAGCATTTATCACGGTAGCTAACATTCCCATATGGTCCCCGCTTGTTCTTTTAATCAAACCACCCTTAGCAGCACTTACCCCACGGATAATATTGCCTCCACCTATGACTATGCCTACTTCTATTTGATTGTTAATGAGTTGCTTAATCTGTGAAGCTATGAATTTTAAAATAGAATTTTCTATGCCAAAGCCATTTTCACCCGCTAAAGCCTCGCCTGAAAATTTTACCAAAACTCTTTTTTTCTCTTGCATTCTTTCTCCTTGTTTAACTTGAAATTATATTTTAAATTCCATTAAATTTAGCTAATTTAAACTGATAAGCTCCAAAGGATTGATATGAAAATTTTGCTGAGTAACCTCAAAGGTTAAATCATTTTTTATCCTACCCACCACGGCACCTTTTTTGATATTTTTCCCCACTTTAATATTGGGAGCAATCTTATCCAAATGTGCATATATGGTATGTATGCCATTGCTATGCTCGACAATAACAACTCGTGCTAACATACTTGTATCTTTAGCAAAAACCACTTTACCATCTAAGACATTTTTCACAACTGCATCGCTTTTATTGCTTCTTAAAACCACATTTTCATTGAAAATTTTAAGATTATAAACAGGATCAACATAATTTCCAAATTTTTGCTTCACAGTAAAAGATTCAAGCGGGGCTATGGTCTTTTTGCCTGTATAACGCTTAACGGAGCTATTTTGATAGCTTGTGCCAACTTGACGAATTTGTTGATTTTGCTGATTTTGTGCGGCAGGGGGTTTGGGAGCGGGTTTTTGCTGGACGATTTTAAGCTGATTTAAAGTTTTTCTAAGTTCTTCTTGCTGCGCCCTTAAATCATCAAGTTTTTTTGCGTAAATATTTCTATCTGTTTTTTGCTTATTAACTTCGTTCATTTGTTTTTGTTTTAAGTCTTGGAGCTTGACTAATTGGGCGTTATAATCCTTAAGGCTATTGTTGATTTTTTGAATTTGAGCTTGTTTGTCGTCAATTAATCTACTCACCCCTTCATAATCCTTAGAAATTTTAAAAATTTCTTCATTTAAAACCTGATTTAAATTTCTTAAAATTTCAAAAGCCATAAAACTTTCTTCGCTTTCAATATAACCTTGAGGAATAGGCAAATCATAAGCAAAATCCTTAGCCATCAAGGATATGAGCCTACTTTCTATATTGGATTTATTTTTTAGCAAAGCTTCATTTTGACTTGCAAGAGTTTTTAATTCTTGATTTTGAGCTTTGGCTGTGGCTTCTAGCTTGGAAGTTTGGGAATTTAAACTTTGAATTTGCAAACTTAAAAGCTTTAAGCTTTTTTCGCCATTTAATATATCACTGGCTAAATCTTCAAGCTTTTTATTCAGCTGCTCTTGTATGCGTTTATTTTCCTCTAAACTCTTAGTTTTTTCATTTATAGCATTGGCAAAAGCAAATTGAGTAAATAAAAAAAAACAAAAAAAGATAAGAATATTTTTTCTCATCTTTTTACCTTAAACATAACCAAATTTACACACAACAAACAAATAAACAAAGTCGCTAAAAAAATCAGACTCAAATGCAAAATAAAATTAATAGGCGGAAAAACAATATCCGCAGCCTTTAAGCTCTCTTGAATAATAAAAAAATCAAAAATTTGCGTAAAAAAAGCAAGTAAAATAGCAAAAGCAATAAAACAATCTAGCATTACCACCTTATAAAGCATAAAGGAGCGAAACCAAAAAGGAGCTCCAAACAAACACATAATCTCTATGCGTTCTGTATGCTCATAAAGCCAAATTCTCATTTGTTTTAAAAACAGCACAAAAGAAAGCAAAATGATGATGAATAAGAAAAGCCAAAATACAAATTTCATCAAGATAAGCAAAGAATATATCTTATCGTGGGTTTTGGCAAAAGTTTCAACCTTAGTGATACCCCCAATACTTAAGAGTTGGTTTTTTATCGAATTTAGCTCATTTTGCGTAGGCAAAGAATTAAGCTTTAAGGTATAAAATTTTGGCAAAGAATCCTTTAAAACCTTTAAATTCTTCTCAGAAAGGTCATTTTTTAAACGCTCGATTAAATCCTTAGGGTCTAAAGGTTCAAGCCCTGAGAAAAAGGGGATTTTCGTTTTCAAAACATTTTGTTCAAGCTCTGTTTTGCTAACAACTATAATGTTATAATCCTTATTCACAAGCTCTTCATAGTGCCTTAAACTTGCATTTATAATCAAAATAAACTCAAAAGCAAACATCATAAAAAGCAAAGGTAAAATCAAAGATAAATGTGTTTTAAAGAATTTCATTCATTTTTCCATTTTCTATATTAAAACGACGATAATCCACTCTTAAATTACTAGGAATTCTATGGGTTACTACTATAACACAAGTTCCTAAAAGCTCTTTGGCTGATTTTAAAAGCGTCCAAATAATATCCGAAGAATACTCATCTAAATTTCCAGTAGGCTCATCGCAAAGCAAAAGCTTAGGATTGTGGGCTAAAGCCCTTGCCATAGCAACGCGTTGTTGCTCCCCGCCGCTAAGTTGATTAGGCAATTTATCCGCTTTAAAGGTTAAATTCACATGCTTTAAAAGCTTGGCAGCTTGGCTTATACATACTTTTTTACTATAACCCTTAATCATCAAAGGCAGCATAACATTTTTCTCAACGCTATATTCTTGCACAAGTTTATAATCTTGAAAAATAATCCCTATCCTTTGACGCAAGGCTAAAAGCTCTAAATTTCCAATCTTATTCATCAAGGACCCACACACTTCAAGTTTGCCAGAAAGCGGCTCTAAATCCCCATAAAAAGACTTTAAAAGTGTGCTTTTACCGCTTCCGCTTTTACCCGTGATAAAAACAAAATCATCATCCTTAAAAGCAAAACTCGCTTCTTTGATAACTAATTCATCATAACCTAAAGTAAGTTTGTTAGCTTGGATTAAATTAGGCATCCTTTTTCCTTAAATTTCCCTTTTTTAAATTTTTAATTATGCTTTATTTTTGCTTAATTTTCAAGAAAAGCTTAGATTTTAAACTGAACTTTTAAAATTTCTTTTAATTCATGTATTGCTTTAATATTTTCTTGAATTTTAAATGGCTCTTTAAAAACAAAATTAATCGCTTTATCAAGATACAAATAACAATGCTGGGGTCTATTAAAAGCCCCAAACGCAAGCTTTAAAAGCAAATTTTCATCTTGTTTATAAATACTTTCAAAATGCAAGAAAAAATCATCTTTTTTTATAGTTATATTTTTAAAATTCTGTTCTATTTTTTTCAAATCATCCTTAGAAAATTCAAGCGATGATAAATTAAATTCACTCAACTCATAGTTTTTACACTCTTCATTAAAATTCCACACCCAAAGTTCATATATATCTTTTTCTTGTTTTTTCCATCTATCTTCATACTTGCTTGAAATTTCTAAATTTTCATTTTTTCTAAGACTAAATTTTGGAGCCAAAAAAGTCAAAAATTGTTCTAAGGTAAAATTAAAATACTCAAAACTATCCGTTCTTAGCTCAAATCGACCCCTTGGGGTCAAAACCCTAGCACACTCCTTGCAAAAATCCCTGCTTACAACGCGTCTATGGGGCTTCTTATCCCAAGGAACAGGAAAATGTAGAAAAATCTTTTGAACTGATTTTGATTTTAAGACACTCAATAATAACCTAGCATCGCTTTGTATCAATAAAATATTGTTTATATTTTGTGCTTTAGCAAGTTTAGCCACTTGAGTAAGAGCTGGATTATAAATTTCAACCCCTAAAATCAAAACATCTGGGTTCTTTCTTGCTTGATAAAGCAAATGTCTTCCTGAGCCAAAGCCTATTTCTATATAAATTTTACCTTGAAGCTTAGATAAAAGTTCATCAAAATCACCCACGATAAAAGGAGTTTTTTCAATTAAAGCATTATTTTTAAGCCCAAAGGCTTCACTTACAATATCTTCACAAAATCCTTCTTTAAAAATTTTTAAAGCCTTTTGCAAATAGCCTATTTTAGAAGGTTTTGTATGTTTATCACCCTTAATCACAAAAGCATTTTGTGCTTTTTTAATCTGCAAAAAAAAACTTTCATCCCCAAGCTTTGTATAAACAAGACTCACCCTATCATTCTTAGCTAACCAAAGAAATTGGACCTCATCTTTGCTATAAGGTAGGTTTAATTCTTTAATCTTTTTGCTTTTAAAATTTGGCACTACTGAGCCGCCTTAACTTTACTTGAAGGCTCTGAACGAAGTCCAGCCGAATCAATAGCAATCACTTCATAACTATACTCTACTCCGGGCAAGGCTTTGACATCTTTTAGCCTTTTTTCTTTAATGCCTTTAAAAACCGCATTTTGCTCCCCACCATAGCGTCTTACTTCATACTCAACAGCCCTAGCATCATTATCACTCCATTCCACATTTATCCCTTCATTTGTGCTTTGAGCTAAAATAATACTAGGAGCTAAAGGATTAGCCAAAGTTTTACCCTCTACACCCTCTTTTGGCATAGGACTTTCAAGCCCATCTTTATCTACCATTGTTACTTTATAATACTTGCTTTTGCCCGCACCTTCAACTATATCCTCATAAGAGTTTTTATCCGTCTTTGCCAAAACACTAAAGGGAAGCAAACTTGAACTTGTAGAATAAACCTTATAATAAGAAAAATCTTCATATACAGGCGCATCCCAAGTTAAAATGATTTTATTAGAACCATCTGTGCTAGCATTTAAATGCTCAATTTGCGGAGGCAAAGCCTTGCTTGTAGAGCTTACAACTTGACTTGGTTCGCTTTTTATCCCATCAAAACTCACAGCAATAATTCTATAATTTGAATTTTCATTAGGCTTTAAATCGCTATCGATATACTCGGCATTTAAACGATTTTTCACTTCTGCGATTTGTTTAAATTCCTTATCCGTTTTAGCTCTTTCTATGAGATAAGAATGCACCCTTAAATCAGGATGAGGACGCCAAATAAGTTTGATGCGGTTAGGTAGATTAGTTACGGCTTGGACAAAAGGAACAGATTCTAGTCTTGGAGTTGTGCTTACTTCTATAAGCTTGCCATCTTCTGAAATTTGCCCTTGTTCATTAAAGCTTTTCATCATATAGCGATACTTGGTATTAGGTTCTAATTTTGTATCCACATAATGCGTTTGAAATTTATCTTTGATAGTGCCTACAAGCTTAAAATCAGGATTTTCATCACTAGAACGGTATAAATAAAATCCTTTGATGTTTTCATTATACAAAGGCTCCCATTCAAAGGCTATATTGCTCATATCGCTAAGACTTTTTAAATTTTCAACCTTTGGCAAACTTTCATTTACGGTAAGCTCTTTGCTTGAAGTTAGTGAATTCATTTGCGAAACACTACAAGCACTAAGTAAAAGAGTTAAAAAACTCAAGTAAAAACTCAAGCGAAATCTTTTCATCATTTTCTCCTAAATTGATTTGATTTGACATAATATTTTTAAAATCTTGCATTAAAGGTGCTTTAACGAAAATTGGCTCTTTGGTTCTTGGATGGATAAAATACAAAAAATAAGCGTGAAGCATTATTCTACCTTCATACTTACCCTTATAACCATACAAACTATCACCTAAAATATAGCGATTTAAACTCGCTAAATGCGCTCTAATTTGATGCGTTCTTCCTGTGAAAAGTTTAGCCGCTATCAAGCTTAAATTTTCGCTTTTTGCTATATTGATAAAAGCAGACTTCGCACTTTTGCAAAATTTATTTTCTTTAGCTACGGCTATTTTTTTAATGGCATTAGAAGGCGAACGCATTAAAAATTTTTCGACTAGAATTTTATCTTCTTTTAGTGGCAAATCAATTAACGCAAGATAAATTCTCCCCATACTCTTATTTGCAAGCTGTTCGCTAAGTCTTTGATGGGTAAAATTATTCTTCGCTATCAATATAGCCCCGCTTGTATCTTTATCTAGCCTATGCACAAGACCCGCTCTTAGCTCTCCGCCTAGATTAGATAAAGTGTATTTTTTTTCTATCAACCAATCCACCAAAGTGGCATTTTTAACACTACTTGCTCCATGAACGGTTAATTTTGAAGGCTTATTTAAAACAAGCAAATCTTCATCTTCATACAATACACCAATATCAAAATCCACTTTAAACTGAGGTTTTATCTCATCATGAGGCTTTAAATTTGCAATACAAACAATATCGCCATTTTTAAGCTTAAATGAATTTTTATTTTGAATTTGACCCTTAACGCTTACACAATCTTTTTCTATAAGTAAGGCAACTTGACTACGGCTTTGCTTTAGTTTTTGAGCCAAAAACACATCAAGTCTTAAATTTTCATCTGCTAAAAAAGTTTGCATTTTTTCCTTAAAGCTTTTAGGAATTTAAAATTTTAGTTTATAATTATAGCTTTATATTACTAATTGAAGGCAAATTTTGTTTAACCTAGATAGAAGAATTTTAACCCATTTTGATTATATGCAGCCTATTTTGTTTCTACCCATCATTCTTACTTCATTTTTTTTAATCTTTGAAGCCAATCCTTTTTTGGCAGAAAAGCAGTTTGTCTATACCTGTGTGGGACTGTTTGCTTTTACGATTTTTTTCTTTTTTCCTATAAGAAAATTTATTTGGATTATTCCAGTTGCTTATTGGATTAATATATTTTTGCTTTTAAGTGTGGATATTTTTGGGGTTGAAAAATTAGGGGCTAAAAGATGGCTTGAAATTCCTTTTACGCATTTTACTATACAGCCTTCTGAAATTTTTAAACCCAGTTTTATCTTAATGCTTGCCTATCTTATTTATCAAAATCCACCCCCAAAAAATGGATACAAACTTAAACAATTCATCAAGCTTAGCTTTTATATTATCTTGCCTTTTTTGCTGATTGCTAAAGAGCCTGATTTGGGAAGTGCTATGGTTTTGTTGCTTGTGGGCTTTGGTGTGCTTTTTATTATGGGAGTTCATTATAAAATTTGGCTAAGCATTGTGCTTGTTATAGGCATTAGCTCTCCTATTATCTACACCCATCTTTTAAAACCCTATCAAAAGCAAAGAATTCACGATTTTATAGCCGAAAAACCTAGTTATCAAGTCGCTCAATCTATGATAGCCATAGGAAATGGGGGACTAACAGGAAAATCCCAAGATGAAGCTACTCAAACTCATTTTAAATTTTTACCCATCTCAACGAGTGATTTTATCTTTGCTTATATGATAGAAAGATTTGGATTTATAGGGGGATTGACCTTAATACTATTTTATATTTTGCTTATTTTTCATTTGCTGAGTTTAAATTACAAACTCAAAGATGATTATTTTGCTAGAGTTGCACTCAATTGCGTTGCCTTATTTATTTTCATTTATGCTGCGGTTAATATCTCTATGACCATAGGTTTTGCGCCTGTGGTTGGAATTCCCTTGCCTTTTTTTAGCTATGGGGGAAGTTCTTTTACCATTTTTATGATTTTCTTTGGAATTTTGCAGCATTTAATCACTTTTCGGTATTTTTGGACAGATATTAAAACCAAATAAAATATTTTTAAGTATTAATAAGATATAATCTTATCTTTTAATTTAACTTATCAACTTAAGTGGCGGATTTATAGCTCAGTTGGTTAGAGCAACCGGCTCATAACCGGTTGGTCGCAGGTTCGAGTCCTGCTAAATCCACCAGATTTTAATTTCTCACTTTCAGCAAAACCTTTGCAAACCACCTAAAAATAGCACTTTCATTAAAAATAAAAAATAGGGAATGGATTTTTCTTCAATGCGTTCAATAAGTATTTTTATACCCATTTTATACCCAAGAATTGATTAGCAAATTGTGGGTATAATTCAGAAATTTTTAATTTTTAAAAAAACTTAGAAAATTAAATCAAAAAACAAATCATAGTTTTGAAAAATAGGGATAAAATGAAAAAACCACTTTCTCAAAAAGATTTAGATAAATTAGAACCTAAAGAAAAAGCGTATTTGGTTCCATTAGGCGAACCTAAACAACTCTATATAAAAATCCATCCTAGTGGCAAAAAAGTTTTTCAAATAAGAGAACAAAGACATAAGGTTTATATCAGTATAGGTGAGTATGTCAAAGAAATTTTTAGTTTAGCTGATGCAAGAGAAGAAGCTATTTTAATTTTAAGGAAAATTCGTGAAGGCGAGTATGTAGGTAATGAATTTAAAGATTTTACCCTTGAAAAAGCTTTTGAATATTATTTAGAAACGATAGGACAAAGACTTTCTTCAACAACAATTAAAAAACTTGAATGCTATTACAATAAATACATTGCTCCTACTTTAAGTAAGGTAGAAATTAACAAATTAAATAAACAAAGTTTTATTCCTATTTTTGATTTAATTTATAAAAAAAATCTACAAGAAACTTTAATAAGAACTATAAGTTTTTAATGGAATTTATTTTGCATTATTTACCGCTCAAAGAAGTAGAAATATCCGTTTTGCTAAATGGGAAAATATTGATTTAAAAAATAATTTATGGACTATCAAAGCTAAAGATATGAAAATATCAAGCAATGGCGATAATGTTATTCCTTTGAATACTTATGCAGTAAAAATTCTTAAAATACAGCGAATTTTAAATGCAAATAAGGAATATGTCTTTTTTAACCATAATTCAACTTTAAGTGAAAATTTTGCAAGAAAATTTTTTAGAAAATATAATTTAGAACATACCTTGCACGGATTTCGCTCTACCTTTAAAAGTATTTGCGTAGAAAAAAGTGATGAATTAATTAAACTAGGCATTAGTGATAAAGTTGTAGAAATGATTTTACATCACATTAAAGCAGATGGAGTAGAAAGGGCTTATAACAGAGCCAAAGCAATAGAATTAAGACGCACTTTAATGCAATGGTATGGAGAATACCTTAATTCACTTTGTGCGTTTGATTAAATTAATTTTTGCATAATTTTACTAGGAGCTTTTGTAGGGCTTGATTTTCTACAAAATCATCTAAAATAAGTATAACTTTCTCATCAAAATTCACTAAACAATGCTCATCATCTTCTTTTTCGATTTGCTCTAAAGTTATATTTAAAGCTTTAGTAGTATCGCTTGAAAGCTCGTCAATAAAAATATGAAATAGGTTTAAATTATCTTTTTCCTTAAAGCTTATATATTTATAATCTATTAAAGATAAAAAGCTAAAGCTTTGCTCGTAAAGTAGGCCGTTATAAAGTCTTAGCAAATTCTTCACTTTCTTGTTCTAAAAAAGAACAAGCATTTGTAACATCTGCTGTTTCTTGAAAAAGCTCTTTAGGAAGTTTAAAATCAAGATTATCTAGGGTATTATTAATAATATCTTTAGTTTGTCCTAGAATTTCATCAATTTGCATTCCTATTCCTTGCTCTGCCATTTGTTGCACTTGATTTGCACCTTGTTTGATTTGCTCTTGATAATCTTTAATTTGTTGTTGATAGTTTTGTATGGATTGTTGTAAAGCATTCATATCTAAAACAGGAATACCACTTGCATAGGCTTGAGTTAAAGCCGTGCTAAGAACTAAGCTGATTAAAATCTTTTTGCGTTTTATTTGATTTAAAAACATTTTTCCCCTTTCATATTGCCATTTTGGCTTGATTTGCATAAGATTTTACTTTTTTAACTTTGTTAAGTCTTTGTTTTGCAAGTTCTTGCTTTTGTGCTTTTTCAGGGTGTAAGAAAATATCAATCTTTCTAAATTGATTTTTATAAAGATTTCTATATTCAGGGCATTTTTGTTTTACTTCAGCAAAAAGCTTTTCTATACTTGCCTTAGCATTTGCTTGTGCTTTATCATTTTTCATTTCATAGCCGCTTAAGTGGTTTTCAAATTTCTTATAATATTCTTTAGCGTTTTCAAGGCTATGCTTATAAGTTTTTGCTTCAGCTCTTGCTCCTACAACTTTTAAGCACATTTCTCTTACAAAATTTTTGTTTTCATCACTCTTGCTAAGATTAGCTATATCTTTAGCTATTTTGTCAAATTTCTTAATATCTGCTAATTCTTTATTTCTAAGAGCTTTTTCATCTAAATTATCTTTTAACCTATCATTTAAAACTCTTTTTTGACAATGAGCTTGCCAAGCTTTAATCAAGGCTCTTATTAATTCGCCTATATCTTTAGCTTTAATTGCATTAGCTAGAGCTTCTGTTACTTCATTTTTTGCTTCTTCAACCCTATTTCTTAAATCCTTTTCTTTATTTTTAAGATTTTTTAATTCATCTTCAAGGAGTTTTCTATCTTTAAGAGGGTCTTCTTTTTTGATTTTATCTTCATCAAGCTCTTTTTGTTTTTCTTCTTTTTCTTCGGGATTTTTAAGCTTTTCTTCTATTTCTTTTTGTCTTTTTAGATTTTCTTCAATTTCTTTATTGCTCTCTTTTTCTAAGAAATCATATTGCTCTAACTTATCCCATATATCTTTTTGGAAAAAATCACTTTTTTCAATAGTATCAATTACTTCTTGATTGACTTTTCTATGATGAGCGGGGGAATTGGGTCTTGGTTTTTCTTCATAAAAAGCTTGATTTTCTTTTTGTGTTTGCATTATTTTCCCTTTATAATATAATTTATTTAAAGAGAATAGCTAATTTTTAAAGAATAAGCAAAAAATGGGGTATATTTTTGGTAGTAAAATTCTTAGAAAATAGTTTTTTACCCCATCTTAAAGCGGAGTTATTATTTAAATCACTTATCTTGAAAAACCTTTAGTTTTTTGTTTGTTAGTAGCTTTATTTTGAGAGGACTTTTCTTTTTTAACATTGTTTTTCTCAGGTTTCATTGTTTTCTTTTTTCAAGGCTTAATTCTTGATGGATAAATTTATCTTGGATTTGTAAAGTATAATCAATCATTATAGGCTGGTCGTAGCCTCTTATGCTTTTAACACATTTTGGAAGCCAAGTAAGCTTACTGCCCATTTTTTCAATTAAATCGCCTAGTTCTTCATCGCTAAATTTTGTTGTAGAATCATACACAGAGCCTTGCATATGTTCAAATTTGTATTTAGCTAAAAAATTTCCTATATCATTATAAGCATTACGCCAACTTTCTTTAGCATAATGTTCTTGCAAGGCTTTAGTGTCTAAATCAAAGGCTATGGATTTGAGTTTTTTGTTGTTAATTTTGCCAGATTTCATTGTCTTTATCTTTTTTAAACATTACTATTAAATCACTTACATAATTTTCATCATTGCTATCTCCTAGCCATTCCCAACTTTTAACATTTTTAGCAAACCAATCACAATGTTTTAAGCAGTTAAACACTAAAATTCCCAAATGTGCAGGAGCGTTTTTTTCGCCTCTAAATTCATAATGATTTTTAGAAATTTTAGTAAGCCCAGCTCTTTTTGTAGCAAGTTCTTCTATTTTTGCATACATCGCATCAAGGCTGTATTCTCCTTCTCTTAAAATCTTTTCTTCATCAAGTTCAAATCTTGTTCCAAGTCTTGTAAATACCATTTTTACTCCTTTATGTTTTTATGAAATTATAGCATTTTTAATTAATCTTTTATGCTTTTAGTTTAATTCTTTGTATAAAACAAAAAAAGTATCGATGGAAATGAAAAATCAAAAAAGTCTGCAGAATTTAGAGTGGTGGTTAGAGGCAGAATCGAACTGCCGACACGCAGATTTTCAGTCTGCTGCTCTACCGACTGAGCTATCCAACCACAATTTTATTTGTATTTTAATTAAAAATGTAATTCTATCTTTTTTTCTTTAATCTAAGTTTAAAAATGAATTTTATTTACACTAAAGTTTTAATGAGTTAGAATTACTACTTTTGAATTTTGAATTTATAAACAATGAGGATTTTTTGAAACAATTTGGATTAGATAGACGCACTTTTAAAATTTTATTAGCAGGTTATATTATTATTGCGTTATTTGGAGCTTTATTATTGCATTTAAACTGGGCGCATACAACTCCTATTAGTTTTTTAGATGCCTTTTTCACAAGCACTTCTGCGGTTAGTATGACTGGCCTGATTGTTAAAAACACTGCTGTTGATTTTACTCTAGCAGGACAAATTATCATTTTAGCTCTCATACAAATTGGAGGCTTAGGATATATGGGTATAGGGCTTTTCATCTACATACTCATACGCAAAAAAGCAAGTTTTAACGCAAGAAATCTCCTAAAAGAATCCCTACTCTATCCTTCTATGAATGGTTTGTTTAAATTTTTCAAAAAAGTTTTGCTTTTTATTTTTACCCTAGAATTTATAGGTGCTTTGCTCCTTACTCTGCGTTTTAGTCTTGAAATGAACTTTGGCAAAGCCTTGTGGTTTGGGATTTTTCACTCTATTAGTGCTTTTAATAATTCAGGCTTTACGATATTTGAACACGGGCTTGTCGAATACAAACACGATATTTTTATCAATCTCATCATCACAAGTTTAATTATCATCGGGGGGCTAGGTTATTTTGTTTTGGTTGAGCTGTATTTTTTTCAAAGAAAACGCCTTCAAGCCCTAAGCCTTCATACAAAAATGGTCGTTACGGCAAGTCTTTTTCTCATCTTAACTTCAAGCTTGGTTATTTTTATCTTTGAATATGCCAATCCCAAGACTCTAGGAAGCTTTTCATTTTTTGATAAAATTTTAAGCTCTTATTTCATAGCCATTAATTACCGCACAGCAGGATTTAACACCCTAGATATAGGGCAATTATACGATGCGAGTTTATTTTTTGGCTCTTTGATGATGATAATAGGCGGAGCTCCCGGTGGCACAGCTGGAGGGATAAAAGTTACTACGGCTATGGTTTTACTCCTTTATGCTTATTGGAGCATACGCAATGGAAGAGTAAGGATGTTTAACCAAGAAATTTCAAAGGAAACCATTTCAAAAGCCTTTGTTATAGCCATTGGCTCCATAGTTTATATTTTAATAGCTGTCATTTCGCTTTCCTTGCTAGAACCTGATTTTAAATTCATAACCTTGCTCTTTGAGACCTCATCAGCCTTTGCAACCGTTGGACTTTCTGTGGGAGATGGGGGGACGCTTTCTTTGTGTGCTTTGTTTAGTGAGCCTAGCAAAATCATCATTATCATTATGATGCTAGGTGGAAGAATAGGCATTTTCGCCTTTTTAATTTCTATGTTTAAACAAGATAAGGCAGTGCATCTTAGATTTCCCGAAGGAAAGGTTAGTTTATAAAGGAAAAATATGAAAAATCTCAATTATGGTATCATAGGACTTGGAAAATTTGGCTCAGTCGTAGCCGATGAGCTTATCGCTGGAGGACACACCGTCATCGTTGCGGATAAGGACGAAGAAGCTTTAAAAAGCATACAAAATCCTGCTAATTATGCTTATATTTTAGATTCTACAAATATTTCAGCCCTGAAAGAAGCAGGCTTTCACGATGTGGATATAGTCATTGTTAGCATAGGGGAAAATGTTGAAAAATCCATACTTACCCTGATGGCTCTTAAAGACATAGGGGTTAAAAATATCATCGCCAAAGCCACTTCAAACATACACGGACAAATTCTTTCCAAGCTAGGAGCGAGTAAGGTTATCTACCCTGAAAAAGAAAGCGCTAAAAGATTGGTAAAAGAATTTTTAACCAAAGACGCTGAATATGAAGTTTTTGACCTTTCAGCAAACACTATTCGTGCCATTAAAATCAACATAGACGAAAAACTAGCGGGTAATTCTTTAAAACACATAGCACAAAATATGAAAGTGATTTCTTATAAAAAATTAAATGGCGAGTGGGAAATACTTCCTGATTTAGAAACCACAACGGTTTATGGCGGAGATGTTGTGATACTGCTAGGAACGCTCAAAGAACTTGGAGAATTTGAATATTAGGCTATTTTGAGCTTTTTACTCCATTTTCAACTCTTCCTTGCCACTCTTTCTTATTCTTATTAGTTACCATCATATTTTTACTATTTTTTTATTCCCACTTTCCCAAACCTCACCCGCTTAAGTCCCTTTAACGCAAAAAAGCACTTATAAGCCAAAAAATTTATAAAAAACAAAGCTTATACTTAAAAGCTAAAATAAATATAAAATAAAAATAAAATATTTTTATACCATAACTAAACTATAAATAAATTTATAGTTTTAAAATAAGCTAAATATAAGAATTTTAAAAGCACAAAGAGTATTTAAAGCCTTGAAATTTTAGACCTTGTTATACACAAATAAATCATAAATAAATACTCCTTAAATAAGTTTGGAATTTTAAAAACAAAATAAAATCTAACTCTAAGCTTATTTAAATTAGATTTTATAGTAAATTCATACAAAATTAAAATTCTTAATCCTATAAATTGTAACTTTATTACCCATAATTTTTAAATTAATGCTACTTATTTATACAAATTATCCTATTTTATGTAAATTCTTTTGAAATACTGCTATGATTTAAATCAATATTTCTTAGGAGAGTTAATATGCAACTGACACAAAATCAAAAAAATGCCCTAGCTGAATTTAAAAATTTTGTTTCAAAAAGAAACAAAATTTCCCTTTATCTTTCGCTAGTTGTCCTTATTTGTTACTATGTCTTCGTGCTAAGTGTGGGTTTAATCCCTGATATTTTAGCTTATAAAATAGGCTCTAGTGCTGTTAGTTTAGGTATTTTAGCAGGATTAGGAATTATTTTTCTTTGCATTATTAGCACGGGAATTTATGTGCTTATAGCTAATTCCTTTTTTGATAGTGAAAATTCACGCCTTTTAAAAGAGCTTGAAAAAGAAGAGTTAATAAGCCCTTTAAAAGAAGGAAAAGTCGATTACAGGGAGCTTCAATGAAAATTGCCTTAATTTTTCTCATTTTTAGTGCGTTTGCTTTGGGTGCTGGTTTTGATTTGGCTGAGGTTTCACAAAAGCAACTAAATATTCCTGCTATCCTTATGTTTGTGGTTTTTATCGCTGTAACCTTACTCATAACCTATTATTCAAACAAAAAATCCAAGTCAATGAGTGCTTTTTATACCGCTGGAGGCAATATCACTAGCCTTCAAAACGGCTTGGCAATAGCCGGTGATTATATGAGTGCGGCTAGTTTTTTAGGCATTACAGCCCTTATTTTTACTAATGGCTTTGATGGACTGATTTATTCTATTGGCTTTTTGGTGGGTTGGCCTATTATTTTGTTTTTGATTGCGGAAAAATTTAGAAATTTAGGTAAATTTACCTTTGCTGATATTGTAGCTTACCGCCTAAGCTCTAAGCCCATACGCATTATTTCGGCTATTTCAGCTTTAAGCGTTGTTATTTTTTATCTCATCGCCCAAATGGTAGGTGCTGGACAGCTCATACAACTACTTTTTGGTTTGCCTTATAAATTAGCCATAGTTTTGGTAGGTTTATTAATGATTTGCTATGTCATTTTTGGCGGTATGCACGCTACTACTTGGGTGCAAATCATCAAGGCTATTTTACTTTTAGCGGGTGCTTCTTTTATGGCTTTTATGAGTCTTTATCTTACAAATTTTGACTTAAAATATTATGCTGATTTGGCTGTTTTACATCATCCTAAAGGAGAGGCTATAATGAAGCCGGGTGCTTTTTTGCCCGATACACTCTCAGCCCTTTCCTTAGGACTAGCTTTAATGTTTGGCACAGCGGGTTTGCCTCATATTTTAATGCGTTTTTTCACAGTTAAAGACGCAAAAGAAGCTAGAAAATCCGTCTTTTATGCCACAGGTTTTATAGGGTATTTTTATCTTTTGACCTTTATTATAGGCTTTGGAGCCATAGCACTTTTGTATTCAAACTCGAATTTTATTGACGCTGATGGCTCTTTTACGGGTGCTTCTAATATGGTAGCTATCATTTTAGCGGAGGTTTTAGGGGGAAATATTTTTTTAGGTTTTATTTCTGCTGTGAGTTTTGCGACTATATTGGCTGTTGTGGCAGGACTTACCATATCAGGAGCTGGAGCTATCAGCCACGATTTATATGTCAATGTCTTAAAAAATGGAGTTTGCGATAGCAAAACCCAAATGCGAGTTACCAAAGGCTCTATCTTAGTTTTAGGCTTACTTGCAATTATACTCGGTTTTGTTTTTGAAAATCAAAATGTAGCCTTTATGGTTGGTCTTGCCTTTGCTATCGCTGCGAGTGTGAATTTTCCTATACTTTTTTTAAGCATTTATTTTAAAGATTTGACCACTAAAGGAGCCTTTTGGGGAGGGTTGATAGGACTTATCGTAGTAGTTTCGCTTGTAGTTTTAAGCCCGGGAATTTGGGTAAAAAGCTTTGGTTTTGCTGAAGCTATTTTTCCTTATGAGCATCCGGGAATTTTTAGCATACCCTTAACCTTTATTTTGGTTTTTATCCTATCCAAACTTGATAAAAGCGAACGCGCAAAAAGAGATAGACTAGGATTTAACGCACAAAATTTTAGAGCCCAAAGCGGAGTGGGTATAGAAAAAGCCATAGAGCATTAAATTTTTGTAGCCTTGATAAAGCGTTTCAAGGCTATTTTTTCTTTAAAACCTAGCTTATAATAAATAAACTCATCTAGGTAAAAACGCATAGGCTTTATACCAATTTCTTTTTGCTTGGCATAATTTTGAAGTATGTAGCAAGGAATTTTCGTCTTTGTTTTTGAAAAATTTTTCAAAATTTTTGCATACAAAGCCTTTTTTTGCATACAAGAAAAACGAGCAAAAACAAAGGGCAATCCTGTTTTTTCGTGCCATTTTTCACAAAGGTCTATGTATTTTGAAGGCTCTTTTAAATAAAGTTTCAAGGCTTTATCGCCTATGATTACCCTACCATCTTGCTTTAAAATTTTAGCCAAAGCATTAGAACTTGCCGAGCTGCTATCTTTGGCACTAGGGGTATTTTTCTCTACTAAAACACTCAAAACCCTTTTATTCGCACAAATACCCAAATCCAAATTTTTATATTTTTTTCTAGCACTTTCTATGCTTGAAATGATAGCCGCATCAATTCTTCTATAAAACAAATCCTTATTTAACTTACTTGGCACACCTTTTTTATACTCCATAGCCATTTTAAAGCCACTAGGCAAGGGGTATTTTTTAAGATAAATATGCAAGGGCAAAAGATTAATATAATCAATTTTTCCAAAAATCATCGCTACTAAAGAGTGTTAAACACTCTATCTCCTGCATCTCCAAGTCCCGGAATAATATAGCCTTTTTCATTTAAACCCTTATCAATACAAGCTACAAAAACTTCCACATCATTATGCATTTGGCTAAATTTTTGCAAACCTTGCGGGGCAGCAAGTATGGATATAAATTTTATTTTTTTAATCCCTTGACTTTTTAAAAAATTACAAGCCTCTATCGCAGTTCCACCTGTGGCAAACATAGGGTCTATGACAATAGCAGTGCGTTCTTTTGCATCTTTGGGAAGTTTTTGAAAATAAAAATCCGCCTTTAAGGTTTCTTCGTTTCTTACAAATCCTAAAAATCCAACACTTGCATCAGGAATCATCTTAAAAACACTTTCAAGCATTCCTAATGCCGCTCTTAAAATAGGACAAATCATAATTTTTTCATCAAGTTTTTTTACTCTAGTTTTTTGTATAGGTGTTGAAATTTCAATTTCTTTTAAAGAAAAATCTTTACTAGCTTCAAAAAGCAAAAAAGATGAAATTTCATCGATTAACATACGAAATTGAAGGGGCTTAGTCTCTTTAGCCCTTAAAATTCCTAATTTATGTTCAATCAATGGATGATTGATACAATAAATATTTTTCATTTTAAGCTTTCAAAATAAGCCTGCTCATCAAAATTTTTCACTTTAGCCACCCCATCTTTTACAGCACTAGCCGCCACAGCTGTGCTTACAGCCGCTTTTACTCTTTCATCAAAGGGTTTAGGAATGACATAATCCTTGCCAAATTCTAAAGTGCTTAAATTATAAGCTTTTTTAACGGAATCGCTTACAGGAAGTTTTGCAAGCTCTGCTAAGGCTTTGGCAGCGGCTATTTTCATATTTTCAGTGATTTTACTTGCACGCACATCTAAAGCCCCACGAAAAATAAAAGGAAAGCCCAAAACATTATTGATTTGGTTTGGATAATCGCTTCTTCCTGTTCCCACAATAGCATCTTTTCTAAGTCTAGCCACAACTTCTGGCATTACTTCAGGGATGGGATTTGCTAAAGCAAAAATCACAGGGTCCTTTGCCATACTTAAAACCATTTCATCATTAAGAATTTTTGGCACACTAAGCCCTAAGAAAACATCCGCTCCTTTTAAAGCTTCTTTTAAAGTCTTTTCTTTAGAATCAACAGCAAATTCAAGCTTTTGCGGGGTCAAATCCTTTCTATCTTTAGAAATCACTCCTTTACTATCCACTAAGATAATATTTTCCACACCTAAATTTCTATACATCCTAGCACTTGCTATACCCGCAGCACCTGCACCGCTTATGACTACTTTGATATTTTTAAAGTTTTTGCCACTTATTTGCATAGCATTCATAAGAGCTGCAGTTGAAATAATAGCCGTGCCGTGCTGGTCATCGTGCATTACAGGTATGCCTAAATCCTGCAAAGCTGCTTCAATCTCAAAGCATTTTGGTGCGGCAATATCTTCTAAATTTATGCCCCCAAAAGTAGGCGCTAAAGCTTTGCAAAAATTTACAATTTCTTCTACACTATGCACATCAATTTCTATATCATAAGCATTAACATTAGCAAATTTTTTAAACAAACAAGCCTTACCTTCCATCACAGGCTTACTCGCACTTGCCCCTATATTGCCAAGTCCTAGCACGGCTGAGCCATCGCTGATTATGGCTACAAGATTATCCTTATTGGTATAAGTAAAGGCTAAATTCTCATCTCTAGCAATTTCCAAACAAGGCTCCGCAACGCCCGGACTATAAGCCAAAGCCAAGTCATAACTCGTATCCATAGCCTTGCGTATAGCTATGTCAATCTTGCCTCCTAAATGATATTTTAAAGCTTCTTCTTTTAAATTCATTTCATTTTCCTCTAATTTTTAAAAAATTTTCTATTCTTTTTTTACACTCATCAAATCCTAAGAATTCTAATACTTCAAAAATACTAGGACTTACCGCACTCCCTGTTAAAGCTATGCGTAAGGGCTGGGCTAGGTCTTTTAACTTTGCTTGTTTTTTTTCTAAAAAATCATTCGTAAATTCTTCAAATTCTTTGCTTGTTTTTTGATTTTCTAAAGCATTGCTAAAAGCGCGCAGCAAATGTAAATTCTCTTCATTGATAAATTTTTGCACCGCATTTTCATCATAATTTTGCGGAGCATTAACTATGCTTTTTGCACCCTTTATAATATCATGCAAAGTTTTAGCACGCTCTCTTAGCAAATCAAGTAAAAATCCTGCCCTTTCATAAACAGCTAAGTCAAAACCAAGCTCTTTAAGCTGACGATTGATTTCTTCAAAAGAAAGGGTTTTAATATAATGAGCATTAAGCCACTCAAGCTTTTTAGCATTATAACAAGATGCACTTTTATTAATGTGATAAGGGTTAAAAAGCTTTTTAAGCTCTTCTAAAGAAAAAATCTCCTCATCTTTATGACTCCAACCCAAACGCACAAGAAAATTAAGCAAAGCTTGAGGCAAAATTCCCATTTCTTTATATTCCATAACATCAGTTGCGCCGTGCCTTTTTGAAAGCTTTTTACCATCTTCGCCGTGTATCATAGCCACATGGAAAAATTTGGGAATTTTAAAGCCTAAGGCTTCATAAAGAACAATTTGCTTAGGAGTGTTTGAAAGATGATCATCCCCTCTTATGACATCACTTACACCCATTAAAGCATCATCAATCACAACGCAAAAATTATAAGTAGGAGTGCCATCGCTTCTAGCTATAATAAAATCATCCATTATATCCTCTACTTTAAATTTAATCTCGCCTTTAACACCATCTTCAAAAACAATTTCGCCACTTTGAGGTGCTTTAATACGCACAACAGGCTCTATACCCTGAGGCGGTGTGCCTTTAAAATCCCTATACCTTCCATCATATCTTGGACGCTCTTTAGCTTCTTCTTGTTTAGCACGCAAGTGCTCTAATTCTTCTTTACTCATATAGCAATAATACGCCTTGCCTGAGTCTAAAAGCTTTTGAATGTATTCTTTGTATAAATCAAAGCGTTGGGATTGATAGCTGATTTCTCCATCGAATTCTAAACCACACCATTTAAAAGCTTCTACAATAGCCCAAGCTGCTTCTTTTGAATTTCTTTTTAAATCTGTATCTTCAATACGCAGTAAAAAATTCCCACCCTTGTTTCTAGCGTATAAATAATTATAAAGAGCGGTTCTAAGCCCACCTATATGTAAATATCCTGTTGGACTTGGAGCAAAACGCGTTGTAAGTTTTTCGTGCATTTTTTGCCTTTTCTTAAATTTTTGTTGATATAATGCGATATTTATACTTAAATAAAGGTTTGAAATGAAAAAAATTTTATTAAGTTTTGCGTTTTTTGCAAGTTTAGCTAGTGCCAATACCATAAACGCCATAGCTTTAGTTGTAGATAAAGAGCCTATCACAACTTACGACCTAGACCAAACGATGAAAGTGCTTAAAATTGATAGAAATAAAGCTTTAGGCATACTCATCAACGAAAAAATGGAAATTTCACAAATGAAACAACTGGGTATTGTAGTCAATGATTTAGAGCTTGATGATGCCATAAATAAAATGCTTAAGCAAAACAAAACTACCCTAGATGCTTTTAAAGCCGATTTAAAATCCAAAAAGCAAAGCTATGAACAATTTCGTGCGGATTTCAAAAAAGATTTAGAAAAAAGAAAACTTTATGAAAAAATAGCATCTATGGCAAAAACCGATTTTAGCGATGATGGGGCAAAAAAATTTTTCGAACAAAGTAAAGATAAATTCACTTTTTACACGCAAATTAATGTAAATATCTACGAGTCAAACAATGCCCAAACTTTAGAAAATATCAAAAATACAAAAAAAACAATACTTAAGCCACAGAATGCATCTTTAAACACAAACAATGCAGACCCAAGACTTTTAGGGCTTTTATCACAAATTCCAAGTGGAGGTTTTTCTCCTGTTTTAAATGGAAAAAATGGCTATGAGCTTTATGAAGTTAAAAGCAAAAGTGGGGCGGAAACTCCTAGTTTCGAACAAGTTAAAAATGAAGTTTTGAACGCTTATGTAAGCGAACAAAGACAAAATTTCATACAGGATTATTTTGACAAACTTCGCTCTAAAATCAACATAGAATACTTTAGATAAGATAAAGAAAATTTCCCCTTTAAATAGGGAAATTTTAATGTCTGGCTAAATAATTCGTATCGTAGTTATTTTCGATAAAATCAGGATTTTCCATCATAGCAAGATGAAAATCTTTAGTGGTTTTAATCCCACTTATAAGCAATTCATTTAAAGCCACTTTCATTTTAGCAATGGCTGTGTTTCTATCTTCGCCCCAAACCACAAGCTTTCCTATCATAGAATCATAATAAGGCGGCACAGCATAGCCCTCATAACAATGACTTTCCATCCGGACATTGCGTCCTGCTGGGGGGATGTATTTGGTAATTTTACCCGGACTTGGTAAGAAAGTTTTGGAATCTTCAGCTGTAATCCTACACTCAATAGAATGCCCACAAAGCCTAATACTCTCTTGCGAAGGCAGAGCGTAGCCTTCAGCAACCTTTATCATTTGTTCTATTATATCAATCCCGCTTACCATTTCACTCACGCAGTGTTCAACTTGCAAACGGGTATTCATTTCTATAAAATAAAAATCCAAATTCCTATCAACCAAAAACTCAAAAGTCCCTGCACCCTCATAGCCTATGGCTTTAGCCGCTTTAACAGCCGTTTCATGGAGTCTGGCACGGGTTTTTTCATCCAGCAAAATCGCAGGGGATTCTTCAATAAGTTTTTGATGGCGTCTTTGCATAGAACAATCTCTTTCGCCTATGTGAATAACATTACCAAAACTATCGCCTATAACTTGCACTTCTATATGGCGGGGGTTTTGAATATATTTTTCCATATACATAGTGCCATCGCCAAAGGCTGTCATAGCCTCGCTTTCAGCCGACCAATACGCTTTTTCAAGGTCTTTTTCATTTTCCACCACACGCATACCACGACCTCCGCCACCCGCAGCAGCTTTTAAAATCACAGGATAGCCTATTTTTTTGGCAAGTTTTTTAGCCGCCCCAGCTCCTGCTAAAGCCCCATCGCTTCCGGGTATCACAGGCACACCTGCTCTTTGCATTACCTGCTTTGCCTTACTTTTATCACTCATTAAATTCATGGACTCCACTGAAGGACCTATGAATTTGATATTATGCTTTGCGCAAATTTCAACAAAATTTTGATTTTCACTCAAAAAACCATAGCCCGGAAAAATCGCATCCGCTTCAGAAATTTCAGCCGCTGTAATAATGGCTGGGATATTAAGATAACTTTCAGAACTTCTTGCCTTGCCTATGCAAATGCTAGCATCAGCATATTTTAAATATAAGGCTTCCTTATCGGCTTCAGAATACACACAAATGGCTTTTTTACCCATTTCTTTAATGGTTCTTAAGGCACGCAGGGCTATTTCGCCGCGATTAGCAATCAATATGCTTTTAATTTCCATTTTATAATTTCTCCACCACAAATAAAGGCATGCCAAATTCCACAGGCTGCCCGTCAGCTACTAAAATTTCAGCAATGCGACAATCAAATTCGGCTTCAATTTCATTCATAATCTTCATCGCTTCAATAATGGCAATAGTATCGCCTTTTTTAACCGTGCTGCCTACCTTTACAAAAGGAGCAGCCCCGGGACTTGGTGCTTGATAAAAGGTGCCTACCATAGGGCTGTTTATACTAGGTTTATTGCTTTTTGTATTTTGACTAGGTTGGGCTTCATTAACTACACTCACATTAATAGGTTGTGGAGCTGGAACCGGGGGACAAACAGGAGCTGAAACATCGCAGCACATATCTCTTTCAAGTTCTATTTCAAAACCATCTTGTTCTTTGATTTTAATTTTACTAATATTGGCTTCAGCAAAAAGATTTACCAACTCTTTAATTTCTTCTTTTGTCATAAAATTCTCCTACAAAATTTAAGAACTTAATCTTGTATTATATAAAAAAACTTGAAATTTAACTTTAAAAAAGAAAAAAATCATAAAAATATAGATTTTTAGGCTATAATCCTAGCAAAAAATATCAAGGGGTTAAAATGGGCTTAAAAGCGGATAAATGGATAAGAAAAATGGCATTGGAACATCAAATGATAGAGCCTTTTTGTGAGGCAAATATAGGCAAAGGCGTTGTAAGTTATGGGCTTTCAAGTTATGGTTATGACATACGCGTAGGCAAGGAGTTTAAAATTTTTACCAATGTCAATTCGACCGTGGTCGACCCAAAAAATTTCTTAGAAGCCAATGTAGTGGATTTTGAAGGCGAGGTGTGTATAGTGCCTGCAAATTCTTTTGCTTTGGCTAGAACCATAGAATATTTTAAAATGCCTGATGATGTTTTAGCTATTTGTCTGGGTAAAAGCACTTATGCAAGGTGTGGCATTATAGTGAATGTAACGCCCTTTGAACCGGGTTTTGAAGGACATATTACCATAGAAATTTCAAACACTACCCCTCTGCCTGCAAAAATTTATGCCAATGAAGGTATAGCACAGGTATTATTCTTGCAAGGCGATGAAAAATGTGGCACCACTTACAAAGATAAAAAAGGCAAATACCAAGCCCAAAGGGGCATAACCCTGCCAAGAATTTTAAAATAGGAACACTTTTTGCTTTAATTTTTAGAAAAAACTTAAGCAAAGGAAGGCAAAATGTTTAACGGAAAAAATATCCTAATCACAGGCGGAACAGGCTCTTTTGGAAAAACCTATACTAAGGTTTTGCTCCAAAATTACAAGCCTAATAAAATCATCATTTATTCTCGCGATGAGCTTAAACAATTTGAAATGGCAAGTATTTTTAATGCTTCTTGTATGCGTTATTTCATAGGAGATGTAAGGGATAAGGAACGCTTAAGTACGGCTATGCGTGATGTGGATTTTGTCATCCACGCCGCTGCGATGAAGCATGTGCCTATTGCTGAATATAACCCTATGGAATGTATTAAAACCAATATCCACGGCGCCCAAAATGTCATCGATGCTTGTTTTGAAAATGGGGTTAAAAAATGTATAGCTCTTAGCACCGATAAGGCTTGCAATCCTATAAATTTATACGGTGCGACTAAACTGGCTAGTGATAAACTCTTTGTAGCAGCCAATAACATAGCAGGCAACAAACAAACACGCTTTGGCGTTACAAGATATGGCAATGTCGTAGGTTCAAGAGGTTCGGTTGTGCCTTTTTTCAAAAAACTCATTAGTCAAGGCGCCAAAGAACTTCCTATCACGGATACAAGAATGACTCGCTTTTGGATTAGTCTTGAAGATGGAGTGAAATTTGTGCTGAGTAATTTTGAAAGAATGCACGGGGGTGAAATTTTCATTCCAAAAATCCCTTCTATGAAAATTACGGATTTAGCTCACGCTTTAGCCCCTCATTTAAGCCATAAAATCATAGGCATAAGAGCAGGCGAAAAGCTACACGAAATAATGATTTCAAGCGATGATAGTCATTTAACTTATGAATTTGAAAACTACTATGCCATAAGTCCTAGTATTAAATTTGTGGATAAAAATAATGATTTTAGCATTAATGCCCTAGGCGAAAAAGGGCAAAAAGTAAAAGATGGTTTTTCTTATAGCTCGGATAACAATCCTTTGTGGGCAAGTGAAAAAGAGCTTTTAGAAATTATCAATCATACCGGGAGTTTTTAAAATGCTTACTTATTCTCATCAAAATATCACACAAGATGACCTTGAAGTTGTGATGAAGGCTTTAAAAGATGAAATTTTAACAGGGGGCAAAAAAGTAAATGAATTTGAAGAAGCCCTTTGTGAATATGTAGGTGTTAGGCACGCTTGTGTGCTAAATTCAGCCACATCAGCTTTGCATCTTGCTTATAGGGTTTTAAATGTCAAAGAAAAAATCGTTTTAACCACTCCTTTAAGCTTTGCTGCTACGGCAAATGCAGCCTTGATGGCGGGTGCTAAAGTAGAATTTATCGATATTAAAAACGATGGCAATATTGATGAAAAAAAACTCTCTCAAAGACTTCAAAAAAATAGTGAAAATATAGGGGCAATTTGCGTGGTGGATTTTGGCGGACAAAGCGTTGAAATAGATGAAATTTCAAGCCTTGCTAAAAATTACAATATCCCCCTAATCGATGATGCAAGCCACGCCTTAGGAGCAGAATATAAAGGCGAAAAAGTAGGGAAAAAAGCAGAGCTTTCTATATTTTCTTTTCATCCTGTTAAACCTATCACTACTCTTGAAGGCGGGGCTGTGCTAAGTAATAATGAAGAACTTATCGCTAAAATCAAGCTTTTAAGAAGCCACGGCATAGTCAAAAAAAGGCTTTGGGATAGCGATATGTGTGAGCTTGGCTACAATTACCGCTTAAGCGATGTCGCTTGTGCTTTAGGGATAAATCAGCTTAAAAAGCTTGATAAGAATTTAGAAAAAAGAGAGCAAATCGCTAGTTTTTACGATAAAGAATTTGAAAAAAATCCTTATTTTTCCACTCTAAAAATCAAAGCTCATAATAAAAGCTCAAGGCATTTATATCCTATCTTACTCTACCCTGAATTTTACTGCCAAAAAGAAGAGCTTTTTGAAAGCTTACTCGATGCAGGACTTGGCGTGCAGGTGCATTATAAACCCACTTATGAATTTAGCTTTTATAAAAAACTCTTAGGAGAAATAAGGCTTGAAAATGCGGATAATTTTTATAAAGCCGAGCTTAGCATCCCTTGTCATCAGCAAATGAGTCTAAAAGACGCAAAATTCGTAAGAGATACTTTATTTAGCACACTTGAAAAAATAAAAAGGACAGCTTGTGGATAAACTAGACTTTAGAAGCCAAGATTTTAGCCAAACGGCAAAGGCTATGTATGAACTAGCTTGTGAGCTTTTTCCCATTCCTAGAAGCATTACAGGACAAGGTTTTAGGGATAGTTTGGAAATTTTAAACAAAACGCTAGGGGGGGGGGGTTATCAATTTTCATTCCATTAAAAGTGGCACTAAGGTTTTTGACTGGATTGTGCCTGATGAATGGCACATTAAAGACGCTTTTATCATCACTCCAGAAGGAGAGAAAATTTGTGATTTTAAAAAGCACAATCTACACATCTTAAATTACAGCGAGGCAGTGGATGAAGAAATGGAGCTTGAAGAGCTTGATAAACATCTTTACTCCATAGAAGAACTGCCCGATGCCATTCCTTATGTAACAAGTTATTATAAAAGGCGTTGGGGCTTTTGTATCACGCACGAAGCAAGAAAAAAGCTCAAAAAAGGCAAATACAAAGTCTTTATTGACGCTAAACACGATAAAAATGGGGTTTTAAACTATGGCGATTTTATCATTCCTAGCACACAGAATTTAAAAGATGAAATTTTAATCTCCACTTATCTTTGCCATCCTTCTATGGCAAATAACGAATTAAGCGGTCCTTGCGTGGCTATTTTCTTAGCAAAATGGCTTTTAAATTTACAAGAAAGAAAATACAATTACCGTTTTGTGCTTATCCCTGAAACCATAGGAAGTATAGTTTATCTTAGCAGACACTTAAAGCATTTAAAGCAGCATACTAAAGCGGGCTTTGTGCTTTCGTGCGTAGGCGATGATAAGGCTTATTCACTCATACATTCACCTAGCAAAAACTCCCTAAGCGATAAGCTTGCCCTGCACACTCTAAGAAAGAAAAGAAATTTTAAAGCCTTTAGTTTTTTAGCCCGTGGGAGTGATGAAAGACAATATAATGCCCCGCTTGTTGATTTGGGCGTGGTGGGAATATGCCGCACAAAATATTTGGAATACAAAGAATACCATAACTCCAAAGATGATTTAAACTTCATTTCAGCTCAGGGTTTAAGCGGGGCGCTTAAAGCCATGCAAGAAATAGTTTTAAACCTAGAAATCAATGCCGTGTATGAAAACACCCTAGTAGGCGAACCCAATCTTGGAAAAAGGGGGCTTTATCACACCCTTAGCACCAATGATGAAATTCCTTTAGCTTGTAATTTTCTAGCTTACTGCGATGGACGAAATGACATCATTGATATAGCTAGTATCTTAAAACTACAAGGCTATGAACTCAAAGATCTTATCACTAAACTTTTAGAATTTAAGCTTATCAAACCTTGCATAAAAGCCTAATGCGAAAATTTGTGCAAACTTTGAGCTTTATTTTGAGTAATGTCTAAGGCTATAAGCTCATAAGCAGCCCTTAGGGATATTTTTTTGATACAAATATTTTCACAAAAACTTACCCGCATCGCCCCTGAGTTTTTTAAAATCCGCTCAAGGGGATTGACATCGGTTAAAACGCCTTCATTTCTTACAAACATATCGTAAGTTCTTTTTTCTTTTTTTCCTTTTTCATCGGTGTAATTAGCACTGAAACTTTTATTGTGCCTGTAAGAAACATTGAAATTTTGCTCCACAAAATGCACAAAAGTAAAAGAATCCTGCAAAGGCAAATCCACTATAACCATAAAAGCATCATTTTCATACATAAAAGCGAAGGGTGAAAGGCTATCAAAGGCTCCTTTATTTTCCAAAGAACAAAGTTTTGCTTGTGCTTTTCCACTCACAGCAAAGGAGTAAATGGGGTGTTTGGTGCGTTTAAAATCCGCTCTTTTTAAGGCTATATTGCCTAAAGCTCCTGTTTGGGATTTTGAATGAAGAATATCATAGTCCCTGCCCTTACAAAAATCCCAATTAAAAGTCTGTAAAACTAGAGTCCCTACTCCCCTATTTAAAGTATCTAGCAAGGAATTTAAACTCTCTTTTAAATTCAAGTTATAAGCTTGTAACTTTTGCATAAGCTGCATTAAATTCCCTGTAAATAAAAGCAACTCATTTTCTCTCATATCTAAAGTTTTGACAAATTTTTCTAGCATAATTTCTCCTTAGAAACTTATTTTATGATAAAATCGTTTAAAAATATTTAAATATCATTTTGTAATGAAATATTTGCTTTCACCGAATAAACAAGGCAAATTTATCCCCTACATCTTTAAAAGTAAAAATCTTATTTCCACAAGGATAAGAGATGGAATTTTCTTTCATAGGGGATTTTCTTGTCT
>NZ_JBKORB010000011.1:0-39625 GCF_046764905.1 Campylobacter parajejuni
TAGAATGTTTTCATTGATGGCATTTGATATTTGACCAAATTCATCATTAGTTTTTACATCAATAGTAGCTATGTTCTTTGTTTTATGATTGATGAAATCAAAGAAGGAATTTAGTCCTGATTGAATGGAAGAGAGTGGGGAGAGATAACGAGAAACGATGAAATAAAGAAGGACTACACCAAGAATACTCGTAAAAATGACAATGGTAAGCTGTATAAAAGCGATTTTATAAACGGGTCCAGTAATGATTTCTATAGGGTCGCTAATACAAGCGGTATAGGTATCAGAAGCCTTAGCACAAACGGCAAACCTTTCTATGCCATCTTTAGCTCCTGTGTAGGTAAAAGGCTCAAAATCCTTTTTATTCACAGCGATATTGGCTATACCTGAAATATCATAGCCCGGCACTAGCATACTTTTATCCGTAGAAATGAATACTTGATTTTTACTATCGAATACAAAAACCCTTCCCGGAGTTTTTTCAAACTCACTCTGTAATTCTTCCACTAAAATATCGATAGCTAACACGCCTATGAATTTACCATCTTTGTAAAGCGGCATAGAATAAGTAAAGCAAGGCAGATTGGTTGTTACATCGATATAAGATGGGGTTACATAAGGTCCATTTGCTTTGAGTGCTTCTGAATAATAATCTCTTGTTCTAGCATCATAACCATCAGCCTTGCCATAAATCCCAAAAGGCACATTTTTCGCATCTGAATCTGAATCACTCACCACAAGCTCACCATTTGGCTGAGCTATATATACAGCCAAAAATCTTCCTGCATCTTTGAAGTTTTTCAAATCAGTGCCAATATAACGCACCAAACCATCTTGATTATCTAAGTGTTCTAAAGGATTTTTAAGTATACTTTTTGCTAGACTCTGGAGATTGGATAAATTTCTTACCTTAAAAGATTCTATGGAGTTTTTACCCACCTTAACGCTATTAATTTCAGCATTTGCAACCTGAGTATAAAGCACATCTCTAACAAAAACAAAGGTTACAATACCTAAAATCACTAGACATAACACCGCAATTAAATTTGCAATAAGTGAAACTTTAATCTTAACACTTCTCATGCTAACGCTCCTTATAAAATAAATATTAAAATCAACAATATTTCTGCAAAACTTGTATTATAAATCAAAAAGCATAAATTTTAAATAAATTGAATTTTCCCGCTATAAAATTAAGTTTATTAAGTTTAATATCGTTATAATTTTGCTTTGACTTTTGACATAAAAAAGGAGAAATTTTTGAAAAAAATACTTTTAATACTTGGAATTTTATTTTTTAGCTTAGCCCAAGCTGGGGATTTAAAAGTGGATGAAAAAACGAAAATAGGTAGGGTAAGCGTAAGCATAGCCCCACAAGCCTTTTTTGTCAAAAAAATCGCTGGGGACACTTTGGATGTGAATATTATCTTGCCTCCAAACAGCAACGAACATAGTTTTGAGTTTAAACCCAGCACTATGAAAAAGCTTGAAAAAAGCGATATTTACTTCACGATAGGCTTGGAATTTGAAAAAATTTTTACGAGCAAATTCCGTCAAAATTTCAAAAAGCTTGAACTAGTGGATATGCAAAAAAATATCCCCTTGCTTCAAATCCACGAAGAACACGACGAGCATCATCACGAAGAATTTGACCCGCATACTTGGCTTGACCCCATTTTAGTGCAAACTATGGCTTTAAACATCTATGATACCCTAGCTCAAAAATACCCACAAAACAAAGAATTCTATAAACAAAATTTGGATAAATTTTTAGCCCAGCTTGATAGTCTCAACCTGCAAATCGCTTCTAAGCTAGAAAAGCTTAAAAACAGGGAATTTGTAGTATATCATCCTTCTTGGAGTTATTTTGCTAGTCGTTATAAACTCACTCAAATTCCAGTAGAAATTCTAGGCAAAGAACCAAAAGCCAAGGATTTACAAAATTTAATTGCCTTGATGAAAACTAAGAATATCAAAGTCATTTTCGTTCAAAATGGCTTCCCTGAAAATGCCGCTAAAACCCTAGCTAAAGAAAGCGGTGCTGAAATTTACAAAATCGACCATTTAGCTTACGATTGGGAAAATGAACTTTTAAAAACCGCTGACGCTCTTTCGCGTAATCCATAAATCAGGTTTTTAAATGCTTTTTTTTGAACTTTCTAATCTTAGCTATGCTTATGGCAATGAAATCATTTTAAAAAACATCAATCTTAGCTATGACAATGAAGAATTTCTCTCCATCATAGGTCCAAATGGTGCGGGAAAATCCACGCTTGTAAAGCTGATTTTAGGACTTTTAAAATCCAAAAATGAAATCCATTTCAAAGCCCTGCAAAGAAAAGAAATCGGCTATGTCCCCCAGCACACCCTAGCCAATCCTAATTTTTGTCCTAGAGTGCTTGAAATAGTTCTTATGGGACTTGTGGGTAAAAAAATTTTTGGTTTTTACAGCAAAAAAGATAAGCAAAAAGCTATGGAGGCTTTAAAAAGCGTAGGAATGGAGGATTTTTGGGATAGGAGTATTAATTCACTCAGCGGCGGTCAAAGGCAAAGAGTTTTTATCGCAAGAGCCTTAGTGGATGAGTGCAAAATGCTTATTTTAGATGAGCCCACGGCTAGCGTGGATAATAAAGGAGCTATTCAAATTTTTGAGCTTTTGAGTTCTTTGCACCAAAAGGGCATAGGAATTTTACTCATTTGCCACGATATTAACCTAGTGCTTGCTTTTAGCGATAAAATCGCATATTTAAACAAGGAGCTTTTTTTACACGCTAATACCAAAGAAAAGCAAAAGGGCGATTTTTTAAAGCATTTATACGAAGAGCATTCTCATTTTTGCGATGTAGAAATGAGCTTAAACGCTTGTTTTTGCGATGAAGAAAATTGCGATAAAGTATGCGAACAAGAATCAATAAGAAGAAAATTACAAAAAACAGAATTTAAAAAAGAAGAGCTTTGCCCTAAATTTTCAAAGGAAAATTATGCTTGAAATTTTTAGTTTCACCTTTTTTCAAAATGCCTTACTAGGAGCGATTTTAGTCAGTATAGCTTGTGGAATCATAGGCACTTTAGTGATGATAAACCGCCTTTTTTCTATGGCTGGAGGTATAACGCACGGAGCTTTTGGGGGTATAGGCGTGGCGATTTATTTTTCCTTACCCATCTTAGTTAGCACGAGCATTTTTACCCTATTTTTAGCCTTTTTAGTCGCCTTTTTAGCTAAACGCTATAAGCATAGAAGTGATAGCATTATCGCTGTAATTTGGGCTTTTGGAATGGCTGTGGGGATTATACTTATTGATTTAAGTCCTAGCTATAATACGGATTTGATGGCTTATCTTTTTGGAAGCATTTTAGCCGTAGGAGAGGGGGATTTATGGCTTATGGCAATGGTAGATGGGGTGGTTGTTATTTTAATCCTTTTATTTTACAGGCAATTTGAAATCCTAAGCTTTGATGCTGAATTTGCTAGGGTGCGGGGGATAAATACGGATTTTTTTCACTATCTTTTAATCGCCCTTATGGCTTTTTGCATAGTCATTTCCATACGCCTTGTGGGACTTATTTTGGTTATGGCTTTGCTAAGTATTCCAAGCTTTATCGCTGAAAATTTCACTAAAAGACTGGGTTTAATTATGATAATGGCTAGTTTTTTAAGTATGATTTTTTGTGTTTTAGGACTTATACTTAGCTATTATCTTAATCTCTCAAGCGGTGCTTGTATCATAGCTGTGGCTTGTTTTGGCTTTTTGGTGCATTTGATAGGAAAATTTTTAAAAAGCTAAGGATGTAAAAGACACTTGCTTATTAAGTCCTAGTATTAAAAAATGCCACAAGTTGAGAATTAATATTTTAATTATCAAGCAAACAACTTAGCTTCAATTTACCACTCCACGAAGACTTAATCTTTTTTTTGTTAAACGAATAAATTTCTCATAACTATCCAAGGGCATTATATCAATACTATAAACAAAATCATCTATTTTGTTGATAATTACGCTATCAAAGCCCAGAATTCGAAGCTTGTCATAAGTTGCTAATTCCCCTTCTTTTAACTGCAAAATAACTCTTAAAAGCCAATTAGCTAATGCTTTATTGGGATTACTCATTAAGGCTTTTGCGTTTTGTTGGCAGAGTTTTACACTTAATTTCTCATTTTTTGGGGTTATAAGTGTAAAAGAATGGTCTTCATTAGGGAAAAAATTGGGGCATAATTTGTGAATTTCCATGGGTATTTTTATATAAACTTCGTTTAAATCTCTCACTCTTCCACTTGCATTCCACTGATTTAATCCGCTTTTTTGAGGAATATATTTTTCTCCTCTTTGCAAAGCATAAAGTGGTAAAACCACATAATCAAGAGTAGAAAATTGAGAATTTGCTTTGTTTAAAATATCATTTTTCAATGAGAGTAAAATTTCTAAAGGATTATCTAAAATTTCTATTTTTAGCTCATTATAATTTTCGCTGATATAAAATTTTCTCTGTAAAACACTTTTAGAATGATTAAAATAATATTCATTAACACCATCTGTAAAAGAAATACTGGATTTTGAATTTTTTAAGATTTTGATTTTATCTAAATGGATTTTTTCATAATCACTTTGGAAAAATATAAAGCTATCTTTACGCCTTGCTATAATATGATAAAATGCCCTGCTAATGCCATAGAGCTTATTTGCTAAATCTATTCTTTGATTTCTATATTTTACAAGCTCCAAAACAAGTTCATCTAAATCTTTTATACGCCTTAAATTAGATGATAATTTATTAAATTCTGCAATTTTTTCTATACTACTATTTTTTTCACAAATAAAAGTTTTAAGTCCAATTCCTATATCATTAATTTGTGCATCATAAGCTATATCCGAACGGCTTAAATTTTTAGCATTAAAACAAGTGCAAAATAAATTTTCCATTATCCTATAATGCAAGAATGGAATTTCATTTTCACTAAAAAGCCTAGATAAAGAACCTAAAATACTTAATAAATGCGTATAATTTAATTCTCTTTCCTTATCCAAACAATAAAAATTAATCATTACAATACTTTGAGAATTTGATTGGCTATGCGTTTTACTAGTGGCAAGGTAATAGAATTGCCCGCTTGCATATATAATTTTGAAAGTGCTATATCTGGCAACTTTAAAGTATCATCATAACCTTGAAAATTAAAACATTCTCTAGCCGTTAATTTGCGTATTCCAAAATCATCCAAAATTAAAGGAACATTATGCCCACCTGTCCCCATATTTGCTGTTAAAGTTGGACAAAGATTTGACTTATTCTCACGCACATAAATGCGTCTTAATTGATAAATGGTATCTTTTTTTAAAATTTCTTTTTTTAATTGTTTATAATACTTACTTTTAGGATTATAATAAAATTTATCATCTTGTTTATCGTATTCTAAACAATCTTTAATTGTTTTTGTCAATTTAATGGGCTTTGGAAATGAAAAATGACGATATTTTTTTACTTTCTTTTTATGAAAAGCAACTATAAAAATTCTTTCTCTGTTTTGTGGTATGTTTGCATGGGTGCAAGAATTTAAAATTTCACTAAAAACATAATATCCTAGCTGCTCTAAAATAGTTTGAATAGTTAAAAATGTTTGTCCTTTATTATGAGATTTTAAATTTTTGACATTTTCTAAAAAAATTACCTTCGGCAAATGTTTTTTAACTATATTTGCAATTTCAAAAAATAAAATTCCCCTACTATCATCAAAGCCCTTTCTAAGTCCAGCCACACTAAAAGCCTGACAAGGAAAACCGCCACATAAAATATCAAAATCATTAGGAATTTTATCTTGTATATTTTTTTGTGTAATATCCCCAAATAATGGAGTGTTTAAATGATTTAAAAGATAAGTTTTTTGAGCATTTACATCCATTTCACTGGCAAAAACGCAATTAAGATTTTTAAACGCAAAGTGAAATCCACCAATGCCCGCAAAAAGGTCTATAAAAGTCACCATTTTTACCACTCCACGAAGGTTCTAGCTTTTTTTATGTCATTAAAATTTATAGTAGTTTTTTCTTGATTTTCTAAATTTTCTAAAATGATATTTTCATCTTTTACGCTGATGATTTTTGCCCCTATTTTTTCTTTTTCGCTAGTTGTGATTTTCACAAGTTCGCCTATGCTTTTTGCAAAGTGTTCTATCTTGCTTAGTTTTCTTTCAAGTCCGGGTGAGGACACTTCCAAAAAATACTCCCCGCTCACAGGTGGCTCTACATCAAAAATAGGCGATAAAATTTCACTAAGCCTAGCACAATCATCCAAATTCACACCCGCTCTTTGACCCTTTTCATCTAAAGCTTTCATCACATAAATGCGGTAAATTTTCTTACCATTTTCACTGACTAACTCACTATCATAAAGGCTAAGTCCTGCTTCTTCACAAAGGGCTTTTAGATTCATTTTTTTCCTTTTTTATTTTTTCAAATAAAGCGTCCATATGGTTTTGATATTCAAGCCTATCATCGAATTTAAAATGAAAATTAGGACACCTATACCAGCCTTGCTCACTCATACAATAATTTTGCAAAGCCCTGCTTGCTTTTTTCAAAGAATTTAAAATCTTTTCTTGCTCGTGGGCGTTAAAAAACATCTTATCCAAATACACAAAAGCATCGTATCTACCCTTTTTACACTCCACATCCACTACGCAAAGATTTTTTAAATTTTCATCATCTAAATTCGCCAAAGCTTCAGGGATAAGTTCTTTTAAGATACTTTCGGTGCGTAGTTTTTTAAGCTCACTTGGATTCATAGACTGGCTTGTTCCTCTACTTCTTTATAGCTTTCTATATAATCGCCCACTCTCATATCATCACAGCCTTCTATACCTACGCCACATTCATAGCCCTTTGCCACTTCTTTAGCGTCATCTTTAAAGCGTTTAAGTGAGCTTACATTACCCTCAAAAACTACAACCCCATCACGAATAAGGCGAATTTTAGCCCCGCGGTTAATCACCCCTTCGCTCACCATACAACCTGCAATTTGCCCAATTTTTGGCACATTAATCACTTGTCTAATCTCTGCTTGTCCTAATTGCTCTTCAGAAATAATAGGACTCATCATACCGCCTAGCAAGGCTTTTACATCATCAAGCAAATTATAAATCACATTATAAGTTTTGATTTCTACGCCCTTATCTTTAGCGCGTTCTTTGATTTCTCCTGTTGGGCGTATATTAAAACCTAATACTATGGAATTCTCACTCGCACTAGCCAGTTCTATATCACTTTGCGTGATTCCCCCTACCCCGCTATGGATGATATTGACCTTAATCTCATCATTTCTAAGCTTTTCCAAACTTGCCTTTAAAGCTTCCAAAGAGCCTTGCACATCGGCTTTAAGGATAACAGGCAAGGCTTTTAAATTTCCTTCTTTGATTTTAGCACCCAACTCATCAATGCTAACCTTAGTGGATTTACTAAGTTCTTTTTGGCGATTGTATTCGTGGCGTTTATTGGCGTATTCTCTTGCTTCCTTATCACTTTTTACGGCAATGAGAATTTCGCCTGCCTCAGCTACTTCACTAAGCCCTACTATAACCCCGCATTCGCCCGGTTTTATTTCTTTTAAGGCTTTGCCTTGGTCATCGCTCATCGCACGCACTTTTCCATAAGCCTCACCCGCAACAATAGTGCTACCTACCTTAAGCGTTCCATTTTGCACGATAATAGTCGCCACAGCTCCGCGTCCTTTTTGCACGGAACTTTCTATAATACTAGCTTTTGCAAGGCTTTTTGGATTGGCTTTAAGCTCTAAAATATCCGCTTGTAAAAGCAGGGTTTCAAGCAAATCTTCAATCCCCATTCCGCTCTTAGCAGAAACTCCTACAAATTCATAAGACCCACCCCATTCTACTGGCACAATATCCATCTCTGCAAGTTGGGTTTTTATCCTATCGGCATTAGCCGCTTCTTTATCCATTTTGTTAATCGCAATGATAATAGGCACATCTGCTGCTTTAGCGTGATTAATCGCTTCTTTAGTTTGTGGTTTAACCCCATCATCAGCAGCCACCACTATAATAACTATATCCGTAATGCTCGCACCCCTTGCACGCATAGCCGTAAAAGCTTCGTGTCCGGGAGTATCGATAAAGGTAATCTTGCGTCCATTTTTTTCCACCATATAAGCACCCACATGCTGAGTAATCCCCCCTGCTTCGCCACTTGCAATGCGTGATTTTCTTATAAAATCAAGCAAAGAAGTCTTACCATGGTCAACATGCCCCATAATAGTAATCACAGGCGCCCTAGCTACCAAATCTTTTTCATCAATCTCTTCTTCATAATCTTTTACATAATCAAACTCATCAGCCTCATTAATGATATTAATCTCTATACCAAATTCAGCCGCCAAAATTTCAATCGCCGTCTCATCTAAAAAGTCATTTTTAGTCGTCATCATCCCCAGCATAAAAAGCTTTGAAATCACTTCGCCCGTATTTTTTCCTATCTTATCCGCAAATTCATACACACGAATTTCTTTAGAAATAGACACACTTTTTACTTCTTCAATTTCTTTTTTTTCAATCTTTTTAGGGGGTTTTTTACGACCTCTTCTTTGAATTCCCCCTTCAAGCGTGAAGCCTGCGGAATTTCCCACAGCCTGTCTTAAAAAATTCGGTTGTTTTTTGCTTTGCGGTTTTTCTTGTTCTTTGGTGCTAAAATCAGGCAAAACTACCTCATCTTCGTCATCTAAAGAAATATCAGCAAAATCATGCTCATCTAAGAAATTCATCTTTTGAGTGCTTTCTTTTTTGCTTGCTAAAAAGGCTTTTTTTTCTTTTTTCTTTTTTCTTAAATTTTCATCCGCATTCGAAAACATAGTTTTCAAACTCAAACGCTCTTCGTTGTGGATGGGGGTATCGTTTGAATTTTTCACTTCTTCTTTGACCTTAGACTCTTCTTCATCTTTTTTCTTTTTGACTATGACTAAGCCTCTGCGTTTAGCTAGGGTAGCACTAGCAAGGCTTTGAGGTTTGTGAAGTTCTACAAGCTCTTGTTTTTCTTGCTTTTTTACACTTTCTTTTTCAATCTTCACTTCTTCTTTTTCTTGCTTAAGTTTTTCTTCTTTTTTAGGCTCAATATTTTTGACTTCACCCGCTTTTTCTTGCTTTTTTACGCCTTCTTTTTTAGCTTTTTTCGCTGGGGTATTTTTAATATTTTTCTTAAAAGCTTCAGGAATTTCTCTTGTTTGTATGTATTCATAAATAGCCGCTGCAATCTCAGCTTCAACGGAACTTGAAGCTGTTTTTATCCCTAGTCCTAATTCATTTGCCTTTTCTATAATTTCTTTGCTGTCGTAGCCTAATTCTTTTGCGATTTCGTGAATTCTAATCTTTGCCATTTAAAAATATCTCCTTAAGTTCTTGCTGAGTGATTTTGGTGTTTAAATTTTTACATATTTTAGAAAATGCTTTTTGTAAGATTTTATCTTCTTTTTCAATACAATTTTGACATAAATACCCGCTTCTTCCACATTCTGCTTTAGACACAATAACTCCTAAAACAACTTTAAATCTAAACAATAGCTTTTGTTCGAAGCGATTTTTACACACTATGCACATTCTAATGGGACTATGTTTTATCAAAATTATACCTTATTTTTCATATTTTCTAGCAAATTTCAAAGCCCTTATTATCAAATTCCAAATACTCAATGCGAAAATCTTTAAATTTCGCTTGCATTTTTTTTGCTAAAGCTAAAGCATCATCTTTAAAAGCTAGAGAAAAAAAACTAGAACCCGAACCTGAAAGCGTGCTCATCAAAGCCTTATTTTCTAAAGCAAATTTCTGCACTTCAAAAAGCTCGGGTAAATTTTTCATGCGATTAATTTCGTGGAGTTTGTCCTGACTTGCAAATTTTAAAAATTCGTATTTTTTCTCCAAAAAACAAGCGGTTAAAAATGAGGCGTGAGAAAGATTAAAAACCGCATCATTAAAACTTAAATTTTTAGCTAAAGCTTGACGCGAATTTTGGGTATTCATAGCTAAATTTGGAATCACAACAACAGCGGCTAAATCTTTATCAAGCTCTTTTTTAACGCTATAAATTTTATTTTTTTCCACCAAAGAACACACAAAACCACCCAGCGTAGCTGGAGCGATATTATCAGGATGATTTTCATATTTTAAGGCTTCATTTAAAATTCGCTCCTTCTCCACCCTAAAACCACTCATACAATAAGCACTAGCAATAGCCCCAACAATCACAGCCGAAGAGCTTCCAAGTCCCCTTGATAGGGGGATATTATTTTGAAAAATAAAGCGAAAATTATCTTTTTTTCCACTTAGTTTTTCATAAATTTCATAAAAAATATTGACAAAAATATTATTTTTTTTAAGAAAAATATTATCACTGCCTTCGCCTTGTATGCTTATGCTACTTACACTAGCCTTGCTGATTTGAGTTTCATTAAAAAGTCCTAAACTAAGCCCCAAACAATCAAAACCCGGTCCTAAATTTGCACTCGTAGCAGGAACTAAAATTTTCAAAATTCTTCATCCTAAATCGCATTTAAAAAATAAAAGGGAAGATTATCATCATTTAGTTTAAGCTCTTGTAAATTTTTAGGCAAAAAAAACTCAGCGGGTTCATTTGGCTCTAAAACAATCGCACCTTGCTTATACACAAAGCAAAAATTTTTATTTGCACTGATGGGTTTATAGCCGTTTAATTCAAAAGCACTTACCGCAAATAAGGGTATATCTTTAACTATGCTGAGGGTTTTTAAACTCACATAAGAAATTTTAATCCCCATATAAGAGCCGGGTCCATTAGCATAGATTAAGCTTGAAAAATCGTATTGTTTTAATAATTCATCTAAAATTTTTGGCAAAAACTCACTCGTTTTTTCTTCACTCGTATAACTTTTAACAAGCTCATCATCCCCATAAATTCCAATCATCAAAGGCTTAGACAAGGCATTAAGCAAAAGAGTAGTTTTTATGCAAACACCTTTTCATAAGCTTTTTCGCTTGTTTTTTCAAGACTTACAATTTCATAAGCATCTTTATTTTTCAAAACTTCTTTAGTCAGCAAATGATTTAAATGATGACTTCCTGCAAAGGAGATATAATCGCCAAAAACGCGGTAGCCAAGCAGGGTCAAATCCCCAATGGCGTCTAAAATTTTATGTCTTACAAATTCATCTTTAAAACGCAAACCTTCAGGATTTAAAACACGATTTTCATCCACTACTATGGTATTTTCCAAACTCCCGCCTAAGCCTAAATTTTTGCTTCTTAAAGCTTGAACATCTCTTAAAAATCCAAAAGTTCTAGCCCTTGCTATATTTTCTATATAATTTTTCTTACTGAATTCAAAATTATAACTTTGTTCGCCTATAAGGGCATTGTCAAATTTGATAGTATAATTAATACGAGGCTCTTTAGTAGGGGTTAAACGCACAAATTTATTCCCATCTCTTACCTCAACGGGCTTTTTAATCACCATAATTTTTTTAGGCGCATCAAGCTCCTTTACCCCTGCTTCATCAAGCATCATACAAAAACTAATGCTAGAACCATCCATCACAGGAGCTTCATTAGCGTTTAAAACTATGCGAATATTATCAATCCCATAAGCATTAATGGCACTCATTAAATGCTCTATGGTAGAGACAAAGCCCCTTTCATCGCCTAAAACGGTTGCCATTTGAGTATTAATCACATTTTGAGGACTTGCCTTATAAGTGGCATTTAAATCACTTCTAAAAAATACTATACCGCTATCAGCCTCTAAAGGCTCTAAAGTCATTTCAATAGGCTCACCCTTATGCAGTCCTATACCTACGCCTTTGACGGCTTTTGCTAAAGTTAATTGTTTCATTAATTTTTTCCTAAAATTATTTTTTTACCATCATTTAAAACATTATAGATATTGTTTTGTATCCATTTTTTATCCTGCCATTGCTCAGGGCGGGTTTCAACCCCTTGCACCAAAACGCCAAAATGCAAATGGTCCCCTAAAGCCAAGCCACTTACGCCCGTTTTTGCTATACTGCTTTGAGCGGATACTTGCTCGCCTTCTTCGACACTCTTAGAAGAACAATGCCCATAAAGACTATAAAGCCCAAAGCCGTGATAGAGTATGAGATTAAGCCCATAAATTCCATTTTCATTAGCAAATACAACCTTACCTGCGTTATTGCTTATAATGGGTGCTTGTGCCACACTGGCTAAATCAAGCCCCATATGATAAGAATCGCTTACAAATTGATTCTCATAAGAATAATATCTATGGTCGGCAAAATCAGCTACTTTTTTGCCATTTTTAAGAGGCAAGAATAAATTTAAATCAAAATCATCTAGCTTTTCTTCAGGGACCTTTGAAGTGATTTCATGGATAAGTTTTTCATTGCTATTTCTTAAGGTTTCATTGACAAATTTAAATTTCTCAAAACGGGTAAAATTATTGTCCTTTGGAGCGTATTGCTTGGCTAAATTTTCAATCTTTCCATCTAAAAATTTATCCGTAAGCTTAATATTTGAAACCCGATATTTTCGGTTGAGAAAATAATATCTTATGCGTTCTTTTGAAACATTGCCCGCCTTATCCGTAGCAATAACAAAGGCACGAAATTCTTCATCTTTGGCATCCCAAGCAATCAAAGCTGCGTAGTAGCCTTCCTTGACATAGGGCGTGGCTTTAAAAACCCTGCCTTTATTTGTTTCTATATAAACCTTAGCTAAATTCACATCAGTCGCTCTAAATACAACAGCAGCCGCACCGCCTTGTTCGATTTGATAAGAATTAGCAATAATATCAATCTTTGGAGCTGTATTGTCTATCAAAACCGCAATTTGCTTTCTGGCTTCATTGCCACTAAAAAAATTCCAAAAACTCGCATCCTTTGCCACTATATCTAAGATAAAAGACTTGGTATTTTCTTTATAGCTTAATTTTGGCAAGGTAACTTGTAAGCTAAGGTCTTTGAGCTTAGAAATTTTTTCATCGGCTATAACTACGCTAGTATTGTCATCTTTATGCAAGGTAATTTGGACATTTTTAATCGCACTTTGCTCATCTTTTATATGCACTAAAATAGGTTTTTTAAGGTCGGTATAAAGCACATCGGGCATTAAAATTTGGGGTGGATTTTTTTCAAAAATACTTAATTTTGAAATGAAAAAACCTAAAATCACTAGTAAAATCAAAGTAAGAACAGACAAATAAGTCCTGCCATCTCTTCTTGCCATAAGCTTCCTTAAAAATTTCTTTGATATTTTTTGTGGGTGCTAAATTTTATTATATTTTCAGTAAATACCTAGCAAATTTACAAAATTTCTCTTAGAGTATTAGCCTGTTTCATCCACGCTTTTAATTTTTCATTCTCGTCTTTTTCTATCATTTTTTTACAAAATTCTAATTCTTTTTGAAAAAAATCTATGGAAGCTAAAACATTGTCCTTATTTTGAGAAAAAATACTCCCCCACATCACAGGAGAAGATTTAGCTATACGACACATTCCCTTAAAAGAAGGTCCGCCAAGATGGGCTATATTGCGTTTATCTTCTTCTCGCATAACAAAATTAGCCAAAGAAAAGCTAATAACATGCGGTAAATGCGAAATGATAGCGGTGTGATGGTCGTGAGAAATGCTATCCATAAAGACTATTTTCATACCCAAATGAGAAAAAATTTCTACCGCTCTTTTTTGATGTAAATCACCCGCTATTTCACTATCACAAAGCACACAAACAGCGTCTTTATAAAGCTCTTTAAAAGCGGCTTTGGGTCCTGAGTTTTCCGTTCCTGTCATAGGGTGGGCAAAAATGCTTTGTTTGATTAAATTCTGGGGCAAAGCCTCTATAATCTTTCTTTTAGTGCTTCCAAGCTCGATAAGAGTGATATTAGAAGGCAAATCTTTTAAGCTTTGCATAATGCTTATGATAGCATCCACAGGAGTAGCGATAAAAATCATATCACAAAGGGCTAAATCTTTAAATTCTATAAGCTCGTGAATAAGACCTAATTTTAAAGCTTCATTTTCATTTTCTTTACTCAAATCCATACCATAAACACAAGAAATAAGCTTATTTTCTTTCAAACAAAGACCCAAAGAACCCCCCATAAGTCCAAGTCCTATAATGGCTATTTTCATAACTTTTATCCTAATTTTTTGTTAAATTTTTTTTGCTATTATACAGCTTTTAATAAAGCTTTAGGTAAAAATCAATGAAAAAACATCTCATCAGTATTTGTGCTTTAGCTGCTCTAACTCAAGCAGCAACTATCAAGGATATTCAATTTATCGGTTTAAATCATTTATCCCATACAAGTGCTTTAAACATTACAGGGCTTAAAATAGGAGAAGAACTAGACCCAGTAAAAATCAATACCGCCATCCACAATCTTTACAAACAAAATTATTTTGAAAATATTGCAGTGGAGAATAACAATGGAATTTTAGAAATTATAGTTAGCGAAAAACCAACCATAGCAAAGGTAACTATCACAGGTATTGCTTCAAATGATAGAAAACAAGTTGAAAGTATTTTAGGTATTAAAAGAGGAGCTTTACTCGATGAAGCAAGCTTAAAAGAAGCCGCCCAGCGTATCAAAGCTTACTATGAAGCAAAAAGTTATTTTGACACCATAGTAGAATACAAAAAAAAGACCTTAGATAATACAGACGGCTTAGAGCTTGAATTTATAGTCAATCGTGGCGAAAATATCGTTATTGACAAGGTTTATTTAAGTGGGGCTAAGAAATTCTCATACTCCGATGTAGAACCTGCCCTAGTCAATAAAGAAAAAGAATTTATGGGTTGGATGTGGGGACGCAATGATGGAAAATTAAAAGTTTTTGAACTGAGTAATGACAGCTCAAGGATAGCCGATGAATATATGAAAAAAGGGTATTTGGATGTTCAAGTATCCCCACCTTATCTTAAAACCTATACCGATACTTATAGAGCTAATTTAAGCTATTTCATCAAAGAAGGAGAAGCTTATAAAATTCAAAGTATAAGCATAGAAAATCCTTTATTTGACGAAAAACAAAACGCACAAACCCTAAAAAATTTACGCTCAAAAACAAACAAAACCATCAATATAGAAGATATAAGAACAGATGTGAAAACCCTAGAAACGCAGAGTGCGGATTTAGGCTATGCCTTTGTAGAAGTGTATCCTGATATTCAAAAAAATGAGCAAACTAGGGAAGCTTCTGTGGTTTTTAAGGTTATTCCACATAATAAAGTCTATATTAGAAATGTGATAATTTCGGGAAATTCACGCACCGTAGATAGGGTCATACGCCGTGAATTATACCTAACAGAAGGCAATTTATACAATAAAACGGACTTAAGCGAGTCAAAAAATGCCTTAAGAAGGACTTCTTATTTTGATGATGTAAATATCAAAGAAGAAAAAGTTGATGATACGCATATGGATTTGATTGTTGATGTTAAAGAAGCCTCAACAGGTGCTATTTCAGGGGGTATTGGCTATGGTTCGAGTGATGGAATTTTGCTTAATGCTTCCCTTTCTGATAGCAATATCTTTGGCTCAGGCATAAAAAGCTCTGTAAGCGTAGATAAAAGCGATGATACCTTATCAGGAAGGATTAGTCTTGTAAATCCTAGAGTTTTAGATAGCGAGTATAGTTTAGGGGGGACGCTTTATTCTAATGATTATGAATGGGATAATTATTCAGAAAAAAATTATGGCTTTGATATAACTTTGGGAAGGCAATTTGCTAGATATTATAATGTAGGCTTAACTTACAATCTTGAACAAAGCGATATTTATCACTTAAGCCCAACGCTTTTAAGAACGGGATATGAACTTGGAAAAAGCATTAAAAGCTCTATAACTCCAGCAATCACCTTTAATAATACAGACGATTTTTACCTGCCTCGCTCAGGTATCATAGCCTCTACCAGCCTTGAATTTGCCGGACTTGGCGGGGATCAAGAATTCCTTTCTTCAAGCTCTAAATTTAATTTTTATCAAGGCTTGCAAGACTATATAAGCTATGATTTAATTTATCGCTATAAAGCAAGTTTTTATAAGGTTTGGGATAGGGGTTATTTGCCAATTAACCAAAGAATTTATTTAGGTGGCATACGCTCTTTGCGTGGCTTTGAAAGCCGTAGCGTCAGCCCTAAAAATGAATGGGGGGATGAAGTAGGCGGAACCATAGCCTTTGCTAACTCTGTGGAACTTAGTTTTCCTTTGATTGATAGGATTAAGCTGCGTGGAAGTGTGTTTTTTGACTATGGTATGATAGGACGCAAAAATTTAGATGAAATTCAAAGAATGAGCACAGGTTTGGGCATAGAGTGGATTACGCCTATTGGACCTTTGCAACTTGTATTCGCCAAAGCTCTTAATGATAAAAAAGGCGATGATACCAATAGCTTTGAGTTTAATCTTGGAACACGCTTTTAAAATCCTAAGGAATTTTTTGTTATAATTTTTTAATAAGGCGAAGTTATGAATTTTACAGATATTTTTTCAAAAATAAGAAGACAACAACCTAGCACAAAAGAAGCACCTAATCACTGGGTCAAATGCCAAAGTTGCCACGCTTTAATGTATTATAAAGAAATAGAAAGCTCTTTTAATGTCTGCCCTAAATGCAATTACCATATGAGAATTTCAGCTAGTGTTCGCATAGAGCTTTTAAGCGATGAAGGCAGTTTTGTCGAATATGATGCCAATTTAGCAGCCATAGACCCTTTGAAATTTGTAGATAGCAAATCTTATAAAAAACGCCTAAGCGAAAGTGAGAGCAAAACAAACAGAAAAAGTTCAGTTATCAGCGGAGAATGCCTTATAAACGGACTTAAAACCCAAATTGTTGTCTTTGACTTTTCTTTTATGGGGGGTAGCTTAGGCTCAGTAGAAGGCGAAAAAATCGTGCGTGCCATTCAAAGAGCCATAAGTGGGAAAAATCCCCTTGTTATCATAAGTGCTAGTGGGGGAGCTAGAATGCAAGAAAGCACCTATTCGCTTATGCAAATGAGTAAAACCAGTGCCGCTTTAAAGCTACTTAGCAAAGAAAAATTGCCCTTTATTAGCATTTTAACCGACCCCACTATGGGCGGAGTGAGTGCTTCTTTTGCTTGGCTAGGGGATTTAATCATCGCTGAACCACAAGCTTTAGTGGGCTTTGCGGGGGCAAGGGTTATTAAGCAGACCATAGGAGCGGATTTGCCTGAAGGTTTTCAAAGAGCGGAATTTTTGCTCGAACACGGGCTTATCGATGCCATAGTTGAAAGGGGCGAGCAAAAACAATATCTTAGCGATGTGCTGAAATTTTTTAGCGGAAAATAATTTGCAAGTGAATATTTTTTACATTCAAAAGAATGATGAATTTAAAACTTGGGGCGAAAAATACTCCAAACTTATCTGTAAATATGCCACTTTAAAAGAAATCAATGTTTTTAATAAAAAAATAAGCTCGGCTCAAAATTTAGGCGTCCAAGAAGCAAAAAAAAGCTACGAAGAAGCCTTTACACCCTATAAAAAAGGCTTTTGCATAGTGTTAGATGAAAGAGGCAAGGAGCTAGCTAGCAAAGAATTTGCAAGACTGATTAGGGATAAAAATGTGCTGAGTTTTTTCATAGGCGGTGCTTATGGCTTAAGAGAAGAATTTACTCAAAATTTTGATTTTAGTTTCTCACTTAGCAAACTTACCCTAGAACATCACTTTGTCAAAATCTTGCTTTTAGAGCAAATTTACCGTGCTTTTTGCATTAATAACAACCATCCTTATCACAAATAGAAAGTTTTAAAATGAAAAAAAACGAGTTACAAAAATTTAAAAATACTTTGGAAGAAAGAAAAAAGGCTATTTTAGAAAATTTACAAAGCAATTCAAAAGAAATTGAAGAGCTTCACAACAGCGTCCCAAGTGATAATGTGGATTTTTCCGTCATAGAAACAGGCTCGCAAATTGATTTTGCCATCAGCACAAATCTCAAAGAAGAACTTATAGAAATCGAAGCTTCTTTGGAAAAAATCAAAAAAGGCACTTATGGAATTTGCGAATCTTGCGATGATGAAATTGATTCTTTAAGACTCAAAGTCAAGCCCCACGCAAGATATTGCATTAGCTGCCGTCAAATCGTAGAACAAGGAAAAAAACATGAAAATTAAACTCTTTTTATTTGCAAGTTTTATTTATATAGCAGGGCTTTTTGCCTTTGCTTGGCATTTGAAATTAGGCGATTATACTCTTATCATTGGCACACATACTTTTGAGCTTCCTATTATGGTATGGCTTGTTATTCCTTTGTTTGTTTATATGATTTTAGCTGTGTTACATATGGGATTTTATGGCTTTTTGCGTTATTTGAAATTTAAACATTTCTTTAAAGATGCAGCTAAATTTGAAAGCTACACTCAGGATTTACTCCTTGAAAAAGAGTCAAAAATCAGCTTCCAAACTAAAGAATTTAGAGCCGTAGCACAGCTTTTCAAAACCTTAAAAACACACGAAAAACTTCCACATTCAAGCAAAATCAATGAAATTTTAGACCTAATCGATGGCTTAAATCAAAACGAATTTTTTAATCTTAGTAAATTTAAACTTGAAAACAATAATGCCCTATTTTTACAAAATGAAAAAAATCATCTTAAAAACGATGCCAATTACGCCTATGCCAAACTTAAAAATCTTAGTGAAATCAAAGATGAATTTGAAGAAACTGCTTTTAATACTCTCATAGAAAAAGCCCCTTATGAGCAAATTAAAAATGTAAAAATCCCTAAAAAACCTTGCGATATTTTCAAGCTTATCACGCGTTTTAAGGAAGGAAATTTAGAGTTAAATGCCGCTGAATACGAAGTTTTACTCTCTCATAATCTTTTAGGGGAGCAAGAGTATTTAAAACTAGCCAAACTAAGCACTAAGCTTTTAAACCCCGATGCTCTTATAGGAATTTTTTCTAAAATAAAAAATGAAAAAAGCGAGGCTTTAAGAGCGTATTTATATCTTTTGGCTGAATTTGGACTCTTAGATGAGTTAAGGGAGCAAATTCGAAGTGATGATAAAAAATTTAATGATTTTAAAGCCTTTTTAGCCTTGCGTGAAAAAAATATCAAAGTCGATTTAAACCAACTCATACAATGATAGATTTTAGCAAAAAACCTTTATTTTTAGCTCCTATGGCAGGTTTTTCAGACCTGCCCTTTCGCAATGTGGTAAAAAAATTCGGTGCGGACCTTACTATAAGCGAAATGATAAGCTCTAATGCCTTGGTTTATGAAAGTGCTAAGACCTTGCATATGCTAAAAAGAGCCGAATTAGAAAATCCTTACATAGTCCAAATTGCAGGAGCTGATAAAGATGTGGTTAAAAAAGCGGTGCAAATGCTAAATGAAATGGATTTTGTTGATGGGATTGATTTTAACTGCGGCTGTCCTGTAAATAAGGTCATAAAACAATGTGCTGGTAGTGCTTTGCTAGAAAATTTAGAACTTTTTAAAAGCCTTGTAGGAGTGATTAAAGAAAACAATAAAAAGCCTTTGACAAGTGTAAAATTTCGTCTAGGATTTAATGAAAAATACCCTGAAAAAATGGCTAAAATTTGCGAAAGCTTAGGAGTGGATTTTGTAAGTATCCATGGACGCACGAGAAAGCAACTTTATAGCGGCAAGGCAGATTACGGGGCTATTGCTAGTGCGAAGGCGAGTGTGAAAATCCCTGTTGTAGCCAATGGAGATATTAACGCACAAAATGCTAAAGCAGTATATGAGCTAACAAAATGCGATGGGCTTATGATAGGGCGTGCGAGCGTGGGAAATCCTTGGATATTTTATGAAATCAAGGGCGGAAAAAGTGTGGATGAAAAACTTAAAAAAGAAATCATACTCACGCATTTTGATGAAATGATAAAGCATTATAAAAGCGGGGGCGTGAGTATATTTCGCAAGCACTTGCACGAGTATTCTAAAGGATACAAAGACGCTTCAGCCTTTAGAGATGAGATAAATCGCATCAATGATGAAAAAACAATGCGAGAAAAAATCGAAAGTTTTTTCTAAACCCTAGTCTGTCCTATGAGCTTATTTAATCTATCCATTATAGAATCAGCATAAGAATTTATACTTTCACTGCTTGCTTTCCAGCCGTTAGCTTTAGCATTGTTAAATTCTCTATCAAACCAAGCTCCACCATAACCTATGCTTGTATTTTGCCAAGCAACTCCTTTTTCCATTGCATATATATCTGCATCAAGCCAACCATCTTGTGCATAGCCTTTTAACAAACTTGCAAAATCAACTTTACCTGTCATGATGTCATCAAAATCTACATTAGAGTATTTTGGAATACTTTGTTTAGCAACATTGAGATTATAACTCATTGCTTGCGGTGCAATAGTTGTATTTTTTCCTGCAACCATATAACCACCTTCTGATTTTAAAAAGCTCATAAACAAAGCTTCTCTAGAATAACTTCCATCTTCATTTTGTGGATAGACAGACATATCAGGATTAAATCCACCTTCCATTAAAGCTCCTTGTGATAAACTTTGAGTTGATATATTTAATTTTTGCGGATAAAAATCAATACCCATCATTCCCATTTGTATTGCTTGAGCTTCATGAAATTCATCATCTGTTTTAAAAACATTAGTTACTTTTGTGTTAGAATGATTAACTAGTCCTAATGCATTATAAGGATTGGATTGATCTGAAAAATCTAAACCTTTATAGCCAACAGAAATATAACCCTTGGGCATAGAATTTATATCTGCTTCAGTGAAACTTGTTTTATTGGTATCATTAAAAGTATGATTAACAATTTGATTAAATTGATTATAGTATTGTTTTATGGTATCAGCCATATCGATATTGGTAAAATAGCGAGAAATTCCTAGCTGTTCTTTTATGTCTTGATATTGTGCTTCATTAAAGTTATATATCTCATCTAAAGTAGATTTATGTATCTTAAAATCTTCAGGCAATCCTGCAGCTTTGTTAAAATCACTTCCCATATAGCCATCTTTATCTACACTATAACCATAGGCTGTATTAGTAGAAGTATTACTTATATCAGCTTGTTTGTATTTTAAAGTATAAATAGAGTTTTTAAATTCACTGGATATATTATAATTAGGGGAAGTTGTTTTAGTAGTATTACTAATACTAAGATTAGTATTACTAGTATTTGATATATTAGTAGAATTTAATACTTCACTTCTTGCTAGAGTTTGTGAATTTGCATTTTGAATTTCATTTAATTTACTAGCATTTTGTTTTAAAAAAGCATTAGCAAAACTTATTTTAGAATTTTCTTTACTTTCTTTATTAGCTTTACTTTGTGAAAGTATGGAAGTATAGTTTGAATTATCATTGATACTAAAGATACTCATATTTTTTCCTTTAATCTTAGATTGCTTCGTTTCACTCACAATGACGGAAGGTCAAGTCTCGCAATGACGAAAACAAACATTATCACTGACAATAAATTAATAAGCAAAATCTATTCCATTTTGGAGTGGAATTACCCTAAAGTCCTTATAATCAAACTCTTAGGCAAATTAAAATGCTCTATAAGTTCTTTTTCTCTTTCTCTCATTTCTCCTCTATCCTTTTCATGGTCAAAGCCTAGCAAATGAAGCATAGCGTGGATAAAAAGCAAACTCACTTCTTCTTCATAGCTGTGTCCTAATTCCTTTGCCTTAGATTTTGCTAACTCTGTATTTATCACAATAGAACCTAAAGGCAGTTTTTCATCGATATTTTCAAGCGGAAAAGAAAGCACATCAGTGCTTTTATCTTGCTTTCTTTGCTCTAAATTAATTTCTTGCATTTCTTTACTATCTACAAAGATAAGCTCCACATCCTTAGGACTTAAAAAAGAGGCTATTTTTTCCAAAAATTCACATTTGTCATCGCTTAATATCATAAACCTTCCTTAATCAAATGGTATAAATTTTGTATCTCTTCATCGTCAAAAACCGCACAATTTTTACTCGTATAAAACTGCTTTAATTTTTCTTCCTTAAACTCAAATCCTAAAGCACATTGTGAATGCGAAGGCAAAAAAGCCCTTAGTAGAGTAATGGAATTTTGAATTTTTTCATCACAAGCAAAACAAATAAATTCCTTATGCAATCTTCCTTCAAATTCTAAAATTCTAAGGTAAGCATCGACAATAACGCGTTTTGGATTTTGCCTCTCAAATCTTTTCACACACTCATCAAGCAAATCAAAATAAAAGCCATCTAGCTCTTCAACATCTTTTAAATGCCTATATAAAAGGCGTATAAATTCCTGCCAAATGAGCATTTTATCCCTTTGCATAATCCACAAAAAACCCAAGTGCAAAACATCTTTAAGACGAGGTAAAAAACTGGGATTTTCCTCTAAAGCAAAGTCTATTTTATAGCCACTTAAAATACTAGAATGCCTAAGCCCATAAAAACGATACGCTTTCACAAGTCTTTTAGGACTTAAAATATAAACGATTAAATCTTCATCCTTGACTTTTTGAGTGTGGAGTATAAAACCCTGCACTAAACTAGCTCAACCCAAAAAGCCTTAAGTAAGTCAAAAGCTGCTTTTTCTAAATTTTCATCAAAGCTTGCGGTGCAGTCTTTATGTAAAATTAGTCTCGTATTAAGCCCTGCGTTAAAGGCTAAGATAATATTATGAAAGACGCAAATATGAGAGACCAAACCCGCAAATTCGATTTGCTCGTATTGCTCTTTATGAAGGAAATTAGCCAATTCTAGACTACCAAAAGTAGGCTTGTAAAAAATTTTTTTAGCCTTAGCCTTAAAAGGCTCTAAATAATCAGGCAAATGCCAACCTTCGCTATCTTTTAAACAATGCTTAAGTGGTAAATTCAAGCCTTCCTTAGTCTGCAAATAATCCTCGCTATGCGTATCGTAAGTGATGAGCAAATCAGTTTGCTTAAAATCTAAGCTAGAAAGTTTTTCAAGCACTTTAGACCTTAAATTTTGAGCCTTCTCAAAACCTAAAGCTCCATCAATAAAATCATTTTGATAATCCACCAAAACAAAAGCTTTTTTCATATTTTTGTCCTTTCTAGCCAAAAACTTTCTGTGTGTAAATTCGCAAAAGCAGTTTTTAAGCTTGTAAAAAGCTTGGGATATTCTTTTTCCAACTTAGCCAAAATTTGCTTGGCTTCTTCTCTAGCGTGTGGGAATTTGACATTTTTTTCGCTGAGTTTCATACCCGGACAAAACTCATTTCCTATTACGCTAAGTTCATTTTGCACGGCATTATCTCTAAGCTGTCTTTCACGCACGAAGATTAAAGGGCGGATAACCATCACCCCGCGTTTGCTCTGATAAATAGGAGCTAGGGTTCTTAAGGCTCCATTATGGATAAAATTCATAAAAAAACTTTCTGCTACATCATCTAAATGATGTGCAAGAGCGAGTTTGTTAAAACCTCTTTGAAGGGCATAAGTATATAAAGCCCCTCTTCGCATACGCGAAAAATAGCTACAAAAGCTTGAATTTTCTCTTATAGTATCGCCTGAAACTTCATAAATATTACTTTCTACCACGCTATGCTTGATGCCGTGTTCTTTACAATGTGTATGAAGATGAGTATAATCCTCACCCATACCATAACTTAAAGTTACCGCTTCAAAATCAAATTTAAAAGGAGCATGGGCTTGCATACGATTTAGAAGATGAGCTAAGGCTAAAGAATCTTTTCCGCCGCTAAGTCCTAAAAGAACCCTATCGCCTTCTTTAACAAGTCCAAATTTAGCATTGGCTTGTGCGACTTGGCGTATAAGTTTTTTACTAAGATTTATCATAATTTTTCGCACATTTTAAGCACAAAATTAGCTGAAATTTTAGCCGAATTAATCACAAATTCATCAAAATCAAACTCAGCCTTCTCACCCGCTTTATCGCTCATAGCCCTTAAAATAAAACAAGGCACCTTTAAAGCATCGCAAACCAAAGCCACACTAGCACCTTCCATTTCACAAGCATCGGCATTGAAAATTTCCCTGATTTTTGCTTTTTTTGCTTCATCGCAAATGAACTCATCCCCTGTTGCAATAATGCCTGCACGAAGCTTGATATTTAATTCTTTAGCCACTTCTAAAGCAAGATTGTTTAATTTCTCATCCGTTTTGATAAAAATTTCATTACCCGGAACAAAACCCAAAGGATGACCAAAGGCAGTAATATCAAGATCGTATTGAGCTAATTTTGTCGCATAGAGCAAATCGCCGATTTCAAGCTCAGGATTAAAAGCACCTGCAACACCTGTAAAAAGCAACACTTGCGCACCAAATTTTTCTATCATCACACTAGCACTAAGGGTGGAATTAACCTTGCCAATCTTAGAATACGCTAAAATCAGTTCGTGATTTTTATAAGTTGCGAAATAATAAGTATTATTAGCATGTTCTATTTTTGTATAATCTTTGAGTGTCTCTAGTAAGGGAGTGATTTCTTCACTCATGGCTCCTAAAATTGCTATTTTCATACTATAACCTTTAAAAATTCATCAATATCATTCATATTTGTTAAAGCGTAAGTTTCTTTTGAAGTGATTTTTTTATTTAAACCCTTAAGCACACTTGCACCCAATTCTACAAAATAATCCACTTCATTTTCGAACGCCTTAATGCTTTGTTTGTAAAGCACAGGAGAGATAAGTTGTGCTTTTAAAAGTCCAAGTGCTTCTTCTTTGCTTGTATAAATTTTAGCATTTGCATTAGAAATTACAGCCTTAAAATTTGCTTTTAACACCTTTTCAAGCTCCACGCAAAGTTTTGCTGAAGCATTTTCTAAAAGCGGACAATGACTTGCCACACTCATATTTAAAAGCATAGCTCTTTTAGCTCCTACACTTTTAAATTCGCTTTCATAACTTGCTAAATCACGCTTTAAACCTGCTACGACAACTTGTCCATCGCAATTATAATTTGCAGCAAAAATTTGCTTGTTTTCTTTTTGTGCTTTTTGACAAAGCTCTTCAACTTTTTCATCATCAAGACCTAAAACGACCATCATACCTGCTTCAACTTTTACACAATCTTCTTGCATAAAAAGCCCTCTTTTATTTACCAAAGAAAGAGCTTGTAAAAAATCAAAAGCACCATTGATAGCTAAAGCGGAAAATTCGCCCAAAGAATGCCCTAAAGCAAATTTTGAACTTAAATCAGGTTTTTTTTCAAGTAAAACACTATAAGCCATTAAAGAATTTAAAACGATGGCAGGTTGGGTAAATTCACTTTGATTGAGTTTTTCGTTTTCTTCAAAAAGTAAATGTTTAAAATCAATCTTGCAAAAATCACTTGCATTTTGAAGAAGTTCTTTGGCTTTTATAGAGTTTTCATAAAAATCTTTTCCCATGCCAAGACTTTGCGAGCCTTGACCCGGAAATATAAATGCAGTATTCATTAATGGCAACCACAACCTCCGCCACCGCCGCCACAGCAACCGCCACCATGTCCGTGATGATGTCCGTGTCCGCTTCCACAACCACAACTATGACTTCCTGCGATAATACCTGTAAGAATTTCATCTTCACTTGCGGCTCTAGCATCTACAATATTTAAGGAAAAAAGCAAATCACGACCCGCATAAGGATGATTATAATCAATCGTTACTTCATTTTCGCCAATTTCTTTTACGATAACACGAACACTTTCTCCCTTTTCTCCTTCGCCAAAAAGTTCCATACCTACTTTTAAATCAATACCTGCAAATTGCTCTTTAGGTAAGGTTTGGATAGCTTTTTCATCGTATTCACCTAAACCTTTTTCTTTTTTAATCACTACATCAGCATTACTTGGACAATCAAGCTTCATCACTTCTTCTTCTAAGCTTTCTAAAATCTGACCCTTACCTAAAATAAAAGAAATAGGTTGAGAATATAAATTGGATTCTAAAACTTCATTTGTATTTGCGTCCTTTAGCTCATAAAACATTGAAACTACACTATTTTTTTCTATTGCCATTTTATCTCCTTAAATTTATTTTCTATTCGGTGAAGCTTTTGCTTCAGCTGTGTTGGGGTAATTGGTTTTTAAAGCCTTGTAAAAGCCATTTGCTGTTTTTGTATCGCCTGTTTTATCCAATGAAATCGCAGTATGATATAAAAGTTTTGGGAAATAATCCCCCTTAGTGCTTATGGCTGAACTTTTTTTATAATAAACGATGGCGTTGTTATAATTTTTTTGTTTATATTCGATTTCTCCTAGCCAAAAATTCGCCCTTGCAGGTTTATATTGCTTTGATATGAGAAAATTTAATTTCATCTTAGAGTCTTCAAAAGCATTTTTATCAAGATCTTTGATTGCCAATTCTAAAATTTCATTATTTTTTTTCTTTTTCCAAGATTCATCAATTTGCTTTGCTTTATCATCTTGAGTATTATTGTTTTCAATAGTGTCATTTGTATCTTTGTTAAACGAAGCAACAATAGGGGTTTTAACACTTAAATTTGCATCATTTAATTCGTTTTTAGAAACATAATTTGCATTAATAGCATCAACTAAAGAACTAAGCTCAGCTAAAACTTTTTTTACTTGTTTATTATTGGCTTCTTGAATTTTTCTACTCTCTTCAACATAAGCCTTTAATTTTTGAATTTCGCTAGTAAGATTATTTTCGATATTCTGACTACTCTCCTCAAGCTGAGTTAATCGGGAATTTGATTTAGTGTATTGAGAATTAATACCTTCTAAAGTGCTTTGCAAACCCTCGATTCTTTCGTTTATTTCACTAATTCTAGCATTTGTTTGTATGTTTTCATTATTTAAACTATCTAATTTTTCTTTAAATAATTTTTCATTTGAAGTTAAACCATAAGAAGAATTGCTTGTTAAGTCTCCCGCACCAAAAGCCGAACTTTCTGCATAGAGTAAAGTAGCTCCAAAAAGAGCTACTGTGAATATTTTTTTCATTAATTATCTTGATAATTTGAATTCAGCACGACGATTTTGCGCATCGCAAGCTTTGGTTTTTTCAGTGCATACAGGATTGGTTTCTCCATAGCTTTTAACAGCAATTCTATCCGCATTTACACCTTTAGCAATTAAAGCTTCTTTTACAGCTTTAGCTCTTTTTAAACCTAGCGCTTGATTATACTCATCTGTTCCCCACTCATCGCAGTTACCTTCAACGGTAATGCTCACACCACTTACTTCGGTATTAAAAATATTAGCATTGGTGCTTACAACATTTTGCATATCAGGGCGGATATTAAATTTATCGAAATCAAAATATACTTTATTTAAAGTATCATTAAGTTGAGAAATTTTTGAATCAATATCCCAACCATCACTTCCACCTGAACCGCGATTTGAATCAACACTGCTATCACCGCTTACACTAGTGCTTTTTGTGCTACAACCACTAATAACAACCGCAAGAGCTGCAATTGAAGTAAAAAGAATTTTTTTCATTTATGACCTTTCAAAGTTAATAAATTCTTAGCATTATAACTAAAATTTAATTAATTTTAACCTAAAATTGAATTTTTTTACCAATCAATAGACTGAATTTTCCCAACTTTTAACGGAAAATAAAAAGTTTTATTTGCATTGACACGAATAACACCCAAAGCACTTTGTGCGCCTAAATACTTGATAAACACTATACTTCCACCATCGCTAGAAAATCTTGGAAATAAATTCTTGCCATTGGCGGTAAGTTGGCGGATATAATCACTATTAATTGACATTAAATAAATATTAAAAACACCGGCTTGATTTGGCTCACGACTGGAATAAACTAAAAAATCTTTATAAGTCGAAACGGCTGAATTATTCCTACCATGAAAAACAACCTGCTCGGCACCACCACCTTGTAAATTCTGCATAAAAATATTAGGATACCCTAAACGATCACTTACAAATACCACTTTACTATCATCTAAACCGATGAAATTTCCATTCACATCTATGCCCGAATAATTTGTCAGTTGAGATAAATTTTTAGAATTTAAATCATAAAGATAAACATCAGGCTGGTCTTTTGGAGCCATAGTGATGAGTAATTTACTTCCATCCGCACTCACATCACTTGCTACAACCATACCACCACTTGATAAAACTTTGCTAGCTTTATTAGCATTTAAATCATAACGATAAAGAGTTGGTTTATCGTGGTCATAGGCTGTATAGTAAAACAAAGTTTGCTCTTTATTTCCCCATTTAGGAAACAAATTAAGCCCACCATCAACAATAACCTTTTGATAGGTCAAGGTGTAATCTGCCATTATAATCTGGCTTTTTTTAGAACTAGAATTTCTTGCAATCAAAATTTTATGGTCCATCCAATCAACAGGTGCAAGCCCTAGAGCATTTACAGAAGCCTTAACACTTTTATGTGCCAAAAAGGGATACTGCTCTAAACCATTTAGGGTATAAGTTTGCTCTGATTTATTAGAGCTACCAGCTTTTATTTTTACATTTAAACTTAAAGTGCTACCATTTTGACTTAAAGCATATTCAAAAGTATAATTACTTGCCTCAGCTGCATTGGCAACAACTTCGAAATTTGAACTCACCTTTAAATCATTGACGATAATATTATAAAAGCTTTTCTTTAAATTCTCATCACTTAAATTTGAATTGTCTTTAACGATAATCTTTGGTAAAACTACACCAGAATTAACAACATCAATCACTGGATCTTCAGCCCAAAGACTTCCTAAAAAGACTAAAAAAATTGCTAAAAATTTTTTCATTTTTTTCTCCTAATCATTTTTAACTTTTGCTTCATCTCTTAAATTCATAGTAATGCTTATATTTTGGTTTTGCGGAGGATAAGTGATAAATTTACCTTTTTGGCTTTCTAAAAATTCAGCCACTTTAGCATCATATAAAGAATTCCCGCTTTTTTCAACCGAAGTATAACCAAATTTTCCATTTTCATCAATAAAAATTTTTACTTTAACAGAAATTTTCTCGCTATTTGGATAATACTGGGTCCATCTTTGAGTTATAATACGCACAACTTTCCCTAAAAATTCATCATAAATTCCTGTTTTTTGAGTCTTTGTGCTTTCACCTTGTGCCTGACTTTCTTCTTCAAGCAAACTATCATTAAGTTGTTTTACAAGTTGGGAAGCTTGAGGTTTTGGAGCGCTAGAAATTCCTGATTTGGCACTGGATTGAATTTTTGTAGTTTTTTCTTCTTGAATTTCTTTAATATTTCCAAAAAGCTCATTAAAATTACTTGCCTTTTGGTCTATATCTTCGGTTTTGACTGCTTTATTTGTAGTTTGGGCAAAAAGCTTTTCTATATCAACTTGCTCTGTTGGTTTTTGAATTTCCTTAGGAGTATTACTTTGAGCAATCACTTGTTTTGATGGTTCAGCCAATTCAATATCTACAAAACTATCTTTTATATCAGTATATTGTATAGCAGGTTCAACCTCGCTTACAAGCCTAAAAAAAACAAGAATAATTATACTAATATAGACTACTAAAGCAAGTAAAAATGAATTTAAATTACTCAAGCCATAATTTTTCATGATTATTCAGTCTGTAAAGCAACTTTATTAAATCCTAAATTTTTCACGGTTCTTAAGACTGAAATAACATCATCATATTTTAAACTTTTATCAGCGCGTATAAAAACTGGATCTTCAGTATTAAATTGTGCTTTTCTTTGAGCAAGATTGTCAGCAAAACTCACAAAATCGTATTTTTCTTGATTTAAAAAAATTTCTTTTTTTGCATTAATGCTAATAATCAAACTCTTAACAGTCGGGGCACTGGTATTTTTTTGACTGCCTTGTGGAAGATTGATTTTTTCTTCATAAGTAATGCTTGGGGCTGTTACCATTAAAATCGCAAGCAATACAAGCATAATATCCACTAAAGGTGTGATATTGAGTTCAGGCTTTTCATCATCAAATGGCATTTTTAACCTTATTTACTCGAACTTATAACTTTAATTTCGCTATCAATGATGCTTAAAAGTTCAAAAGCCTTTCTTTTAATGATGAGATGAAAGGTATAAGCAGGTATGGCTACTAAAATACCACAACCTGTGGCAACCAAAGCCTCGCTGATTTTAGGAGCTATAATACTTAAGGAATTTTGAGTCCCAAGTCCGCCAAAGGTTTCAAGTATAGAAATAACCGTCCCAAAAAGTCCTATAAAAGGCGAAGTTGAAGCTATAATACTAAGCCAAGTAAGCCCAGCAGAAGCACGGCGACTTGCTAAATTTTTATAGATTTCTAAATGATTTGAAGTGGTATCACTACACTTCCTTAAAATAGAATCCGTGCGACTTAAATCCTTCTCACCTAAAAGTAAAGTTTCTAAGCTTTCTTTTTCTTTATTTCTCCAAGTAGCCAAATGACTTAATCTTGCAAATAAAATACTAAAAGCTAAAATAAAATATAAAGAAAGCCACAATAAAACAATATAAGTGATAGCACTTGAGTTACTAAAAAAATGAAATATAGCTTCAAAATTCATTAATGAGCCTTATCAAGTTTTGAAAAAGTTGCTGCTAAAGCTGCATTATCAGAACTCATAGATTTAATCAAATCCTTAGCCTGAGCCAAATTTTTTTCAATCTCACTTTCATCACTTCCACAAATCCATACTGCACCTTTTGCTAACACACAAATCTTATCTTCATCTATTTTTGCATGTCCGGCATCAATAGCAATTAATTCATGATTTAAATCGGCTTTTTCAATATCAATTACCCCGGATTTTAAAGAAGAAACCAAAGCAGCATGTCCTTTAAGCACACCAAATTCCCCTTCACTGCCCGGTAAAGTAACAGATTTTACTTCTCCTTGATAGATTAGTCCCAAAGGCGTAACTATCTCGAAATTAATCAAATCATTCATAAATTAACCTCTTAATTTATCCGCTTTTGCAATAGCTTCATCTATATTTCCAACCATATAGAAAGCATTCTCTGGTAAATGGTCATACTTGCCTTCTAAAATTCCTTTAAAACCTGCTATCGTATCTTCAAGGCTAATATATTTTCCCGGACTACCTGTGAAAACTTCTGCAACGAAGAATGGTTGTGATAAAAATTTTTCAATCTTTCTTGCTCTTTCAACCACAAGCTTATCCTCTTCACTAAGCTCATCCATACCTAAAATTGCAATAATATCTTGCAAATCTTTGTATTTTTGAAGCACTGATTGAACGCCACGAGCAACTTTATAGTGTTCTTCGCCTATGATATTAGGATCAAGCATCCTAGAAGTGCTATCTAAAGGGTCAACCGCAGGGTAAATTCCTTTTTCAGCTATGGCTCTATTTAAAACGGTTGTGGCATCCAAATGAGCAAAAACGGTTGCTGGCGCAGGGTCTGTCAGGTCATCAGCTGGAACATAAACAGCTTGAACTGAAGTGATAGAGCCTTTTTTAGTTGAAGTAATTCTTTCTTGGAATTTGCCCATTTCACTTGCTAAAGTTGGTTGGTAACCCACAGCTGAAGGAATGCGTCCTAAAAGTGCTGACATTTCAGAGCCTGATTGGGAAAATCTAAAGATATTATCAATAAACATAAGCACATCAAGACCCATTTCATCTCTAAAATACTCAGCCATAGTAAGACCGGTTAAAGCGATACGATTTCTTGCCCCGGGTGGTTCATTCATTTGTCCGTAGCACAGAGCAACTTTGTCTAAAACATTACTTTCTTTCATTTCGTTATAAAGGTCATTTCCCTCGCGAGTTCTCTCGCCCACACCTGCAAATACCGAATAACCGCTATGTTTGAAAGCAACATTGTGAATAAGCTCCATAATAATAACAGTTTTACCCACACCTGCACCACCAAAAAGCCCTACTTTACCACCCTTTGCATAAGGAGCAAGTAAATCTACGACTTTAATTCCTGTTTCAAAAATTTCACTTTTTGTGCTTTGCTCTTCAAAAGAAGGAGGGTCTCTATGAATTGCCCATTTTTTATCAAAAGAAATTTCTTCGCCCTCATCAATCAAATCCCCTGTTACATTAAAAATTCTTCCTAAAACTTTTTCACCAACAGGAACACTTATAGGAGTGCCTAAAGCATTGGCTTCAAGACCCCTTACCAAGCCATCTGTCATATCCATAGCAATAGTTCTAACTCTATTATCTCCTAAATGAGCTGCCACTTCTAAAACAAGTTTGTGTTTTTTTCCTTCGCTTTCAAAATTTACAACAATGGCTTCGTTGATTTGAGGTAAATAGTCATTAAAATCTACATCAACAACTGGACCTAATACCTGTGAAATAAATCCTTGCATTATTTATCTTCTCCTTAAAATTTACTATTTCATTGATTCAACACCACTGATAATTTCTATAAGCTCAGTGGTAATAGACTCTTGTCTTGCTTTATTGTAAGCTAAATTTAGTTGTTTTACTCTTGCTTTTGCATTATTCGTTGCATTATCCATAGCTTGCATTCTTGCACTATGTTCTGCTGCTAAAGAATCAATTAACGCATAATACATATTGTATTCAAAATATGTTTTCATTAAATCTTGCAAAAGCTCAGTTCCTTCAGGCTCAAGCTCCAAAAGCGAACTAGGACTTTGTCCTATATGTATAGGCTCGACAGGGATAAGATGATTGATTTTAAGCTCTTGGGTAATCATATTTTTATAACCATTATGCACCAAAATCACTTCATCTGTATTTCCATTTAGAAAATCATCCACCGCACTTTGAATGACCTCGCATGCTTTTTCATAATCCGGGCTAGAACTAAGATGGAAATACTTCTCTAATAATTCTATTTTTTGAAAATTAAAATATTCAATTCCCGTTTTACCTATGCCTCTAAGCCTGATATGGATATTTTTTGCTTCATATTCTTTTAACAATTCGCTAACGGCTTTTAAAGTCTTAATATTAAAACCGCCACACAAGCCTTTATCTGCGGTAATAAATATTAAATCTATGGTTTTAATTTGTTCTTTTTTATGAAACAAAGACAAACGCACATCATCTTCATTATGAACGATTTTATTGATTTGAAATGAAATCTCACTCAACATTTCATCAATCTTTTCCGCATAAAGCCTTGATTTTTTAGCGGCTTCTTCTGCTTTTTTTAATTTAGCAGTAGAAACTAGCTTCATAGCATTTGTAGTCTTTTGAGTGTTATGAACACTTTTGATTTTTCTTTTAATTTCTTTTAAATTAGACATAAAAGACCTTATAAATGATTTGCTTTAAACTCATTAATGGCTTTAGTTAGCTTTTCTTCTAATTCAGAATCTAAAGCTTTTTTAGAACGAATTTGCTCAAAAATATCCGGATGTTTTGCTTCAATAAAAGGATAAATTCCATCTTCAAATTCCTTAATCCTAGAAACAGCAATATCATCTAAGAAACCTTTGGTTCCTGCAAAAATTAAAACCACTTGCTTTTCAACACTAAGTGGGGAATAAGGCGGTTGTTTTAAAAGCTCAACCATTCTTTGACCCCTTTCAAGTTGCTTTCTACTTGCTTCGTCCAAATCACTGGCAAATTGGGCGAAGGCTTGAAGCTCTCTGTATTGAGCCAAATCAAGACGCAAGGTGCCTGAAACCTGCTTTGTCGCTTTAATTTGAGCTGCACCGCCCACACGAGATACCGATAAACCCACATTGATAGCAGGGCGAATACCTGAGTTGAATAAATCTGTTTCTAAGAAGATTTGTCCATCGGTAATTGAAATAACATTAGTTGGAATATAAGCAGAAACATCGCCTGCTTGAGTTTCAATAATAGGCAAAGCAGTCAAAGAACCAGCACCTAATTCATCATTTAATTTACTTGCTCTTTCAAGCAATCTTGAATGCAGATAAAAAACATCACCCGGATAAGCCTCTCTGCCCGGAGGACGGCGTAAAATCAAAGACATTTCACGATAAGCCACGGCGTGTTTGCTTAAATCATCATAAACAATCAAAGCATGTTTTGCATTATCTCTAAAAAATTCCCCCATAGTTACGCCAGTATATGGAGCTAAGTATTGTAAAGCTGCAGGGTCTGAAGCACCTGCATTTACAACAATAGTATAGTCCATAGCTCCGTGTTCTTCTAGTCTTTTAACCACTTGTGCCACTGTGCTTTGTTTTTGTCCTATGGCAACATAGATACAAACCACACCTTGACCTCTTTGAGATATGATGGTATCAACAGCAACGGTTGTTTTACCTGTTTGTCTATCGCCTATGATAAGCTCTCTTTGACCACGACCAATTGGCACAAGCGCATCAATAGCTTTAATTCCTGTATGTAAAGGCTCATGAACGCTTTTTCTAGCCATAATACCCTTTGCCTTTTCTTCAACAAAACGATATTCATTAGCATTAATCGCACCTTTAGCATCAATTGGTTCGCCCAAAGCATTTACAACACGACCGATTAAAGCCTCGCCTACTGGAACCTTAAGTAATCTTTTAAGCCTTTTTACAGAAGCACCTTCTTTTAAGCCTTCTCCTTTTCCAAGTATCACTATACCTACGCTACTTTCTTCAAGGTTTAAAGCCATTCCCTTATCGCCATTTTCAAATTCAACCATTTCTCCAGCCATAATGTTTTTAAGACCATACACCTTAGCCACACCATCAGCCACAGAAATAATCTTTCCTGTTTCTTCGATTTCAAGATTTAAATCAAAATTTTCAATTCTTTCTTTAATTATCGAACTGATTTCATCAGCTTTAAATTTCATTTATTTTTCTCCTTAAATAATTTTCAGTATATATTCGTTTAACTTATTTTGAAGAGCTTTCATAGAAAAAGAAAGTTCATAACCTAATTCTTCTAATTCTATTTTAACGCTATCATCTTGGCTTATTTTATTATTTAATTTAATATTTGCGTTAAATTTTTTATTAAGCTTACTTTCAAGATTTTCAAGGTTCTCTTTGTTTAATTTCTCTTTAGAATATACAATGCCAACAAAAATATTTTCTTTAAAAGCCTTTTGTCTTTCGAGTTCTTTAACTATTTGTGGAATGCATTCTAATCTTGAATTTTCAATCAAAAGTCTTAAAAAATTTTGAAAATGAGAATTTTTTACTTCAAAAAAAGAATCAAGAAATTTCATTTTTCTTTCTTTTTTAATCTCGTTAGATTCTATAATATTTTTAAATTTTGGCAAAACAAAAGCAGAATTTAAAATACACAAATTCTGATAAAAATCATTTATATCAGCTCTTGAAGCTATTGCTTTTGCATATCTTCTTGCAACTATATTTTCCATATCTAAGACACCTTCTTCATCATAAGCTCTATTATTTCGCTTTGCTTTAAGCTCATATTTGGGTCAGCAAAAATTTCGTTTAAAGTATTTGATACTAATTCTTTTTCCATTTTTCTAAATTCATAATCTTTTTGCTCTTCAAAATGTTTTTGAAGCAAATCAAGCTCATCTTGGGTCTCTTTTTTAATATCTTGAACTAAAATTTCAGCTTCTTTTTTTGCTGTAACCAAAGCAGCAGCAGCATTTGCCTTAGCTTCTTCAAGTTTTTTCATTGTATCTAATTTCCTAGCTTTACTTTCTAAAAGTTTTTTTTGAATTTCATCAAGTTTAGAAGAAATTTTTACAATACGATTTTTATAAAAATTCTTAAACGGAGTTGCAACAAAATAATACAATATAGCCACAAAAATTAGAAAATTAATAGTCCTTGGGACAATGTCATATTCCCCACTACCGCTTGAAGCACCAAAAGCATATAAGGGTAGTAAAAATACAACAAAAAATAACTTACTCATCTCTCTCCTCTTAAATTTTCTTTATGTTATTTTGCAAAGCTTGTTTAAGCTCAGGCAAATGTATATTTAAATGTTCTTGCAATTCTTGTTTTTGAACAGCTAAATCCGCATAAAAGCTAGCCATTTTTCTTTCTAATTCTTCTTTTTTGCTTCTAATTATCTGCTCTGCCTCTTCTTTGGCAGTAGCTACGGCACTTTGCTTGATTTTTTGAATCTCTTCTCTAGTGTTAATATGAATGGTTTCTAATTCATCATTTACACCTAAAACTTCTTGAGAATTTTCTTTTACCTTATTCTCATCATTTTTTATAGAATCATTTCTTTCATCCATAAATTTTAAAAGTGGCTTATATAGCATACTATTTAAAATCACTATCATAGCTAAAAAAATAGCCATAGTAGCAAGCATTATGGAAGGATGCATATCGTCAAACATAATTTTCCTTGATTAGAATTTTGAAGGGCTATTTTACTACAAAAAAGCTAAATTTTGCTTAAAGCTTTTCAAGCATTTTGATTAACTCTTTAATTTTATCAATATTTTCCAAATGGATTATAAAATCATTATTTTTATTTCTACACTCAAATCCAAAGTGCTTAAATTTTTGTTTTAATTTTTCTATTTCATTTTCAAATTCTTTGGGGCTTAAATTTTCGTTATTTTTTATTTTTTTAACTATTTTTTCAGTATCTCTAACATTAAGCTTTTGACCTATTATGCTATCAACTAGCATTTTTTCATCTTTTTGATTTAAACCAACCAAAACTTTAGCATGACCTTGAGAGATTTTTCCAGAAGCAATCAACTCTTGAGTTCTAATATCCAAATTCAAAAGTCTTAAAGTATTTGTTACTTGGGTGCGGGACTTATGGATAAGCTCTGCTAAGTTCTCTTGAGTCATATGATGAACTTGCATCAAATCCTTATAAGAATTAGCAAGCTCAATGGGATTTAAATTCTCTCTTTGTATGTTTTCAATGAGTGCCAATTCTCTAAGCTTATTCTCATCAATATCCGCAATAAAAGCTAGAATTTCCTTTTTTCCCAATAGCTTTACCGCTCTTAAGCGGCGTTCTCCTGCAACCAAAACAAAGTTATCATTTTCTTTAAGCACGATAATGGGCTGAATGAGTCCAAATTCTTTAATCGAACCCGCAAGCTCTTTTAAACTTTGCTCGTCAAAATTCTTTCTCGGCTGAAAGGGATTGGGCGAAATTTTATCTATTTCTATCATAGTGCTTTGATTTTTATCAAAACCTAATTCCTTACTATAAACTGAATCCATATCGTCAATTAGACGGCTTAGACCCCTGTCTTTATTTAATCCCATCTCATTATCCTAGCAAAGAATACGCTAAATTTTGATACGCCACAGAACCCGGAGATTTTATATCATAGAGAATGATAGGCTTACCAAAACTTGGACTCTCAGCAAGCTTTACATTACGCGGAATAACGATAAAATCATCTTCATTGCCATTGATAGTAAAAAGCTGCTTTTTGAAATTTTGCTTCAAATCATCTACCACATCCTTAGAAAGATTGTTTTGAGAGCTATACATAGTGGGCAAAAAGCCCCGCACTCTAAGCTTGGGATTGATAGTTTTTTTGATAATCTTAATGGTATTTAGCACCATAGCTACCCCTTCAAGGGCGTAAAATTCGCATTGTATAGGGATAATCACACTATCACTTGCCGCAAAAGCATTGATAGTAATACTGCCTAAAGCCGGCGGGGAATCGATGATGATGAAGTCATACTCATCGACAACTTCTTGCAGCTGGTTTTTAAGTAGCATTTTTTTTTCGTTATTTTCCCCCTTAGCAAGTTCTTGCTCTATGCCTACAAGACCTATATTTGAAGGGGCTAAATGAAGCTGGGGCAATTCTGTTTTTAGGATAATATCACTAAGCTTTTTTCTGCCTATGAAAACATGATAAATATTATATTCGTAATTATTACGATTAAAACCGAGTCCGGTTGTAGCATTCGCTTGGGGGTCAATATCGATTAAAAGCACTTTCTTTTCCGCCACGGCTAAAGAAGCTGCTAAATTTACTGCTGTTGTGGTTTTACCCACTCCGCCTTTTTGATTTGCTATTGTAATAATCTCGCTCATCTTAAACTATACACCCTTTTATCGCCTAATAAAATCGAACCATCTTCATACAAAAAAGAATTTTCAAGTGAAAAAACCTTACCTTCGTGATGGACGCTAAATTTTCTTGATTTTTCAAATTCTAGCATATACTTGCTAAAAATATCCTTCCATAAAATCTTTTTTTCTACTTTTTCCAAAAAGGCATTGACTAAGCTTTCAAGCGGAATTTCTACATCGCACAAAGTAGCGTTTTGGGGTGCGAATTTGAGATTTAAACCCACGCCCCCTATGATAAAATTTGAAATTTTAGCACTGATGATTCCACCTACTTTTTTATCTTCCAAATACAAATCATTAGGCCATTTAAGCCAAATTTTAGAGCCATATTCTTCTAAAAGCTCCTTAAGCAAATAAGCAAAATAAATACTCACAGAAGCCAAAGGCAAATCCTTAGGCAAATTCTCATCTTTCACACAAAAAGACAGGTGCAAATTCCCCCTAGAACTTTGCCAAGAATTTTCCCTACTCCCCACTCCAGCACTTTGCTCTAGGGCATAAATGCCAAAATTCTCACTCAACTTACCCTTACGAATTTGCTCACACAAAAAAAGATGGGTAGAATCTATACTCTCAACACAAACTATCTGCATTTTTAAGCCTTTTTCCATTAAGATAAGTTCTACCATCAAGAGCCTTTTTTCCACTTTCTTGAAGTTTTTTAACGCGTAAAATTCCTTGCTTACAAGCAAGTAAAAAACTCTCTTTTTCTAATGCTAAAATTTCGCCTATTTTAGCGTTTTGCTTTGTCTCATCTACAAGCTCAAGCTCTAAAAATTTCAGTCCATTTTCCAAAAAAACTCCGGGCCAAGGAGTAAAGGCAAGGTATTTTTGATAAAGCTCTCTTGCATTTTGTAAATTCACAAGTCCGTCTTCTTTTTTGATTTTTTTACAAAAACTAGCCAATTTTTCATCTTGTTTTTTAGGAGTGATTTTTTCGAAATTTAAAAGGGTAGTAAGTATAAGTTTAGCCGCTAAATTCGCTAGAAGTTCGAAAACTTCACTTGAATTTTTATCCTTTATATTGCACTCTAGGCTTTGAAGTATAGCACCTGTGTCAAGTCCTTCTTCCATCAGCATAGTGCAAACTCCGCTTTTTTCATCTCTATTTAAAATCGCACTTTGTATAGGGCTAGCACCGCGGTATTTTGGAAGCAAAGAAGCGTGTAAATTCACACAAGGAGCAAGCTCTAAAATAGCTTTAGGCAAAATTTTCCCATAAGCAGCAACGACTATAAAATCGGGATTTAAATCCCTAATTTCTCTTATAATATTTTCATCTTTTAAAGACTTTGGGGTAAAAACAGGGATAGCAGGGTAATGCTCATTCAAAAAAGCCTTAGTATCACTTGGAGTTAAAATTTGCTTTCTTCCTACTGCTTTATCAGGCTGAGTGAAAAGTGCAAGAAGTCTAAAATTCTCATTTTCTAAAATAGCTCTTAAAATACAAGTAGCATAAGAAGGAGTTCCCATAAAAATAATTTTTTTCATCTATCAACTTCTATAAAAATTTAGGAAAATAATAACAAATTTGAATTTAAAATAGGATTTAATTTTTATGCAGTATTGAGAAAATGAGTAACCTTTCCTTGTTTTCTATTTTTCAAGGAAAGGTTAAAAGCTTTTTAAAAAGGGTTTAAATTCGAAGTCATTCAAGCTTTCAAGCTTTTAAAACTTCTTCTTCTTCACATCTTCAAGTATATTACTTGCTATATCACTAACTGTATTAGAAATAACAGCACTCTCATTAGCAATTTCAACATTATCCTTAGTGGTTTG
>NZ_JBKORB010000012.1:0-22874 GCF_046764905.1 Campylobacter parajejuni
GGTTCTCCTTTTTTTGATTTTTTAAAGAAGGGATTATATCATAAAATTGGAATTTTTGCTAGTTTTTACATAATTTAAACTTGTATTTATTTCTTGTAAAGCTTCTTCAAGCTAGGCACATCTTTGAAATAAAACCTTATATATCCACCTTTATACCAATTTTTATGAGCTTTGATAAAAGCTTCTCCTAATTTATAAGTAAAGCATTCTTTTTCTTTTAAAGCTTCATTATAATCAGGATAAGTTTCTAAAGAAGGTAAAGCTAAATTTGGATTTTCTTTTATTTTTGTTTCATAGCTTAGTCGTTCTTTTTGATGCTTATCTTTTATATAAGATAATACATAAGGCATTCTTATATAGCCTAATATGCTTTTTGAATTTATAATCAAAGCTTGTCCTAGTTTATAAGAAAGTTGATTTTGAATACGAGCCTTGGCTGAATTAGATTGAATAAAAGTAATTTTAGGGTTAATTACATTCATTTTTATGCCTAAAGATTTAGCAAGTTTTTTACTTTCTAATTTTTTAATGACTAAATCTTGTTCTAGATTGGCTAATTCTAAATGCTGCTTTTTGACAGGAAAGGAATCAAGTTTATCTTGTAAAATCTCTTTTTCGTTTCTTAGATTTTGTATTTCATTTGTTAAGGTTATGATTTTTCCATCTAAAACACTCTTTCTAATATAAATTAGCTCACTGGCTCTATGATTTACATACTTTTCTCTCCAAATTCTAAAATCTCTATTTATCAGATAGTCTATGGCAATATACAACCATTCATTTAATTTCATATTAGGACTACAATTTTCTATCATTTCCTTTATTTCTATATCAAATTTAGTAAAGAAAATAATATCACACTCTGTAACAACTCTAGGGTCAGCAATAGCCATTCTCGAAAAAGAAGAATGAGCACACCAAACTATCTTTGTATCTAAAATAGGATTATCCTTCCAGTAATTGATATAACCCAAAATTCTAAGTGGTGTTTTAAACATTAAATCCGGTCGAAGATATAAAAAGGCATCATATTTAAAATTATTTTCTTTCTCGTATTCCTTTCTTAATTGAACAACTTTACTGGAAGTGATATAACGACCATAAACTCCATCTTCTAGTTTTTCAATTAATATTTTTTTAGGCTTATAAAAATTTAAGATATCATTCTTATCGTTATCGCTTAAAAATTTCTCATTCATTGTTGGATAGTAGTCCAAATCTTTATGCCATAAATCAAAACTTTCTTTTGACGTATCCAAGCTGTTATATGTGTCCCAAGTGTGTATAAAGATATCAACCTCATAATCTTGTTGATTGATTTCAAGAATATTTGATTTAAAACTATTGTAAGTATCTTTGAAAGTTCTCATAAAACCATAAAAATGTATGGCTAATCTTTTATTTTTATTCATTAACTCTCCAAATTTTTAAAATCATATCCAATAACCATTTTCCAAATACTCCTGCGGAGTTCCAAAAGAAAAATAATTATCCAGCAACACATAACAAATCTTATATTTTCCGAGCATAAGATTAAACACACCATCTATAAAAAATTCATTATTATTTTTCATTTGCTTATCAAACATTTCTTCAATACAAGAAATTAGAATTTGATTATCCTTAAAATAAAAGCTCCCTATCATAATCCACTCGCTGTTTTCAGCCCTATATTTTACACTAATTTCATTAACGACACCCTTATCATCCCCTCTTATCCAAGTAAAATAATCAGGATTATCATAGTTAAACCCACAAGCTTTAGCCACAAAAATAATCGCATCTGCTTTTTGACGCATTTTTTCAAAACTAGGAGTGATATGTTTAGCAAGTAAATCGCAAGGAAAAATCAAAACATCTCCTTTTAAATCCTTGCAAGCATTGATATAAGAATAAGCGGCTCCTATTTTATTTGGCTTGACATATCTCACTTTGGTTTTTATATCTTGCCAATATTTTTCGTGGTCGTTGGCTCCTACACAAATAATACTAGTTTTCACAAGCTTTAAATTTGCAAGAATATTGCCCATAATTGTAGAATTTCCCAGCGGTAAAAAGGGCTTAGGCTGAGAAAAATTTAAATTTACAAATCTTTCTCCACGCCCTGCAGCTAAGATAATAGTATGACTTATCTTTGTTTCTTCATTGACAAGATTTTTAACTTTTCTTAACTTTTCCTTGGCGTATTCAAAATCTTTTGGGGTGCCAAATTGATAGAATTTTTTTACAAAAGGGTAGCAAAGCACTTTGTCTAAATAATTATTGCTTATAGATAAATAATACTCCCCTTTTAGCATATCCTTAGCTTTCATTTGCTTTTCTATCGCCTCAAAAGCTATTTTTAAGGATTTAAAATAATACATTCCGCTTGAATGCAACTCACTTAATTTATCTTTAGAATGATATTTTTCTATGACCTTATATACAAGCTTAGTTTTATCGTATGTTTTACATACAGCATAGACATTTTCAATAGGTTCTAAATGAGGATGATAACCCGTATAGCAAGGGATAATGCCTTGTGCTTCATCATTTTTTCGAATAAAATCTAAGAAATGTTTATAATCCCATTCTTGACCAAAATCACAATAACTCACAATCACACTCTCATCTAAAAGCTCACTTAAAGAATCTTTTACGCCTATTAAGGTTCCAGCCGGACCAAGCTTTTGTCCTTCATACACTAAAACCTTGGCTTTTAGTTTTCTACTTGTTGCAAAATGGGTAAATTTTTCTTTTTCTTGCTCTCTTGCGATAAAATAAAAACTATCTTGAACCTTGTCAAAACAATTCACAACAAAATCCAAAATACACTCATTTTCATTTAGCTTTATAAAGGGTTTTAATTCTTTATAACCCGCATCCTTAAAGCGTTTTCCTATCCCTGTGGCAGGTATGATGATATTCATTTTACCTCCTTGTTAATTTGTTTAAGTCTATACTGCTCTTGGGGCATATGGATTAATTTATCAAGGTATTCATTTTTAATTTGAGTTAGGGCTAGATTTTTCTTTCTAGCTATATTCTCAATAGCCTCTCTAAATAACCACAACTCCTCGCTTTTCACATCCACAGCATCATCTGGGGTAAAAATATTTTGATTGGGTTCAAAAAATTCCTTTCTTAGTCTTTGATGAAGAGCAAATAAATCCTTTTTATCTTCGGCAAAAACAACAACCCCGTGATTTCTCAACATCACAATCCCACTCTTTTCATAAATATAATCTTCTTGCACAGCTTGGAATAATTCCACGCCGGGCAGTTTAAATTCTATACATCTATATGGAAAAATGAAATTAAAATCACAAAGATAAGGCAGTATATAAACAGGATGATAATGAGCTACATATTTGTTTTTAAATACCTGATGCAAACCAAGCTCCATAGAAGGTTTAGCCCTCTCATTTTTAAGCTCATCCGCATAAGTTGCGATATTTTGCTGATTTTTTAATACAGCAATTTTATGCTTCTTTTTTAAATCCTCTCCTGAAGCCTTGATGATTAAATATTGACCATCTTTTACAGATATATTCCCACCCCTAGAAGGAGCATCAAGGATATTTCCAAAAACCTTGCGTATAGCTATATATTCATCGATTAAGCCTTGTATTTTTTCTTTATTCATTGACCTATCCATCTTTGATTAAAAATTTGCATAAATATTTCTTTGATAGTGCTAAGTAAATCATCGTATTCTCCTTCATAAACATCTTGCAAACCTACGCCCTTTAGAATATCAAAAAGCTCTATTTTGAATTTTTGATTTTTTATAGTGATTAAAAAATTTGCATTTTCTTTTTGTTTATAAAGATATTTAAAATAATCCTCTTCTCTTTTTTGAATCGAGCTTACAACCTTGTCTAAATTATGACCGCGTTCTTTTGTATCTCTTTGTATTTTTTGCTTATCCGCTTCATCTGAATCAATAAAAATTTTAATCTTAACAAAATCGCCTATAACTTCCTTATAAAGAGTATGCAGCCCTTCTATAATCACAATATCCAAATCCTTAGTTTTTATCGTATTAGACCTAGAAAAGGTTCCACAATCGTGATTATATAAAGGGATACATATATCATCAATATCTTGATAAATATGCTTAATATCTAATGCAAGTTGGATGAGATTATTCCCTTGCGGATTATAATGCGTCATCCTTTCCCAAGCCTTGGAATATCTATCAAATTTATGATACCCATCTGCACCCACAATCATACAATCACAAAGAGCTTTAATCGCTTCACTAAGAGTGGATTTACCCGCCCCGCTTTTGCCTGAAATGGATATTAAAAGCTTGGAGCAATTATAAGGATAATATTCTATGTCATAAATTCCAAGTTCATCGGCTATGGAATCTCCTATCATCACTACTTTTTCCTTAGAACCAATGTCAGCTAAGTTAAAAGCTCTATCAACAAGCTTTTTATTGGGTTTTTCTACTTCAAATTCTTCAGAACAAATTAAAAAATCAAGCAAGGGGGCTAACTTGGCATAGCTAAGTTTATTAAGCTGTTCTATAAAATAAAAATTCGTTATAGCTAAAACCTTCTTTGCTTTACTTTTTGCAAAGCTTAAAAGCTCAAACATTGTCCTATCAACTTTAATATTGGCAATAAATTCTCTAGTATATAATTCAAACATAAGCTTCGCTTGAGAAAAATGTATATTTTTTTCTTCACACATTATTTTAAAATACAATTCTTTTTTATGATGATTTACAGATAAGGCTCTTGCTTTAATCTGCATTTTGGCATTTTCATAATCAAGAAGTGAAAATGAAAAATGATTTAACACACTCGTTAAAGCCATATTATGCGCATAAGTATAATTAAACAAAGTATTATCAATATCCACCATAATAAGCTCATATTTATCGGCTAAATATTTAAGATTGAACATAAGAACTCCAAAACTGGGGATTTTTGGTGCATACTGAAAATCCTTTGGGCAAAATTTGCTGCATTGGCTGTATTAAAGCCGCAAAGGACAAATCATAAAGCTCTGGAGATACGATAATAGGCTCTAAATTTTTATCAATATTTTTATATAAAGTTACAATGAATTGCTCATAATCTTTTAAGTTAAAATTTGAAAATTGAGAATAATCCACCCATAAATATTTAGGCTCACTAAGCTCGAGTAGTTTGTGATTTAGCGTTTCAACATCAGAAACACGGATGATAAATTTACCCTTGATATTTTTAGAAATCCTTAAAATATCAGGTATTTGAGAGTCTAGGAAATAATACTCATACCCCCCCCCCCCCCCGTATCAAACATATCCATAGCAAGTTCTTCTAAATTTGATTCTTTGATATTGCAAATTATAGGAGTATTTTTTAAAAAAGCTAATTTTTCACTTAATAATGGATACTTCATTCCAAAGCTTAACAAATCGTGATTTAAAACCAAGCCTTCATTACCCCGTCTTAAATCAAGCTCTACGCCAAAATTTTCAATTCTTTGTGAAATATCATTTTGTCTATGCAAAAAAATCACTTCTCACTCCTACAAAAACTTTCATAATCCTTAGGCACACCTATATCTATAAAATATTCATCAAAAATTTCAGCCCTTGCTCTTAAAGCCCCAAAATTTGCTTGTAAAAAATTCTCAAAGCTAAATTTCACTATCTTTTAAAATAACCCATTTTTGACGTCTAATTATACTAAAATCTACCATTAACTTTTATCCCCTCATACTCATCTGGCGTTCCGCAAAATACAATTTCATCTAATGAAATTTTATGGTATTTTACAAGCAAACCTTTTTTTATAAGATAATTATACATAGGAGCTATATATAATTCTCCCTTACTAAAATCACTTTCAGCTTTCATTTTATCAAAAATTTCTTTAAAATCTTTTACTTTTTTAAAATAATAAAGTCCGCTACTGCAAAGATTTGAAATTCTTTCTTTTTCCGTAGTTTTAACCACATTGTCATTTTCATCAGTTAAAACAAAACTCCACTGTTCCCCATCTGCCTCAAACACCTCTAAATAACCATCAATTTTACAAAAATCCAAAGTAGTAGGCAAAGAAAAATTTGGCCTAAAGGTATCAATGTTAAAAATTAAAATACTCTCATCATCTTTAATATTTGCCCTTTCCAATCCAAGTCTTACTGTGTGAGCTTGACCTAAAGTTTCCTGTTCTAATCTTACACTTTTGTAAGATTTTATTCCTAATTTTTCACATTCTTCTTTTATAAAATTGCTAGTATTCTCAATATCTCTATACACAAAAAGAAAATTAAAATCTTTAAAATATTTTTTAAAACTATTCACAGCATGAAAAAACACACTATTTCCTTTTAAATCAAGCATATATTTAGGTTTATCATAGCCCGCCCTTGCAAAACGACTGCTTAGTCCTGCCATAGGAAAGATTATAATCATTTGCTCTCCTTAAAAAATTTATCATAAAGTATAAAAGCATTTGCCAAAAATGCCATTTGTTTTTCTTTAAAATCATTATGCAAAGGCAACATAGATAAAAACAAATGCAAAGTCAAAGCTTTAACATTATCATCCATATCAAATATATTTAAAAATTCTTTTTGAATATCTAAAATATTTTTATCTTCTTCTATAAAAAACTCTATATTATCACCATCAAATTTACACTCAAAAAATCCTGCAATAATAAAATCATAAAGCCCAAAAACAGAATGAACTAATTTTGCAAAATCGTAATTTTCATCTCCATAAGGAGTAATTTTTCCACTAAAATCAAAACCCCTTGGATCAAAGGTTTTTACAGTGCCAGCTCTAAAATCATACATAATATTTGAAAAACAAAAATCTCCATGTATCAATGAAAAATGACAATTATCCCCCCCCCCCATTATGGATACCTCTTTTCATATAAAAATCAAGCTTTTCTACTAAAGCTAGAACACTTGGATAAGACTTTGAGTTGATAGCAATAGCTCTATGCAAATCAACTCCACTTTGTTTGCTAAAATCTCGCAATCTTTTTAAAGTTTTGTCTTTGCAATTAAAATTTATATCTTTATCATCGCTTTTAAAAGAGTGTAGCTTATCTAAAAATTCTTTTAAAGACTTAAATATTTTTTTCCAAACATAACTAGGTAATTTTCCAAAAACATACAATTCTGCTAAAGTATTATTACAAAGATATTCTATTTCATAACTATCTTGATAAGTTATAACTTTAGGGGTATAAATAAATAGTTCTTTAGGTAAGTCATCAAACCAGTTAATCTCTGCTTTTATCTTTTCTTGCCAAGAAGAAGACTTTTTTATATAGCCATTTGAAATATCTATATTATTAAAATTTCTTTGTGTGCTTACAACTTTTTTGGAGTGAAAATAACTTGTTATAAGACCAAAATCAAGCCAAGTATCATTTTTTATAATATCAAAAGCATAAGCTTTAGAATAAGATTTCATGCCATTCACGAAAGAATAACTATTTTCAACTATACACTTTGTTAAAAATTGGGGTTGAGAAAAACTATAAGCTCCAGCTAAAATCAAATCATCTTCTATTGTTTTTAACGACATATTAAATTCATTATTCAAATAAGCCCAATCATAATTTTCCTTAATTTTTGTAACCTGCAAAGAGTTTTCTTTGAATGCAAGTTCTTTAAAAAAAGTATCTCCGTGTAAAATATAAAGTTTTTCATCAAAAGCACAACAAACATTTAAACAATAAACTACAGATTCACCTAAAGATAAATTATTTGGCACAAATAAAATTTCAACATTAAGTTCTTTTAATTTTTTCTCATCAAATTTACTTAACTTAAAATCATTGGGTAAAGATAAAAAAACTTTTTGATTAAAATTTTTAAAAAGCTCTATTTGATGTTCATACAATCTTTTATTTCCAAGCGGTAGAAAAGATGGAGGGATTTTTCCAAATTCTAAAGTAAAATCAGAAGATAAATATTTTGCAGAAGTTATGAGTATCATTTATTGCCGCCATCTTTATGAGGGTTTTCTTTTTTTAAAAGCTCTTTAATTTGCTTATAATTTAAACTTGTAAATTCAGACGGACGAATAGCTTTATCATCTACATAAAACCCATCATATCCGCACCAAGGTTTACCTATGATTATCTCATCATACGGTACATCATGTTTTTTAAGCCAATAGATGATTGTAGGCAATGTATGAGTTTTGATTTTTTCAAGCTCGCCATCAAATGTACGCATATTACGACTTGTGAAAATATTGATTTTAAAACCTTGTTTTTTATACTCTTTTAAAGTTTGGATTAAAAGAACATTTGGCTTTTTATCCATATAATCAACATTTTCTTCATCAATTGTTAAAGTTCCGTCTAAATCAATAAGTAAGGTTTTCATATTGCTATAACCATCAAAAATTCTTAAATTTTTACACGATTATATAAAACAAACCTTATAATTTATTTATCGTTTTAAAAATTTCCAAATCTTCTGGTGTTCCAATTCCGTGCATTTTAGAAAAATCAATATTATAAATACCTATTTTAGCGTCATTTTTTATAGCATAATTATAAACAGGACAAGTATAAAACTCATTATTCACTCTATCATTTTCTATAATCATATCTATAGCACTTTCGATAAATATTTTACCTTTATTGAAAAAATAAATCCCGACTGTGGCAAATTCACTAATAGCTTCTTTTTCTTTTACTTCCACTACCAAATCATTATTTAATTTTACAAACGACCATTTTGGATTTTTTTCCTTATCGATAAAGGTTAATATCAAACCATCTAAACACCGATTAAAGCTATCATTGATAAAATCAGCTATATTTATATCAACAATCTGATCAGAATTTGCTATTATCAAAGGCTGATCATTATTAATATATTTTCTTGCATAAAGCACAGTGCAAACCGTTCCTTCTGTAAGCCTATCAATGCCTATAAATTCAACATTAAAATCGTTTTTGATTTTATCAACTAACTTTTTTTCTTGAATCAAATGCTCTTTTCTTGCTATTAAAATATACTTTGCATTTTTATATCTTAAATTTTCAAGCACTCTAACTATCATTGGCTTACCTAAAACATCAATAAAAGGCTTTGGCTTATCAAAACCAGCCTTTACAAAACGACTTCCAAGTCCAGCCATAGGAATTACTATATTCATTGACATTCTCCTAAATATTTATCATTATTAGCACCTGGAAGTTTTACAACAACATTTATCGTATCTTCTAAAGCCTCAAAATCTGTGGCTTCCCCCGGATAAATCATTACTATATCGCCCCTAGAATATATCTTATCATTCATTCTTACCTTACCGCTGATAATAACAGTAATTTCAGTTGCAATTTTATGATGATGTTTTTCTTCTGTATCGCCTTTTTTATATTCTTTCACACCAACTTCTACATCGTTGGTTTTAAAAACACTTGGATTGAAATTCCCCACAAACCAACCACGAATCATTTCGTCTAATTTATAATTTTTCATAATTAACCTTTTGGAATATCTAGATAAGCACGGAGTTCAATAATTCTTTCATCTCTCCATTCTATAATATCCACCCCTTCAATTCTATTGCCATCAAGTATTAAAATAAATTCTATAAAAGTTATATCTTTGTCTTGAAAAATATTTTTCGCACTAAAGTTTAATTCTTTACAGCTTTCAAAAATATTTTGTATCGCCAATAAACATTTATCCTTACCCTCTATTCTTTTTACAACAGGATCTTCTAAAGCAAAATTATCATCTAATAAATTTGCCACTTCTTTTAAATTTTTATCATTAAAAGCACTAATATATTTTTCAGTTAATTTTTTGAGCATTTTTAATCCTTTCATATTCATTAATTTTTACATGAGAATAAAAAGTAAAATAACGATTTTTATCAATTGAAATATTTACAACCTTTTTATTTTCTAAAATTAATTCATTTAATGTTGAAGCAACAAAATATTTTCCTTCATAATTAACATCTTTTTTAATTGTATTAAAAGCTGATTTTATAAAATATTCAGCCTTATTAAAATAATAAAATCCCGCTATTGCATTTTTACTTGCAGGCTTTTTCTCCAAAGCCTCTAAAACAAAATTATCTTTATCGCATTTCACATAAGCCCATCTTGGATGAACGCTTTCAAAGCTTAAAACACCCGCATCACCCAAAGATAATTCCGAAATAATTTTATTCAAATCATACTCAAAAATTTGATCCATATTTACAATAAGCAAAGATTGATTTAAAGCAATCTCATCAATAGCCATCAAAACAGAGCAAACCATGCCTCCTGTTTCATTTTTAAGAATGATAATTTTACTTTGATTGTTGGTTAAAACATTAATTGCATCATCTAAATGATAACGTTTTACATCTTCTTCTTTGAGTATAAAAATAAAACGTTTATTCTTGACATTTTCATAATTTTTAATAAAATGTTCCAACATAGTTTTTCCAAAAATTTCAATAAATGGCTTTGGAAAACCATCCTTTTCATTATCAAAAAAATAACTTTTGCCTGCAATAGGAACCACTATATTTAACATTTCAATTCCTTTTCAAATTTAAAAATATGATTTTTAATATTTTCATAATTTACTTCATCAACTTTACCTACAATCATTACATTAGCTCCACTTGCCTTAGCTGCTCTTATGCCATTTTCATTATCTTCTACTATCATACATTCTTTAGGCTTCAATTTGAATCTTTTTATAGCCTTAATATACATTTCAGGATCAGGCTTTCCTTTTTTTACATCTTCATTAGAAATGTAAAAATCCAAATAAGTCTCAAGAGCTGATTTTTTCATCATTACTTCGATGCTATTGCGTATAGAATTAGAACAAACAGCCATTTTATAGCCCTCAATTTTCAACTTCGACAAAGCATATTCGTGATGAAATCTAGGCTTACACAAACTCCAAACAATTTCCATAGTGTATTGTTGTTTTAGTTCATTTATAAAAGAATGTAAAGATTGGGGTAATCCTCTATCTAGTGAAAGCATTTTTAACTTATCTTTGGTTGGCAAACCATCAAAGGTTGTTAAATGTTCGTATCTAGTAATCTCCATACCAAAAAGTTTTAAAGCTCTATTTAAAGCTTCATAATGCCAATCTTTTGCTTCAATCAAAACCCCATCCATATCAAAGATAATAGCTTTTATCCTAGTCATTGAAAAACTCCTTTGCCTCATCGGGATAATCAGTGCAAATCATTAATTTATCTTGTATTTGTAATTCTTTTTCTATTTGCTTATATTCTTTCCATTCTTTTTTATAATCTCTTTTATGAAGCTCTGGAGAAACTATACAAACTGATTTACCATTATCAATATGTTTTTTTATAATATTCTTATCTATCCAATGTGAATGAAATTCGTCCATCCAAACACCACAAGCTTTATCATAAAAGCTAGGCTCTTTTTCATATTCGCTTTGTCTGGTAAAGACTCTAAAATTTAACTCAATATAAAGCAAAGCATCAGGAACTGACATATCAAATACAAAATAATTTGTAATTTCATATTTTTGAATAAGCTTTTTAAGAGGAATTTGAAGCCCATCAGCCTTTATATTTAAGGCTAGGGGTAAATTTGTATTATATTTTTTATAAAGTTTAAAAAAATCTTCCAATTTTAAACAATCTTTATTAGCCATATCATGTGATATGGCTACCCCCCCCCATTATCTCGCAAATCAGTTTCAAGACCATACATTTTAGTCAAACTTCTTTCAAAAGCTACAATAGAATTTTTTTCTTCCTTGTTTTTCCAATAACCACGATGTGAAAGTATTTGCATTAATCAAACCTTATTTGAAATAAATTTTTATACAAAACCGTTAAAATATCAACATAAAAAAAGAAAATGAAGACCATATAAAATCACTTCCCACTCCTACAAAAACTTTCATAATCCTTAGGCACACCTATATCTATAAAATATTCATCAAAAATTTCAGCCCTTGCTCTTAAAGTCCCAAAATTTGCTTGTAAAAAATCCTCAAAGCTAAATTTCTCTTTTACATCAAAACCATCAAAAATATCCCTAGCTATGAGATAAGTTCCTGCGTTGATTAAGCCCTGTTTTGTAAATTCTTTTTCCCTAAAGGACTGGATATAATTTTGTCCATCAAGCTCAACCGTGCCATATCTATCAAAATCTTGCATTTGCTTTAAAGCAAGGCAAATTCTACTCTCATCTAACTTCAATCTGGCTAAATCTATGTCAAAAAAAGTATCGCCATTTAAAACATAGGCTTCATTTTTTATAAATTTCAAAGCCTCTTTTATAGCCCCGCCCGTTCCTAAAGGCTCTTTTTCTATACTATAACTTATCTTTATCCCCAAAAATTCATCTTTAAAATATTCTTGTATTAGCTCATACTTGTATGATACTGCTAAAATGATTTCTTTTATACCTTGCTTTTTAAGATACTCAAAAATAAATTCTAAAAAAGGCTTATCCCTTATCGGTGCCATAGGTTTTGGAATATCTTTTATCACACTTTTAAGTCTAGTTCCTAAGCCACCACAAAGTATTATTACTTGCAAGAAAAACCCTTGCCAAAAAGTTCTTCTTCAACAATAGCACAAATAATATGCCCTATTAAAATATGCGCTTCTTGAATTCTTGGTGTGCAAGATGAAGGCACCTTGATACAAAAATCACAAAGCCCACTCATAGCCCCACCACTAGCACCCGTCAGTCCTATGCTTAAAATTCCCTTTTCTTTACAAACTTCTAAAGCTTTTAAGATGTTTTTACTATTCCCGCTTGTTGAAATTCCTATGAAAATATCGCCCTTAACGCCTTGTGCTTGCACCTGTCTGGCAAAAAGCTCCTCGTAGCCATAGTCATTTCCAATAGCTGTCAATACACTCGTATCCGTTGTAAGTGCCATGCTTGCAATGCCCGGTCTGTCAAAATAAAATCTACTTACAAATTCCCCTGCGATATGCTGTGCGTCTGCTGCACTGCCACCATTACCCGCTAGTAAGGTTTTGTTGCCATTTTTATAGGCTTTTATGACTTCTAATGAAACATTTTTAATGAGTTCTATCAAAAGCACATCTTTTAAAATTTGCTCTTTTACTGCTAGGCTTTGCTCAAAATGTTCCTTTATGTATGAGTTTAAATTCTCCACGATTTTGTTCCTTCTTTGGTAAATGAAAAATCTTTCACAAAACCCTGCTCTTTGTTTAAAAGACTTACAAGCTCATATTTTCTAGTAGGCTCACACAAGAAAAACATAAAGCCACCCGCTCCAGCCCCACTTGTTTTGCCACTATAAGCACCATTTTGCATAGCTAGGGTATAAATGCGTTCTAATTCATCATTGCTAACAATTTCTGAGATAATTTTCTTGCTCTGCCACGAACGACCTAAAATTTGTGCTAGTGTATCAAAATCCGCTTTAAATAAAGCTTCCTTCATCCTAATAGCATCTTCTTTAATAGCGTGCATAGCCTCTAGAGACTTGCCCCCACCAAGCTGCCCCTTTTTATGCTCTTCTATATCCTTTGCTTCTCTTGTGATATTGGTAAAATAAAGCACCGTTCTAGCCTCAAGCTCACTAGCTATGTAATTTTTGATACGCAAGGGATTGACTATCACTCTTTTTTGCTCGTAAAATTCCATAAAATTAAAGCCACCGAAAGTTGCAGCGTATTGGTCTTGTGCTCCCCCTACTATACCCAAATCTTCTCTTTCTATCTCATAAGCCAATCTTGCAATTTCATAATCTCCCAAGGCTAAATTCAGCCACTCTACAAAGGCTTTAATGATACCTACCACCAAAGTCGAACTTCCACCCAAACCGCTGCCGCTTGGCACATCAGAATAAGTATGCAAAGAAAAACTCAAGGGTTTTTTCGCAAAATCCTTTACAATGCGGTTATAAATAGCCTTAAAAAGGTCTAAATTCCCATCAAATTCAAGCCTACTCTTGCTCTCATACTCTGCATAAGCCTTTGTATCAGGAGAATCAAAGATGATTTTTCCATCTTCTCTTTCAATCAAAGTGCAATGAATATAAAGCGAAATAGTCGCATTTAAAACATAGCCTGTGTATTTATCACAATATAAATTAATATCAGTCCCTCCCCCTGCAAGACCTAGTCGAAGTGGGGTTTGAGAGCGTATGGTTGGCATTTGAATTTAACTCCTTAATTTTAAACTACACATTCGCAAAGCGATTAACCTTCATCATTTTAAAGGCTCTTAAAAGCTCTTGTATGCCTTCATCTAAGCTCACATCAGGCTTCCAGCCTGTCGCTTCTAACTTGGCATTAGAAACCAAATAATCCCTCTTATCAGGGTCCTCTCCTATACTCGCACTATGAATATAAAAATCAGGTATATATTTTTTAATCGTTTCAGCAAGTTCTCTTTTGGTCAAATTCGCAGAACTCAAACCCATATTATAAGCTTGCCCTTTCATAGTGGTATAATTTTCTATGCCGTGAATAAAGCCTTTTACCACATCACGAATATGAATATAATTGCGTCTAAAATGCTCCTCAAAAAGCACAATAAATTTATCCTTAAAGGCTCTGTAAGTAAAATCATTCACAAGCAAATCAAGTCTCATTCTAGCACTCACTCCAAAAACTGTCGCTAAACGAAAGGTTACGCAATTTCCCTTTTCTAACAGATAAAGCTCAGCTTCAACTTTGTCTTTTCCATATTCTGAAATAGGACGCAGGGGTGATTGTTCTGTACACATTGCATCTTTTTCACCTATACCATAACCGCTATTGGTATTAGGATAGATAAAAATTTGTTCCTTGCTTGCAAAATCACTTATCATTTTCACAGCCTCATAATTTATCATTCTAGCAAGCTTGGCATTTTTCTTGCAAAGCGGCGCTCCCACTAGGGCAGCCAAAGGAATGATAACATCAGCCTTTGAAACTTCTTGCTTAATAAGCTCTGCGTCTAAGACATCGCCATTTATAAAAGTAAAATTTTTATTATACGCACAAGATAAAAGTGAAACTTGGTCGAACATTAAATTATCTATCACACAAACCTCATAACCTTTTTCCAACAAAACCGGCGTCAAAACCGAACCAATATAACCTGCACCACCTGTGATTAAAACCTTTTTTGGCATATTATTCCTTTCAATTGCTTTAGCGATTGAGAGGAATCCTGCCCTTTCTTATTTGCTCCCTCCAATGCTCAAGTAAATCTTTTAGCATTGTTCGCACGGGGATTTGTGCCTTCCAATCGATAAAACTTTTTATTTTAGTATTGTCAAACATTTGATAGTTCGCATCAATAGGACGCAACCTATCTTTATCTTCTATAATTGTAATCCCCCCCCCCTATCACTAAATTCAAGTAATATATCTATGATTTGAGGCAATTTAAAAGCTTCTTCTCCTGCTATATTAAAGGCTTCTCCGCAAGGCACTCGACCTTCTTTACTTGCCATAGCAAGCAAGAAATACGCCCTTATAGCATCACGGGCATCTTGAAAAGTGCGGGTGCTGTCTAGATTGCCCACTTTTATGACAGGCTCTTGATAGCCCGCTTCAATGAGTGCGATTTGCTTTGCTACCGTGCTTTCAAAGAAAACATCACTGCGTCTTGGACCACTATGTGTTCCCATACGCGTAACAAAGGTGCGTATGCCATAAGCCTCCCCGTAAAAGCGACCCAAATAATCCGTGCCAATCTTGCTTATACTATAAGGACTTGCTCCGTGAAAAGGTGTTTCTTCGTTTAATTTCACGCCCATTTTTGCCCTACCATAAACCTCGCTTGAAGAGCATATATGCACCACAGGGTCATAACCCTCTTTTTGCTTTAGAATTCTAATGTTTTCTAAGATATTGGCTGTGCCGATGATATTAGTTTGTAAGGTCTCAATGGGAATATCAAAAGAGGTCTTAGGAAAAGACTGAGCAGCCAAATGAAAGATAAAATCGGGCTTTTGAGTTTCAAAAAGCTTTTGAAGGCTTGAATAATCATTTAAATCCGCATAAAAAATGCTGATTCTATCTTTTTTGTTTATCCTATCGCTTAAATGATAAACATTATCCATACTTTCTTGCCAACGCATCATAGCTATGACTTCATAGTCGGTGTTTTCTAGCAAATAATCTGCCATTTGCGAACCCACCTGCCCTGTAAAACCTGTGATTAAAGCTTTCATTCTCTCTCCTTCAAGTGTGTAATTTTACTCCTTTAGCACTTAAAATTACTTTACCTTTAAATTTTTGTTTAAGTTCCTTTTCAAATACAGTACTTTCATAACATGGCATACACATCAAAATACAATCTATATCTTGTAAATTTTCATTGACATTACTTTTAATTAAAATATTGGAATTTTGTAAATAAGTGCCTATTCTGCGTTCATCTTTATCAATAGCCATTTTAATTTTAAGGCAGGTTTTTTCATCTAAATAACTCAACAAAGAATTCGCATGCCCACCTGCTCCATAAATGGCTATGTTTTCATAAGGCTCTAAAAGTTGATGCAATTTTTCTATCTGGGCATTAAGCTTAAGAGTTAAATTTTCATCATAAATTATCATAGGTCTTTTTTGTGTTCTTTGTCCTGTTTTTTTAAAAAACAACCCTATCCATTGCCCATCATAAAATTCTACGCTCTCTACAAGTTCACAACCTAAATCCGCTAAAACATTATTTAAAGCAACCAAGTCCCAATATCCACAATGCTCGTGTCTGATTTCATAAAAGCGTAGGCTTTCAAAAATTTCTTTCGCATTAGGTGTTTCAATGTATATCATCCCACCGTCTTTTACAAGCCTTACCACATCCTTTAAAAAATCCTTAGGAGTATCAATATGCTCAATCAAATGTCTAAAAATTATAAAATCAATCTTATGTTTTAAAGCATTGCTAATTTTTTCATAATCAAACAAGCTTTGAATATGGCAAATATTTCTCTCATTTTTGAGTAATTCTTGTGGAGTATAGCTTGGATCTATGGTGTAAAAAAAATCAAAATCCCCCGCTAAAGCTTGCACTAAATCACAGCTACCCGGTGCAATCTCAAGTCCAACGCCAAGAGAATAGGATTTGATTTTAGTGCTAAGTTTTGCAATATGTGAAGACATGGTATTTGAAATGGCTCTAGGGGTAATATAGCTTTTGCCAGAATAAGCCTTGTGCATTTTTTCCCTATCAAAAAGAGCATTATAAACATAAGAACAATCAAGGCACTGCATAACTTCAAGTTTTAAATCGCCCTTACAATAGGAGTGCGGATTATATACCCCCCCCCCCCCCGTTTAAAGCATCATAATTTTGTGTGGCTAAATCTCCCACGGAAACAAAGGCATTTTTAGCCTCAAAAATTTTTTGCAATTTTACACCTTTACACAAAGGACATTTTGACATTTTTTCTCCTTTAAATTTTTAAAATTTTTCTTTATTCAACCAAGCTTTTAATGAAATTATCTTAGTCGGTAAACTTAAACAAAACAAGTCTCCTATACTCGATACAGCTTATAAAACTCTGCTCTATCTCTTTGCGTTTCTATACCACTCATAAAGCATTTTAATTCCCTCTTCAAGCTCAATTTTATGTTTCCAGCCTAAAGAATGGATTTTAGAACAATCAAGCAGTCTATTCATAGAGCTATCGGGCTTAGTGGTATCAAATTTAAGCTCTCCAGCATAGGCTACAATTTTTTTAATAAGCTCTGCTAAGTCCTTGATGGAAAGGTCTTTATTTGTGCCTATATTAATATGAGTGTTTTTAATCTCTTTGTCGTTTTTACCTTGCAAATCTTTAAAATCAATATTTTGCATAATATAAATACAAGCATCTGCTAGGTCTTGACTATGGATAAATTCGCGTCTTGGCTTACCACTACCCCAAAGCTCTACGCTTTTATCATCAATACCTTGCTTTTTTAAATACTGCCTTGCTTCATTAATATCATTAATTCCCAAATCCAACATAAGTTCTTCATATTTTGACTCATACAAAAGTTTTGCTAAGTGCATTTTACGAAGCATTGCTGGCAAAACTTTAGCGGTTTTAAAATCAAAATCCTTTGTTTCTCCGTATAAATTTGTTAAAGCTACGCTAATGAAATTTGTGTTGTATTGTAGATTATAGGCTTCAGCCATTTTAAGTCCTGCAATTTTAGAAATTGCATAAGGTTCAGCCACATAATCTAATTCATCACAAAGCAAACTCTCTTCCTTGATAGGATTTGCGGCTTTTTGCGGATACATCCAAGAACTTCCAAAAAAAATAAGCTTTTTTACATTATTTAAATAAGCACTATGAAAAACATTATTTTGCATTGTTAAATTCTCATACAAAATATCAGCCGGAGCTTTGACACCCAAATGCCCTAATTTAGCGGCGGCGAAAAAAACATATTCGGGTTTTTCCTTAGCAAAAAACTCTGCAACTTTTTTTTGCTCAAGCAAATTAAGTTCTAAGCGACTTTTTGTGATGATATGGGTAAATCCTAGTTCTTTTAGTCTTTTTAAAATGGCACTTCCTGCTGTTCCATTATGTCCAGCTACATAAATTTTAGAATCTTTTTGCATAACTACCCCCTTGCAACCAACATATCTCGCTCTGAAAGTATAGGAGTGCTTACACCCCAATCCACACCTATACGCTCATCATTCCACGCATAGGTAAATTGCTCTGGTGCATCCACATACTCACCCTCATAAGCACACTTATAATAATACACTGCCTCATCACTTCTTACCAAATGTGCATTGCCAAAGCCCTTTGGCACTAACACTATAAGTTGGTTTTGCGGATTAATGATGAATTTTTCGTGCTTTAAATAAGTAGGACTAAGTGGATTGCAATCGACAACTACCTGCAAAACCTCGCCATAAAGGCAAGTCGCAAGCTTGTAAGTCTTACTATCTCCGTGTATGCCACGGATTACATCTTTTTTTGAAGTGATGAATTTATCGTGTTTAAAGCAAAGCCCTTCGGGTAAAAGGGTGTCAATATTCTCACTGGTAAAAGCTGTCCAAATCTCACCCCTTAAATCCTTAAATTTATTTGGCGTAATGAGAAAAACTCCTTTTAAAATCTTACTTTCCTCAATATCAAATACTATCATTCCAATTATCTCCCTTCTTTTTTATAACTTCGATAAATCTTGTAAAATTTGTAAGGAAAAACTAAATATGCTCCCCTATAACGATTTTGGTGAGTATGAAATAAAAGTTTACCTAAGCGATAACTTAAATGTTTTTGAATTTTTAAAGCTTTATCATAATCATCAAAATCTTTTAACCCTGTTGTCAAAATTTCTTCTTCTTTTGATACTTTCTCTCGCAAATATTCTTTTTCATTAAGCATCTGAAATGTTTTTATAAATTTTCCTTGAACAAAAGTTCTACCAAGTGCATAATAAACACTAGATTTAACATATCTCACACCACCACTCTTATGTGTAAAATCTATCTCATCAAGGACCAAAAGCTCATCTTTTGTTTGATTGTTTTTCAAAGCATAAGTTTTTAATTCTTTGGCTTGTTTTAAATCTCCTAAAAAATCACAAATTTTATATCCTACAAAAGCAATATAAGGATATTTTTCATCTTTAAAAGTTGTATAATCCGTATAGCAATCTCCAAAAGCACCCAAAGAGTATGGAAGGAGTGTTTGAAAAAAAGATTCGAAACGAGTGTGTAGAATATCTTTTAAATTTTTATTAATCAGTTCATATTGCTCTTGCAAAAAAAGACACTGTAAGATATGAATTCTATAAGCATCATTTTCATCATCAAACCTTAAAGCTTTTTCAAGGAAATTTATTTGATACTGCACAGGCTGTTTTAACTCTTTGGAAAGCTGAAATAATCTAAAACAAGACATCGCGCTCTGCAAAGGATGTAAGTCTAACTTATTGAAATTTTGTTCTATGAGTTTTAATTGAATTTGAGGTGAAAAAATGCTATGAAAAGACACTAAATTATTTTTTCCAGAAATCATCATCGCACACTTTGAAAACACAGATTCTTTAGCTGAATAAATTCGTTGAGCTTTCGACATAAAATTAATTTCAAAAAATGTTCTTTGCATTTGATTATATTCTTTATTTACTAAAGCATCTATGTTAATGATGTCAAGATGATTAAATTCAGAAAAAGTTTTTAAGTAGTTTACTAACTTCTCATTAGCATTTAAATCTTGTCCAAAAACAACGATAGTCTTATTGTCTCTCAAAGAATCTAGAGCAATTTGCAAAGCAATTTCATAGGGAAATAATCTTTCAGCAGCAGGGGCAAAATTGGGAGCTTTTCTCATATTAGAAAAAATAAGATCTCCACCTCTAATGTGAAGTGCCACAAAATCTCCATTTAATTTGGTATATTCATGGTCCACCAAAGCTAAAATTTCTTTATATTCTCTTGAAAAATCAATATCTTGATAAATCTTTCTAAACTCTCTCAAGCACTCATCTTCTTGACAATCTTCTATCCATAAGCTTGGCAAGATATCCGTGGAATACCAACCCCATTCTTTTTCAAATGCATTTACATCTTTTAGAGTCTGAAAAGTTCTCTTTTGTTTTCTTATTTTATCTCCATGATTGTATTCTACTCCTTGTTGCTGTGATAAAAAATATTTATCAATAAATTCTTGTGAAAATACAGCATCAACTTCATCCATACAATTGCCAAGATAATTTATTTCTCCGTCATTTTTAGATTCTGTAACACCCATCCAAGCTAAATCAATGGAATTATCCCATAAAAATCCAAATTCAAAATCAAGTTTTCTTGCTAAATATATTCCTATAAGCATACTAGCTAATCTCATACCTAAACCATCAGGTTTTGCTGAAATAATATAAGCTCTTTTATTCCGTTTAAACACCTCAACCTTAGCCAAACTCAAAGCTTCTCCCTCCCTTGAGATTATTTTTATCCATCTTGCACTAATTTTCTGCGATACGATAATATCACAATGCAAATCACTATGTTTCCAAACATAAAAATCTCTTCCAATCAAAGTCCAATAATTACCATCCAAAGAAATATAAACATGTAAATTAAGCATTTTAGCTCTATCATAATGATTATAAACATTAGTCAATCGTATCATTTCAATACAAATACTTTCCCCTAAGTCCAGTATCCACCAAGCTTCTTGTTCTTTGCAAGTACAAAAAGCGTAAGCTAAATCTCTTAGGTTAGAATCAACGGCCCTACAAGCATCATTATTTTTTGAAAAAACACTCAAAGAACTTTGAAATGCCTGTTTATCTCGTGCTACATCGGTAAAAGCATTATCCGGTAAAACAAAATATGGCTTTTGGATATTTTCACCACTTATTCTACTATTTCTTTTAAATTTTTTATAAATTCTATACCATGTAAAAGGCAGAAACAGAGGTTTTAGAATATACCATTCTTTAAATGCTCTTAATGTCGCATTACCAATCCGATAGGATAAATAACCCTTTACTACGTCTGCTTGTCTGTTATCGGGATAATCTCTAAGAGAAGGTAGTTTTTGATGCTCTTTCCTAAACCTTTTAAATTTCAAAATAGCCTTAAATAATTCGAAAGGCAACTTATAAAAGCTATTACAGTTAGCATTTTCTACCATAGCTTTGCCCAACAAAAAAGAAAGATGATTTTTTACTCTACTTTCTGCTAAACCATACTTAAACATAAAATCAAGTTGAGGATATAAAGCGTAATTTTCTTCGAATACGGGACGATGCTTTTGAAAAAAAAGTTCTTTAACCCTTCTTGGATCTTTTTCAAATCCCATAATATCAAAATGCCAAAAATATAAAAACATAAAAAAAGCTTTTTCAAGCAAAATGCCTTTTTCTTTATCGAGTTCATTTTGAATAAATTCTCTAATATACCAAGCATTTAAAAAAATACTACTTTTAGCGTGATATTGCTTGGCTATTTGAAAATCACCCTCGAAAATTTCAAGCAAATCCTGCATGTAGGGATAAACAATACTTTGCTTATCATAGGCCGCAGTAGAACTAGAACGAATGCGGTAATAATACAAAACTTTAGGCAACACAAAAATTTCACGTGCCTGGACAAAAAGTAAAATACCAAAATGCACATCCTCATGGATAAGCCCTTCTAAAAATTTCAAACGAATTTGTAGCAAATAACGAAAAGAATATATACCCCCACACACACACCAAAATGGAAGTTGAGATTGAATTTTTAAGCATCTCTTAAGCCAAGACTGGGATGAAATTTTTTCTGGCTTGTAATATTCATAAAGTTGCATTTGGGAAAGAGTTAAATTGGGATTATTTTCATAATATTTTTTGTCTAAATTATCATAAAACATTTTATAATCAAACCATACAATATCCACCCCATCAGCTCTTTTAATACACTCTTCAATACAATTCAAACTCCAAAAATCATCTGGATCCAAAAAAACAATAAAATCAATTTGAGATGGAACAAAATCATCAATCAACTTCTCATCAGGAAAAAATTTTTTACTTTTATAAAGTTTTGCTTTTTCTGAAATTTCAAAACAAACCAAATCATTTATTTTATCATTTTCAAAATAATTATTATCAGCTTTTTTTAATTCAAACCCCGCTGCAAAATATTCTATACCTACATTTCTAGCCGAGCTTTGCCCACCATTTTCTTTATTAATTAGAACAAATCTTGTATCTTTTAAAACATATTCCTTAGCAATTTTTAAAGAATTTTCATCCGTGCTACCATCATTAACCAATACCACTTCTAAATTTGTATAAGTTTGATTTACCACACTTTCTAAACATTCTCTTAAATATTTTTCCACATTGTATATAGGGATAACTACGCCTACTTTTTTCATTGAAAAAACCTTTTTAAAATATAAGCTCTAATTCTACTAAAATTTTTATTAATTTTTTATGATATAATAGCTCCTTTTATTTTCAAAAAGGAGAA
>NZ_JBKORB010000013.1:0-13527 GCF_046764905.1 Campylobacter parajejuni
AGGATAAAGTAGGTATTTGTCATTGTAAAGATTTAACATAGTTTGTAATTCTTTAAGAGGGTCTTGATAAAGTAAAACACTATTATCGCCCCTCTCTAAATCCCCCCCCCCCTGAAATATCTTTTAAATTAATATCTAAATTATCCTTTCCTAAAACAAATTCAAATTTACTTGACTTGATTTGCCCTAACTTTTCTTTTAAAAGAGCATTGTTTAAAGCATTAAGGTTTTTGTTAAAAAGTTCTTTTTGGGTGGGGTTAAAAATCATCATAGCCCCCATCCATCAGCAACTACTAGGGTTTGACCTGTGATAAAGCTGCTTTCATCACTCAGTAAAAACACCAAAGCTCCGCACACATCATCTGCATCTAGCATACCCTTGCTCGCACAGCATTTTCTATAAGCCTTTAAAAAAAGTTCGTTTTGATTGTCTAAAATCCCCCCGCTTGCTAGGGTATTGACGCGTATATTTTGGTTGAAAAGTTCTTTAGCTAACCAAACTCCCATATGGTTAATCCCTGCTTTTATCACGCTGTATTCTAAGGAGCTTTGCATAGAAGTGCCTTGATAATTTTCAAATTTAGGTGCATAAACTCCCATAATGGAGCTAAGATTGATGATATTGCCATATCCTTGTTGTTTAAAAAACTTGACAAATTCTTGGGCTGCTAGCATAAAACCTGCCAAATGCAAGTTCAAACTCTCACAAATTTGCTCGTATTTTAGCTCATAATAAGCCGTTTTTCCCCAATCTTTACCCAAAGGATAGGTTGAATTGACAAAGGCGTCTATTTTTTTGTATTTTTCTTTGCTTTTTTCTAGGGCTTTGTTTAAGCTTTCTTCTTTTGTAATGTCAAGCTCTAGGCTTAAAAGTTCTAGCTTAAATTCTTCTTCTAAGTCTTTTTTAAGCTCTTTTAAACGATTTAAATTCATATCAGCCAGTATGACTATGCCCTTATGAGTGAGTATTTTTTTGCAAAGGGCTTTGCCTATGCGTCCGCAAGCTCCTGCTACAAAAATGATTTTATTTTCAAGCATTAAAAATCCTTTGGTAATAAATTTTTTTGAGAGATTAGAAATTCCACAATCTTAAAATCAAGCTCACTATCCACATCAAAAGCCGTGCTTTCATCCATAATAAAAAGCCCTGTTTTTTCGCCAAAAACATCATCATTTTGTAAAATATAATCCCTTTTAAAAATATAAATACTTGCATTCATATCATAGCATTTTGGGGCGTTTTGGCGGGTGGTGAAAATGCCTTCTTTGGATTTTACCACTTTATGATTTTGAATTTCTACGAGATTGAAATAAGGATTGCGTCTAGCAGGAGTGGCACTGATGAGATTAGAATTAGCGTTTTTGACAAAATTTTCATAAGCTTTTTGAATGTCAAGGCTTGAACGCAAAGGAGCTGAGGCGTCTAAATCTATGAGCGTATCAAAATGCGTTTTATAATACTCTTCGCTTCTAAGCAGGGCATCACGCATTACAGGGAGTTTTGCAGCTTCATCGCTAGCAAGATGAGCTTGTCTTTTAAAAAAAACTTCGCCCCCATATTGCCTAGCCACAGCCGCAATCTCATCGCTATCAGTGCTTATAACGATGTGTTTGAAAAGCTTGGAATTTTTAGCTTGGATAATGCTATAAGCTATCATTTCAAGCCCATTGATTTTTTTAATATTTTTGTTTTTAACGCCCTTGCTACCGCCTCTAGCACAGATAGTGCATAAAATTTCAGCCATTTTTTTCCCTTACTTCATCACAAATTTTAAGCACTTTTAAAGCTTGTTTTATATCGCAAAGCCTTTTGTCTTTTTGAAAAACCGCTTTTTGCATATTTTCAAGTAATTTTATCGTATCATTTTCATAGCTTAAAATTTGCTCATTGTGATTTTTATCATAAATTTTAATTTTGTTTTCTATCAAATCGGCACAAAAACTTTTTTCTAAAGTATGGATAATCAGCTCTCTTTTGTTAAATTTGGAAAAATAATCCAAAGTGATATGAATGCTAGTGCCTTGTAAATTCTTTAAAGCCAAAAAAGCAAAATCATCGCTTGTGATGTCAAGCTCTGAAATTTTGGCGTTTTTTGAGTAGAGTAATTTCAAATCCCCAAAAAGAAAAAATGCCAAATCTATTTCGTGTGAAAGGTCGAGCAAAACCCCGCCCCCTAGTTCTTTTTTGGCACTATAATTTTTTCTATAATCTTGCTTTCTCCAGTGGGGCAAATAAGAGTTGCAAGTTAAACTAGCAAAATAAGCTTTTTCATCCTTTAAAAATTCTTTTAACGCTGTTATAACAGGATGAAAACGCAATAAATACGCCACGAAAATAGTATTTCTAAGGCTTTGGAATTGAAAGCTTTTTTCAAATAAAGGTTTTTCCACGAGTATAATTTTATCTTTTACAAGCGTATCGAGAGTTTTTAAGCTCTTAAAATGCCAAGGGGTGATATTGGCAATGATAAAAAGATGAAAGTCTTTTAAGGGGCATTCTTCAAAAGAGCGGTAAATCGGGGTTTTTTGCCATTCATCTTGCCATTCATCTTTTTTGGCACTTGAAGAAAGAAGGCTTACTTGATGCTTTGAATTTTTTAGGGCTAAAAAATGCTTTTTTCCTATGCTTCCAAAGCCTATGATTAGAACTTTCATTTAAAATCCTCATTAGCCTTTAAAAACTCTTCCATTCGCCCTATATCAATCCAATAATCATTAATGATATAGGTATTAACCCTGCCTTTTTGCATAGCCAGTTTAATTAGTTCTGGCATATCTAAATACTCATTTTTAGGCACTAAATTTAAAATTTCTCTTTCAAGCACATAAATACCCGCACTCACAAGAAATTTTTGCTTGGGTTTTTCTTCTATGCTTTGGATAAAGCCTTGTTTTTGCGTGATAACTCCATAAGGAATTTGTTGTTCAAATTCCCGCACGCAAACACTCATTAGGGCTTTTGATTTTTTATGGGCTTTTAAAAGAGCGTTAAAATCAAGTTCGGTTAAAATATCTGCATTCATCACGATAAAACTTTCTTCAAAATCTTGCTTTATAAGGCTTAAAGCCCCTGCTGTGCCGAGTTTTTTGCGTTCTTTGATGTAGGCGATTTTGACCCCTAATTTTTCGCCCTTTTTAAAATACTCTTCGATGATTTGCTTTTTGTAATTCACACAAAAGATAAAATTTTCAAAATTTTGAGCCTTAAGCCTTTGAACTATGCTTTCTAAAATGGGTTTTTTGCCTACTTTTAGCATAGGTTTTGGCGTATTTTTGGTAAGTTCTTTTAAGCGAGAGCCTAAACCCCCTGCCATAATGATGATGAAATTAGCTTGGGCTTTGTAAAGTGAAGAGATGGATTTGATAGAAAGGATAACACCTTGTTCATCTAAAACAGGAAAATCATAAATATCTGTTTTTGCAGAAAGCTTTAAAAGCTCATTTTTGCTTGTGTTTTCTTTGATGGTAATAGGATTTTTGGTATAAATTTCTTTGATATTATCCTTTAAGCTTTTGCCATTAATCAAAGCTTTTCTAATGTTTGAATCGCTAATGACGCCTAAAAATTTATCTTTTTCATCTACGATAATACCCAGTCTAACGCGTTCTTTGCCGACTATTTTTAAAGCTTCTTCTATGCTTGAGCTTGGAGTAAGTTTGAGTTTGTTAATATCCACACTTAGCCCTTTAAATCGATAAATTTTTTGTGTAAGATTGTATCTAAATTTACATTTTTTAAGCAAGTTTTTATGATTTTGTTGGGGTTTTTGCCCTTTTCATAAGGGTTTTTAAAATTTTTTAATTCTTGTTTGAAGGCTTTGCTTTCTAATTTTTCAAAGGCTTGATTTAAGGTTTTAAACTCACAATCAATGATATTTTGGGTTCTTAAGCGTCCTTGTTGTCTTGAGCCTATGTTGATACAAGGGGTTTTAAAAAACACGCTTTCGCTAATGCCACTTGAGCTGTTTCCCACCATCGCTTTGGCTATTTTCATAAGGCTTAGGTATTTTTGTGAGCCAAGATTGTCAAAAAGCTTGGCTTTGTGTGGGTTTTTTTGGCAGTAGGATTTTAAAATTTCGTTGATTAAAAGTCCGTTTTCATCGGCATTTGCCTTAGTGAAGATTAAATTTGCGTTAGGAAGCCTATCTAGTTTTTGAACTAGGCTTTGAATTTCTTTTTGGCTGTTTTTTAAAGCTAGGGTTAAAGGATGGTAAGTGATGAGATAAATATCCTTATCCAGCTTCATTTCAAGGGCATTTTCTAGCTCTTCTTTGCTTAAAAAAGGGATATTTTTAATGACAAAAGCCGCCAAAGAGCCTATATTAAAAACCCTTTGTGGCTCTTCGCCTAGTTGTAAAAGCCTTTTTTTGTAAATTTCGTGGCTTACAAAATGCAAATGCGACATTTTTGAAATGCTATGCCTTATGCTATCGTCCATAGCTCCCAAGGTAAGTTCTCCGCCACATAAATGTGCCAAAGGAAGGTGCATCAAAAGACACACGCTTGCAACGCCTAGCATTTCATAGCGGTCCCCTAGGAGAACGACTATATCGGGCTTTAAATTTTCAAAAGCTTCGCTAAAGCTGCTAAAAGCTAGACTCATACTCTTACAAAGACTGATTTTATCATCACTTGCAAGGAGAATGGGAATTTTTTTGCTTATTTTAAATTCTTTTTCTATTTCCTTATAGCTTAGTCCAAATTCAGCACTAAGATGCGCTCCACTAACGATGATTTGAAGTGTCAAATCCTTGTCATTTTGGATTTCGTGGCATAAATTCCTTAAAAGATACCACTCAGCCCTTGTAGCCGTAACGATGCAAATTTTTCTCTTACTCACGGATTAGCTCATCTTCTTCATAATTTTTCCTAGCCTTTTTGCCTAAAAATTCTTCATATCTTATAGCACTTATACCATTTCCCGGGCGTTTGGCTGTGAGATTTTCTTCACTAAAGCATTCGCCTTTTTTGATGGATTTTTTAGCCACTAAGCTTTTTCTTACTATGGCGATATTTTTTTTCTCGCTTTTACTTGCTTTTTTGATACCATCGCCCATAGCTTTTTGTATTTGTCTGATTTGAGTGCAAAGGGCTTTAAGCTCATTGGGCTCTAAACTGGCTTTATGGTCGGGTCCTTGCATAGTTTTATCTAGGGTAAAATGCTTTTCTATCACAGATGCTCCTAAGGCTACGGCAGCTAGAGGAATGTGTATGCCCCTTGTGTGGTCTGAATACCCTACATCTAATTTAAAAGCGTCTTTTAGGGTTTGTATGGCTTTAAGATTAATTTCATCAAAGGGTGCGGGGTATTCGGTCGTGCAATGCAAAAGAGTGATATTTTGGCGTTTTGTGCCGTTTTTGCAAAGTATGTTTAGGGCTGTTTCTATTTCGGCTAAATTAGACATTCCCGTAGAAAGTAGGATTTTTTTATTGAATGAGGCGATTTTTTTTAGATAAGGCAAATGCGTAATTTCTCCGCTTGGAATTTTAAAAATTTCAAGCCCTAGGTCATTTAAAAGCTCTATACTAGCTAAATCAAAAGGCGTAGAAAGAAAGGCTATGCCGCATTTTTTGGCGTAAGAAATTAACTCCTTGTGTGCCTTAGCGTCTAATTCAAGTTTGCTTACCATTTCAAGTTGGCTCTCATTTTGGGGCGTGGTTTTAAGCTGATAAGCGGCTTTTTTAGCCCTTGTGCTTATGCAGTCTTTAGCCTTGAAACTTTGAAATTTAACAAAATCAGCCCCCGCATCCGCAGCGACTTCTATGAGTTTTTTAGCAAGATTTAAATCGCCATTGTGATTAACACCGGCTTCTGCGATGATTAAAGTTTTTTTCATAATTTAGCCTTTATTTTGCCTTAAAATAAAGGCAAAAATTTATTTTTTAATACCTATATAAATAAAATGATGTGCCGAGCCTTCAAAATCATAAAAATTAATAGGGTCGTAATCGCCTAAAAACAAGGTTTCAAAGGGTTTAAAAAGCTCTTTTAAATCTTGGGCTTTATCGATAAAATGTATAAAGCTTGTTTCATTTAGTCGTCCGCTAATGCTGACCTTGCTTAAACCATTCTTTTCTTGTTCTTGGCTGTGTGAAAAATAATAATTTTTTTTACTCATCATTGTAGCAAAAAGTATTCCATCTTGATTTAAAAGTTCATAAAAATCCAAAATATTTTGCTTAAGCTTTAAAGGTGGGATGTAATAAAGGCTTTGATTGGCAAAAATTATATCCATTTTTTCATCAAAAAGCCCTTGCAGACTAGAATTTGGCTCTATAATTTTACAAGCCCCCCCCCCCCTATGATATTTTGTTCCCAATTTTCTTTTAAGCTTGGCACTATATCCACTCCAAAAGGCTTAAATCCCTTGCTTTGAAAATAAGCTGAATGCACCCCATTACCACAACCAAAATCAAGCAAATTCCCGCTTGTTTTATTCAGTTTGTATTTTAAAATTCTTTCATAAAAACGCACCACATGCCCATCAGGAAAATGTAGTCCATAGCCTTTTTCATCGTATTTAGCCGTGTAAGTTTGAAGTGAGTTTTGCATTTTTTCTCCTTATTAGCAAATTTCATTTTTAAGTTTAAATTCTCCAAATTCGTTTTTGTAAAATAAGTCCATATTGTAGTGTTTTTCTATGATTTGCCAAAATTTCGTTTTTGAAATTCCTACAAAACTACAAAAATCTTCTACGCATTTATTATCAAGCTTGTGATCTCTTTTTCGCACCAGCTCAAGAGCTTCGTTGCGACTTAAAAGCCCATATCTTACAAAACGCGCTGCATAATCGCTTGCCATAGCGTGTCCAAATTTAGGGTATTTCATCCAAGCATGGACTATATAACCTATGCTATCAACTTGGTCAAAATTTTCTGCTGTATGTGTTCTGTCCCACTCGCCATTCAAGTCGCAAAAACCACGCTTTTTTGCAAAAATATAATTAGCATAAGAATTCCACTTCACAAAATAACTAAGATAAATAGGACAAAGCTTATTGGCATCTTCTTTTTGGGGATTGAAAAAGAGCTGAAGATTTTCTTCTTTGATTTCTTCATCTATAAATTCGGCTATATCCAAATCATTAGCCACCCCGTTTAAAAAGATTTCTCTAGCGCTTGGCGTTTCAACGCTATCCCCCCCCCCCATACTCATAACTTACATTTTCTCCATAAACGAGCAAGGGAGTGTTAAATTTCAAAGCCATAGCAAAGGGATAGCTATAAATCAGCCTATCGATAAACCAAGTGGGTTTGCCGTATTTTTCAAAGGTTTTTAGCATCACTTTCTTTTGGGTTTTTATATCGGGCTTTAAACTTATGATATGACAGCCAAAAGTTTCGCTTAGATTTTTAAGATTTTTTTTGCCAGCCTCTGTCATAGTGAAATTATCTTCAACGCTAAAAAGTATGGGATTCATCCCTAGTTTTTCTTTCATAATATGCACTTGAAAATGGCTGTCTTTTCCGCCACTTACGGCTATGGCACAATCGTATTCGTATTTTCCATTCATTCTGCGGTATTTATCGCACAAAATTTCTAGCTCTTTAAATCTTGCCTTATAATCAATCTTGGCTTTATTTTTATGATTGACACAGGCACTGCATATATTTTTACCCTTTTCATCTTTAAAAAATTTAATCCCCGGTCTAGTATCGGGCATAACACAATAATCGCAATATTTCATTTTACTCCTTTATAAGCCTTACAAAGCTTATAAAAATGATTTCTAATCCCCCCCCCCCCGTATGCGATATTTAAGGAAAAAATTATTTTTATAAGCCTTGCAAAGTTCTTCGTAGTTTAAAGCGTCAAAAACTATGCCACCTATGTGAAAAAAGCCTTCCAGTGTTGAAAATTTTTGCTTAAAATAAAACAAACTATCCTCATTCTTCACCCCACCTCCAAGCAAGACAAAATGGATATTTTTCTTCAAACAAAGCTCAAAAGCAAAATCAAGCAAGGCTGCGTTGGCATTTTTTTCATTTTTATTCGCACTTAAGTGATAATAAGCAAATTTTTCGCCCAAGAAAAAACTAGCATAAGCTAAATTCTCCTTTGCATAGCTTGCTTTTAAAATCAAACTTTGTTTAAACTTAAAAAGCTCTTTAAAATAAACCTCGTCAAAAAAATAAAATTCCCCCGCTTTATTTTTCTCCATAGTCTTATCATAAAGCCTTTTAAAATCCTTAGCATCGCTTGGCTCTGCCCTTGAAATTTCAAGCTCCTTTCTTGCTTTTTTGATATAAGTTTTTATTCTAGGACTATAAGAGGCTCTAATTTGCTCTAAAGTTTCATACATAGGCACAATGACTATTTTTCTTTTTTTTACAAAAAAATCAAGCTTCTTTTCATAAAAACTTAAATTTTTATCAAAGGGATGAAATCTTATAAAAAAAGCGATAATCTTTTCTTCCAAAGCCCTTTGTTTTAGGCTTTCTAAAGCCCTAGTTAAAAAAGCTTCATCAGAACTATTGCTATAAATTCCACCATACCCATAAGGACTTTGCAAATCAAAAAAAGAAGTATTTTCTATGCCTTGTTTATTGGCTATAACTTTTAAAAATTTTTCTTGTTCTTTATAGCCAAACTCAAAAACTTCCCCATAAAATTTGGCATATTCTTTTTGAAAATAAATATCCTCTCCAAAATCATCACAAAGGCTATCATTCACTTCAAGCAGGGTTTTACTCATTTTCCAAAGCCTTAATTTTGATACCCCCCCCCAGAAGGAATTTTCTCACCTTCAAAAATCAAAAGCTCATCTTTAATACTTTGCCCATCTTTTAAGGTTTGGGTGTAAAAATTCACACATTTTAATTCTTTATAAAGCTCTTTTAAGCTTTGCTCATCATCAAATCTCAAGGCTCCCATTTTCACATAAATTCCACAATTTGGCTCAAAAAAATCCCCCTTATTCTCTTCATAGCCAAAAAGTTGCTTCGATAAGGCACTAGAATAAAACTTGCCCCCTATCTTAAGCTTTTTAAGGGCTTTGATAAAAATATCTCTAGTCTTTGCTCTATCGTTGCAACAAAGTGAAGCAACATCAATGAGAGCATCAAAACTCTCATCTTCAAAACAATCTAAGCTATCCTTATAATCGCCTATTTCAATCTGCTTGATTTTATCGCTTAATTTTTCAGTTTCCATTCGCTTTTTAAAACGATTAGCTCCTGTTTTACTCCACTCTATGCCACTTACGCTAAAGCCCTCCCTTGCACAAAACCATAGATTAGTCCCTGTGCCAAAGCCCAATTCTAAGATATTTATTTTACTTCTATCTTGTGCGTTGTAAAAATTTCTTGCTATAAATCTTATTAAATTCTCACTAGGATATTTACCCCATTCTTTTTTGTCAAAAATCTCTTCCCACAAAACACTCATATTTTTTCTCCTTCCACTATAAAAAGCTCATTAAGTTGCTTACTTAAATCCCTTTGTATGTGAATTTTTATATCATTTATCTTGTAGTTTTTGCCTTCATAAAGCTCTTTTAAATCCTTTTCATCACAATACCTTATAAGTCCCGTGCAAGCATCGCTTCCCCTTACGGGCTTTACCAAATGATAGCCCAAACTTTCATCTTTTTCAAAGCCATCGTTATAAAAACTCGGGGTTATAGAAAGAAATTTACCACCCTTTTTAAGTTTTTTCATAGCCTTTTCTATAATGCTTTTTGTTTTCTCAAAATCATTATAAGCTAAAGAATAATTATCTATCCACGCATCAAAACTCTCATCTTCAAAGCAATCTAAGCTATCCTTATAATCGCCTATTTCAATCTGCTTGATTTTATCGCTTAATTTTTCATCTTCCATTCGCTTTTTAAAACGATTAGCTCCTGTTTTACTCCACTCTATGCCACTTACGCTAAAGCCTTCCCTTGCACAAAACCACAAATTAGTCCCTGTGCCAAAGCCCAATTCTAAGATATTTATTTTACTTCTATCTTGTGCGTTGTAAAAATTTCTTGCTATAAATCTTATTAAATTCTCACTAGGATATTTGCCCCATTCTTTTTGGCTAAAGATTTGTTCCCAAATTTCTTCATTGCTTCCTTGATTATTTGAAATTTCTTCATTAGCGATATATTTTTGCATTCTTTTTCCTTTCAAAAGCGGTTATTTTAGCATAAATTGCTTATTTTCTTCTAACACTACTGGGTAAATTTACCAAGCGTTTTTCTAGTTTTTGTGTGTTTAAAAGAGCATCTCTTTGGCAAGTTTGAAAAGCTTTTAAACTAGGCAAACTTTTCCAAATAGGACGCACTTGAATTTTATTTTCTAAGCATTCTTCTAAAAAAATATTTCTTAAATTTTCATCCTTAAAGCACAGAGTATTGAGCCAAAAATTGCTTTTTGTCCCTGCTTTTTCATCTATAAATTCACACTTGTCATTGAATTTAAAAAATTCCTTATAAATCCTTGCTAATTCCCTTTTATTTTCTAAGAAAAATTCTAAATTTTCAAGTCCTGCTAGTAAAATCGCAGCATTGACATTACAAAGGCGGTAATTATATCCTATCCTATCGTGGTCATATTCGTAAATATGGGGTATTTTTGCTGTGGTGCTAAGATGTCTTGCTATGAAGGCTAAATCTTCATCATCGCTTAAAATCGCCCCGCCACATCCTCCTGTGATAATTTTATTGCCATTAAAACTCAAAATTCCGCATTTTCCAAAAGTGCCTAAAGCCTTGTTTTCATAAGTGCTACCCAGTGCTTCTGCGGCATCTTCTATTAAAATGATATGGTATTTTTCACAAAGGGCTTTAATAGCTTTTATATCCGCACTCAAGCCAAAAGTGTGCATAAGCACACAAGCTTTGATAAGCTTATGAGTTGTTTTGTTAAAGCTTTGATTTTCTTTTTGATAGCTGTTATTTTGCAAAAATTCTTCTAAAGCCTTCGCACTCAAACTCAAAGTATTTTCATCTATATCCAAAAAAATCGGCTTCGCACCCGTATAAGCAATAGCATTAGCTGTCGCTACAAAGCTCATACTTTGAGTAAGCACTTCGCAATTTTCATCCACCCCATTAGCCACTAAAGCAATATGAAGAGCTGCCGTGCCTGTATTTGTAGCGATAACAAAACGGGCTTTTGTTTTTTCTTGTAGGGCTTTTTCAAAACGCAGGACAAACTCACCCACACTCGATACAAAGCCACTATCAATACATTCTAAAAGGTATTTTTTCTCATTACCCATAAAACAAGGCTCGTGTAAGGCGATATTTTCTTTGTTAAACAAGCTTTTTATAAAAGAAATTTCGCTTTTAAACATTATAAAGCTCGCTTTTATAGCTTGGTAAATTTTCTTTAAAATACTCTATGCTTAGTTTTAGTCCTTCTTCTAGGCTTATTTTGCTTTGCCATTTTGTTGCTTTTTTAAGTTTATCAGCATTGCAGCAAAGTCTAAAAACCTCGCTATTTTCGGGGCGTAATCTTTGTGTATCTTGGATAATTTTTACTTGAGAATTGAGAATTTTTTGTATAAGCTCTAGCACTTCTTGCATAGAATATTCTTTGCCTGAGCCTATATTATAAACTTCTCCAAAATCCTTTAAATCCAAAAGAGAAATAAAACCTTCACAAGTATCCAGCACGAAATTTAAATCCCTTGTTGGACTTAAATCGCCCAGTTTTATTTCTTTTGCTCCGCTTAAAATTTGCGTGATGATAGTGGGTATAATCGCCCTTGCACTTTGTCTTGGTCCATAGGTATTAAAAGGACGAGCTATATGAACGGGAAGTTTAAAAGCATTATAATAACTAAGAGCCATCATATCAGCAGAAATTTTACTTGCAGAATAAGGGCTTTGAGCTTGTAAGGGGTGTTTTTCATCGATAGGAACATAAAGAGCTGTCCCATAAACTTCACTAGTTGAAGTATGGATAAAGTGCGATACGGCGTTTTTTTTAGCCGCTTCAAGCATATTTAAAGTGCCATTGACATTAGTATCTACATAGCTTTGTGGGGCGGCGTAAGAGTAGGGAATGGCGATTAAGGCACCAAGATGAAAGATAGCGTCTATATTTTTTGTGATTTTCTCGCAAAAAAAGCTATCTCTTAAGTCCCCGCTTATCACTTCTATATCTTTTAAATAAGGACTTTTTTCCAAATGCCCCCAAAAATTAAAAGAATTATATTGACTTAAAGCCCTTACTTCAAACCCTTTCTTTACCAAGCTTTCACAAAGATGAGAGCCTATAAAACCATCCGCACCCGTAACTAAAATGCGTTTCATTTATCCTTTCCTTTCATTTATCCTTTCTCTGCCTTATTTGTTCTCTTCACTCTTCCCCCTTACTCTCTTTATCCACTTCCCTAATCCTCTTTCTTTAAGCTTTTCTTCTAAAGGAATTATATTTTTAATCAAAGCATTTTCTTGAGCTTTAATATGTCCATAAACTAATTCCATAAATTCCAAATGCTCTTTAATCCAAAGAACACTTTTATTAAAACTATCTTCTTTAGTCTTAGGATTTAAAACATAAATTCTAGCTAAATTAAGTTCAAATTGAGTAAGTAGGGGTCCTAGAATTTGTATCAAATCTTTTTGACTATCGTGTAAGCTATCGATTTTAGCTTTCATCTTATCTATATCTTTGATGATTTGATTAAGCTCATAATCTTCATTTTGTATTGTTAAATAAGAATGCTTGATTTTATCATAAGTTTGATGAAACTCTTGGCTAAATTCCCTACAATGCTTTATACTTTGATAAACCTTATAATAAGCCTTAAGCATTAATTCATTTTGTTTATTTAAATTTAAAGGTTCTAATTTCACAAAAGGCTTATTTAAATCTTCATTTAATAAATTCTCACAAGCCCATAAAAAAGGCTTTTCTATACTTCCTTCTATCCTAGCACCCCCTTCAGTGCAGTTGTAGGTCTTCACGCCTGACCTTGTGCTAGTATAGTGTATATGATGCTCAAATACATTTCTAAATAAATTCCAAGTGATATTTGTATAAACTTCGCCCTTACCCCCATAAGCTTTGGTTTTCAAATCATATACTATATCTTCTTTTTCCAAGCTATCCAAAGCTCCCCACACATGCCCATCAGGGTGTGAATCGCCCTCGTCATTATAGGCTAAGTCCTGTCCTATTAAAATGATATTTTTATGCCTTAAATGCGTAGCGATGATATAGTTCATATTTGCTACGCTAAATCCCGAAGCAAAATAGCCGAATTTATCCATTCTTACATAATCGACAAAAGCCATATAAGAAGATGAAATCATAAAATCCCTACCATTTTTTCTCATACACTCAACACTCTTTGGATGCACAACAGACTTAAGGATAAATACTATGTCTTCATCAAATTCTTTAAAAGGCTTATTGAAAAATTCCGCAGTTTCTACAACCCTTTCTAAAACGCACACATAATCAGGCTTAATGTCATTCTTAGCCAAAATAGGATAAGCACTATCCGCACAAAATATTGTGGCTTTGCTTGCATACTTCTTTAACAAAGGAAGTTGTTTGGTTAAAGAAGGTCCAGTAGAAACA
>NZ_JBKORB010000014.1:0-10582 GCF_046764905.1 Campylobacter parajejuni
AGGATAAAGTAGGTATTTGTCATTGTAAAGATTTAACATAGTTTGTAATTCTTTAAGAGGGTCTTGATAAAGTAAAACACTATTATCGCCCCTCTCTAAATCCCCCCCCCCTGAAGTATCTTTTAAATTAATATCTAAATTATCCTTTCCTAAAACAAATTCAAATTTACTTGACTTGATTTGCCCTAACCTTTCTTTTAAAAGAGCATTGTTTAAAGCATTAAGGTTTTTGTTAAAAAGTTCTTTTTGGGTGGGGGTCATTTGAAATCTCCTTGTTTTAGGGCGGTGCCTAATTCTATATCCTTAGTGGCGATTTTGCCTAAGATTTCTTTATAAAATTTAGGATGAAGTCCAAAAGAAGGTCTTACAGCCTTGACATTTTCTTCGCTAAAAAGCTCACCTTTTTTGATGTCTTTGCTTGCGTATAAACTTCTAGCAAAAGTGCGGTTTTTAAGCTCTTTTTCGCCTAAGTTCCCATCGCCTAAGGTGCTTTGGGCCTGTCTAACCGCATCTACCATAGCCTTAAATTCATTAAAATCAAGGCTAAATTCGCTATCTTCGCTTTTTATGCTTTTATCTAGGATAAAATGCTTTTCTATTACACAAGCTCCTAAAGCCACTGCTACAACAGGGGCTAAAAAACCAAAACTATGGTCGCTTAATCCTACTTCAACTTTAAATTTTTCTTTTAACTTCACTAGGGCTTTTAAATTCATTTCACACAGGGGTGCAGGGTAGGCTGAAGTGCATTTTAGAAAGATGAGTTGGGAATTTTTTTCTTCTTTGAAAATTTCACACACCCTTAAAAGCTCTTCTTCGCTAGCAATGCCCGTTGAAACAAGAGTGGGCTTGTTTTCTTTAGCGACATAACGCACAAAATCTTCATCATTGGCTTCAAAAGAAGCTATTTTATAAGCAATAGGCTCAAAGCGTTTTAAAAAATCCACATCTTTTTTCGCAAAGGGGCTTGAAAAGCATAAAATCCCTTCATTTTGTGCGGCTTCAAAGATTTGAGAATGCCATTCATAAGGGGTTTTTGCACTTTCATAAAGCTCATAAAGTTTGCGTTTGTCCCAAAGCCCCCCTTTGATGATAAAATCATCTTTATCGCTATTTAATGTAAGACTATCGGGTGTGTAGGTTTGAATTTTCACAGCGTCAGCTCCTGCTTCTTTGGCTGCTTTAATGCTCTTAAGTGCTATTTCAAGGCTACCTGAATGATTTGCACTTAGTTCTGCGATGATAAAAACTTTTTTGCTTGTATCGAAATTTCCTATTTGCATTGTGTTTCTTTAAATTTTATTGGTTTGAAATTATATCGTCATTTTTATAAAAATATAAATAAGTAGGAGTATTGTTTAATTTTTTTGCCGCGGCTCTTGCGTCATTGCGAGAAGGCGTAGCCTTCGTAGCAAGCTCTAATATCTGTCATTGCGAAATTTCACTGAGTGAAATTGAAGCAATCCCCTTAACTTTAGAGCCAATTACCACGAATTTGACTAAGTCAAATTCTCATAATGACAGATTAGAGACTGAGATTGCTTTAGGGTAAAACCCTTCGCAATGACGACTTTAACTCCAATGACAAGCTTTTTTGTTATAATTAGCAAACAAGATAAATTTAATCTTGAGTTAAATAAACCTTTTGCAATATAAGCCGATTTACAAATGCTAGAATTTTATTAACAAGGTGATTTATGGAATTTTGTAAAAAATGTGTGATGCCAAATACCAAGCCTGATTTGCATTTTGATGAAGAAGGGATTTGCGATGCTTGTCGTTCGCAAGAGGCTAAAAACAGGGAAATTGATTGGCAAGAAAGAGAAAAAGAATTTTTAGAGCTGATTAAAAGGTATAAAAAGCACCCTGTATATGACTGCGTTATCGGGGTTAGTGGCGGGAAGGATTCTACTTTTCAAGTGCTTAAAATGATTGAGCTTGGGCTTAATCCTTTGTGCGTTTGTTTTGAGCCTAGTGTTCCTACAAAAATAGGGCGTAGGAATTTAAAAAATTTAAATCAGCTGGGTGTGGATTTGATTCATATCAAGCGGGACCCAAAGGTTTATCAAAAACTTGCTAGAGAAGCCTTTATTCGCACGGGGGATAATGAGTGGCAAAACCATTTGGGAATTTTTACTTCAGTTCCAAGGATTGCTGTGAATTTTAAGGTGCCTTTGATTATCTGGGGTGAAAGCCCACAAATCGAATACGGCGGACCCGCAAGTAGCAAAAATAAAAATATTTTAGGCAGGGAGTGGCTTGAAGAATTTGGAGGACTTTTAGGCAACCGTGCTTCTGATATGCTAGGCGTAGGTGGCATTAGTGAAAAAGATTTGTTTTTATATACTTATCCAAGCGATGAAGAGCTTAGGGAAGTAGGGGTTACGGGGCTATTTTTGGGGTATTATTTTAAATGGGATTATAAAAAAATTCTTGAACTTTCTAAGAAAAATGGTTTTTCGTGTTCGCTAAGTCCAGTAGAAACGACTTATGAGAATTTTGAAAATTTAGATTGTTATTCTAATCATGTGCATGATTATTTAAAATACTGCAAATACGGCTTTGGAAGAGCAACGGATAATGCTTGTTTAGACATTCGTTTGGGTTATATTAGCCGTGAAGAAGGGGTGCGTTTGGTTCAAAAATATGATGGCAAACCCCCTAAAAAAGCCATTGAAAAATACCTTAAATTCAGCGGTTTTAGCAAGGAAGAATTTCAAAAAATTGTAGATTCTTTTACTAATAAAAAAATATTTAAACGCGATGAAAAGGGCAATTTTATAAGAGATTATGATGGTTCTTTGGTAAGAAAAGATGAGTGCCTTTTAAGATGATAGCGCTTATTGATTATAAAGCAGGGAATTTAAACTCGCTTACAAAGGCTTTTGAAAAAATTGGAGCGAAGAGTTTTATAGCCAAAGACCCAAAAGACTTGCAAAAGGCGGATAAATTGCTTTTGCCCGGTGTGGGTTCTTTTGCTGAGGCGATGAGAAATTTAAAAGAGCTTGGGTTTTTAGAGCCTTTAAAAGAGCAAGTTTTGGTGCAAAAAAAGCCCGTTTTAGGCATTTGTTTGGGTATGCAGCTTTTTTTAGAAAAGGGTTGTGAAGGCGGCTTTTGCGAGGGACTTGGCTTCATAGAAGGGCAGGTGCTTAAATTTGAAGAGGATTGGGGTTTAAAAATCCCTCATATGGGCTACAATGAGCTTGAGATTTTAAAACAAGAGCCTTTATATCAGGGCATAGAGAATGGAAGTGATTTTTATTTTGTGCATTCTTTTTATGTCAAATGCAAGGATGAATTTGCAAGTGCTAAGTGTGAATATGGACGCAAATTTATAGCTTCTTTGCAAAAGGATAATATCTTTGCTACGCAATTTCACCCCGAAAAAAGTCAAAATTTGGGCTTAAAACTTTTGGAAAATTTTACAAGGCTTTAAAAATGTTAAAGATTAGGATAATTCCTTGTGTTTTGCTTCAAAAGGGGCAACTGGTTAAAAGCATAGGATTTAAGGATTTTCGCACTCTAGGGCATTTAACTCCAACAATGCGTATCTACAATGCGCGTAATGTAGATGAGCTTATCATACTAGATATAGAAGCTTCAAAAAGCGGTGAAATCGACTTTGAAAGCATAGAGGATTTAGCCAAAGAATGCTTTATGCCTTTGAGTATAGGCGGGGGCATAAAAAAACTTGAAGATATACAAAAGATTTTAAATTTGGGTGCGGATAAGATTTGTATCAATTCTAAGGCTTTAGAAGATGTGGATTTTATAGCTAGGGCGGCAAATCGCTTTGGTTCGCAATGCTTGGTTTGTTCCATAGATGTCAAAAGAAAGGACGGGAAATTTTGCGTTTATGATAGGGGCAATTTACTTGAGCTAAACCCTTTAGAGCTTGCTTTAGAATATGAAAAAAAGGGTGCTGGAGAGCTTCTTTTGACCTCGGTGGATTTTGAAGGCAGGGCTTTGGGGTATGATTTGGAGCTTTTGCAAATTTTTCAAAATAAACTTAAAATCCCTCTTATTATCAATGGAGGACTTGGCAAGCCAAGCGATGGGGTCGAAGCGTTAAATTTAGGTGCGGATGCCTTGGCGGGGGCTTATATTTTTCATTTTTCAAAATACACTCCTAAGGATGTGAAGGAAGAACTAGCTAGGCAAGGCTTTGCGGTTAGAATGAATTGAGTGGAATTTTTAGGAAAATTATTTTTAACCTGTGCTGTCATTGCGAGACGACTTGTCGGCGAAGCAAAACTATGCTAACACTTTGTGCGAACAAGTCCGCTCAAAGTCGCTTTACTAAAGCCCCCGTCCCACTTGCGTGGGGTGCTTTGCCATTTTGTCATTGCGAAATTTCACCGAGTGAAATTGAAGCAATCCCTTTGAATTTTAGAGCAGATTACCACGAATTTGACTAAGTCAAATTCTCATAATGACAGATTAGAGTCTGAGATTGCTTCAGGGTAAAACCCTTCACAATGACGATTTTAAATCGTAACAACAGAACTAGGATAAATAAAAGAGCTTATTTGGGCGATAGCTTGTCTTAGAATGATGATTTTAAACTCTAAAAAACTATACCCCCCCCCCCCACAAGACCCCCCCCCCATTATTTTCATTCTTTTTGCTGGTTAAATTTGTTGTTTGTTTAAGTTCTACATAAAAAATATTTTCATCTTCACTATAAATATAAAAATAATGTTTTAAATACAAGCTTAAAGCCCTATGATTGCTTTTAAAAACATAGGCTTTAAGATTTTTAACTTTTAAATTTTCAAAAGCGTATTTTTTGATTTCATTCATCAAAATATTTCCTACACCCTTTAAATTGGGCTTTGCATAAAGTCCAAATTCACAAGAATTTTCACTAATATTGACAAAATCAATCACGCCTATGCTTTGCTCATCCTTAAAAACCAAAAAATATTTTTTACTTGAATCTTTGTGTAAATTTTTAATAAATTTTAAATGTTCTTTAATGCTGATTTTTTTTGTCCGCATAAACTGGGCTATGCTAGTATCATTACGCCATTTAAAAATAAGCTTTATTTCTTGCTTGTCAAGTTCTGTGAAATTTTTAAGTCTTATCAAAGTTTATACTCCACTTCATAACCTTTTTTGGCAAGCCAAGCTGCTAGGGTTTTTTGGTTTTTAGCGTAACAGATGGCTTTGAAATTCGCCTTTAAAAGCAAGGCTTCATTGACTAAAGAACTAGCGCCTATGATAAGCTTTGTGCTTTCATTCATAAGCTTTGCTATATTAGTCTCATTTACAAATAATTTAATATTATTATGAGCTTTGGCAAAGTTTTGAAGTTTTTTAAGCTTAGGATTAGCCGAGCTAGTGGCAATAGCGATAAGCTTATTTTTAGGCAATTCACTGGCAATTTGTAGGGAAAGATTTTTCACATCGGTCGCTCCCATACAAAGAAAAAAATCATATTTTTTCTCTCTTTTTTCTTTGGCTTCGGCGTAAAATTCATCTCTAATTAAGGCATAAGAAAAGCCACATCTTAACTCACAACGAAAAGGCACCAAGCCTTCATAATCGCTTGGTTTTGCATAGGCATTGACATTGAGTAAAATATCGCAATGATGGGCTTTAAGCTCATCATCAAAGCTTAAAATTTTAATCCCCGTTTCAAGCTTGATAAGCTTTTCATCATCTACGCTAATGCCGTAGTGGTCGATGATGAGAAGGTCAAATTTCTCTTCCTTGATAAGATGGATAAGCTCATAAATACTTTCGCTACTTAGCTCATAAACAGGATAAGGAATTTCATCAATCAAAGAACCCTCCAAAGCCAAACAAGCAAAGCTTACATCTTCGTATTGTTTAGCCAGTATCAAATCCCTTTTGATGTGTCCAAAGCCTATCAAAGCAGAACTATCGCTTCTAAAAAGAACTTTCATAGCCTCACCTTGTGTGAATTTTGTGTGAATTTTCTAAAATGATTTTTTGAAATTCCAGTTCAGGCTTTGGAGTATTAAACAAAAAATCAACAATACTTAAATAAGCTAAGAAATTTTTCCCTTGCTGTTTATAAAGGGGATGGATAAAATCAAAATAAAGGATTTTTACACCCTTTTCTTTAAAAAGTTCCCGTGCTTTTTCATCTTCTAAATAAGCCTTAGAACCTTCAGGCGATAAATAGCTTTGTGCTTTAAAAAAATGACATATTTCAAGCAAAAGCCTTTCTTTTTTTGCTTCGGGCAAATTTAAATCCGAAGCCCTGTATAAAGGGGTTTTTATGCCTAAATCTTTACAAAATTGGCTGATAAGGTCAATATTTAATTCACAAAGCTTATGATGGGCGTTTAGTTTGCTTTGTATGAGAGAAAAATATTTTTCATAATTAGCACTTTTAGAATACGCGTGATGAAGGGTTTTTAGCATTTTATCTGTCCACCCTTTTACAGAGCCTTTTACAGAATTTTGTTGCCCCCCCCCATTAGGACTGAGTTTTATGTCTTTTAAAAGGGTTTTTTGCGGTGCTTTTTGGCAAGAAAGCGATAGGAAGTGGATTTTGTCTTGGAGCTTGATTTTATTGCGGCTTTGCCAAGACCTTTGCTCAAATTGCACATTATCTAAAAAAACAAAGGCATCCACTCTTGCTATCATACTCATATATCCCATCCAAGGCAAAAAAGTAGGCTGCATAATGGCTATAATCACTTGATTTTTCCATATATGACTATATCGCTATCATTGACTAGGCGTTCATCTTCTCCCATAATATTAGTATTTTCATAGCTTAAAACCTTAAAATCATATAAATTTAAGTATTGTTTTAAATACGCCACAAGCTCGTATTCTTGATAAAGGGTATTGATACATCCTAATTCGCCTGTGGTATTATCATCTAGGATTTTAAAACTATTATGCCCTATTTTTTCGCCCAAGCCGTAGCGGTAGTCTTTAATGCTTCTAGTTCTTAGAAAGAAATACGCATTTTCTTTGTAAATTTTATTTGCCTTACAAAGCTCTAAAAGCCTTATAAAATCTTCTCTTGTAAGATAATTAATCACATTAGGGATTAAAAAAACATCGGCTTGAATATTAGGGTGATTCAGTGGAAAATCCAAGATATTTTCTTTAAAAAATTCAAATTTTTTTGCCCCAATGACTTGAGTAAAATTATGCTTGGCATTGGCTATATTAAGAGCTTCTAAATCCACGCCCAAACATTCATAGCCGTAATTAGCAAAAAGGGCTAAGTTATTGCCATTTGAACAAGCAAATTCTAAAACTTTTTGATTTTCTAAAGCGTGTAATTGATTTTTAAAAAAGAATTTAATCACCGCATTATCAGGGAATTTTAAACCCTTAAGTTCTTTAATATACATTTTTTCTCCTTTTATTTGATTTTTCCATATATGACTATATCGCTATCTTTGATATAAACTTTATTCTTGATATTGATATTTTCACTGCTAATTACCTCAAAATCGTATAAATTTAAATATTTTTGCAAAAGTTCCACAAGTTCATGTTCTTGATAAGCTGTGCAAAGGCGGTTTTTCTCCCCGCTAAATTCATCATTATCTAGTATGAAACTTCCTTCGCCTATGCTTTTACCTAGCCCGTAGCGATGGTCTTTTACACTTCTTGCCTTTAAAAAGAAAAAGCTCTCACACCCCCCCCCGCCATAGAGTTTATTGGCTTTTGAATTTAAAAGCAGGGCTTGAAATTCTTCTTTAGTGATATAATTAATCACATTAGGGATTAAAAAAACATCGGCTTTGATATTTTTAAAATTCTTTGCAAAATCAAGCATATTTTGGTTATAAAACTCAAATTTTTCATATTTCATCACTTCTTTAAAATTATAAAGAGCGTTTTGATGATTTGTGGGGTCAAGTTCTACGCCAAAACACTGATAATTATAATTAGCAAATAAAGAAAGATTATTGCCATTATGAGAGGCAAATTCTAAAACTTTTGCATTTTTTAAACCATAAAGATGATTTTTAAAAAACCATCTCACAAGGTCCATATCGGGGTATTTAAAACCTTTGATTTTACTGATAAACATTGTGATTCACCTTATAAAGTATTTTTGCAAATTCTAAATCTTGCAGGGTATCTATATCGCAAACTAAGGTTCGTGGCAATACAAATACGCTAGAATGCGGCTTAAACATAAAATCCTCTTCAAGCCAAGCCTTGCTGGTGCCAAAATAAAACGCCCCTGCATCGTAGTAGGCTTTTTTCAAGTCTTGTGAGCGGCTTTTATAATGTTTTTCATCAAACATATAAACTTGATTTTTTTCATCTAAGTAAAAAGCCCTTTGGATAGGGCAATTAAACTCCGTAGCGGCGAATAAAAACTGGCTTTGATTGAGTATAAATTTTTCATAAGCTTGTTTTAAAATTTTTGCATTTAAAAGCGGCGCAGTAGCGTAAAGACAACACACGGTGTCAAAAAATTGATTTTTATCTTGCAAAAGTTTTATGGCGTTTTGCACCACAGCCGTGCTTGAAGTATAATCATCGCTTAAGTTTTTATCACGCACAAAGGGAGCTTTCGCGCCGTATTTTAAGGCTATTTCTATGATTTCTTCATCATCGCTTGAAAGCACTACTTCATCAAAAACACCTGAATTTAAGGCATAATCTATGCTATAAGCGATTAAGGGTTTGCCTAAAAAATCAATGATATTTTTTTTAGGAATTCTTTTTGAACCCCCACGGGCAGGGATTATGCAGAGCTTTTTCATTTTGAGCCTTGTTTTTGTTTTATTTTACTAAAATTTAAGTATAATTGTCTTTAAAAATCAATTAAAAGGCTTAAAATTGCTTATAAATCAAAGTTTTGAAATCCCAAGTTGTGATGATGCTGAACTTAATATTAAACGCACTTCAAAGCTAGAATACCGCATAAGTTACGATGACGCAAAAGAAATGAAAGCTTTGGTTTTTATCATAGGCGGCTACGGGGCGAATGCTAATATTTCTTTTTTGGACTTTGATAGGCAGTATTTGGCTAAGAATTTCCCTGTGGTAGCCATCAATGTTTTTTATCATTGTTTTTCTCATCGACGTTCAAATGTGGAAAAATATAGTGCGTATAAATCATTTGAAAAGGAAGACCTTGATAGAATTAAGGATTTATTAAAGAAATTCAATTTTGCTTACACAGAAGTAAGTAATGATAATGCTGCTTTTTTAGCCGATACTTTGGTAAAACACGTAGAAAATTTAAAAAAACAAAATCAGCTTGAGCAAGATTTTAAACTTGTTTTTACTTCAACCTTTATCCCACCCAATGAAGACTATCAAAACTATGGCATTATGCCAGCCATAGACCATATTAATGCCTTAAAACATTTAGTGAAAACTTACCCTGAATTTAAAACCTTACCAAGAGTTATGGGGGGGGGGTCTTATGGAGGATACTTGTCTTTGTTAATCGCTAAAATTTCCCCTTGGTATGTCAATGCAGTGATAGATAATTCAGGAAGCGTTTTGCCTTCCCCTATGTTTATTTTAGGAAGAGAAAGCGGTCAATGTGAATATGTTGAAAAATACCCGCACAACAGGATAGAATTTTTTTCTAAAACTTATTGGAGTGCGGATACAAATTCAAAATATTTTTTTCGTCCTGAAAACTATATCATTCGCTCTTTACTTAACTCTTCCCATCTAAATTTACAAGCTAGGGCAAACAAAGATATTATCTTTACATCTTATCATAGTTTAAAAGATGAATTTAATACAGCTAAAGATAAACAAATTCTCTTTTCTGCTTATAAAGAATTAGGTTATGATGCTACTTTAAATTTAATCCAAGATGAAAATCAAATCGATGGTAAATTCATTAAAGACTTAAAACACGGAATGAGAATAACAGATAAAGCCTTATTTAAAAAAGAACTCCCACTTATGCTTGAAAAACTAAAGACAAGAAAATCCCCTATGAAAGAAAATTCCATCTCTTATCCTTGTGGAAATAAGATTTTTACTTTTAAAGATGTAGGGGATAAATTTGAGCTTATGATAAAGGAAAAAAATGGCAATAGTGAGTGAAATTTTTGAAATCCCAAGTTGTGATGATGCTGAATTAAACATTAAACGCACTTCAAAGCTAGAATATCGACTGACTTTTGATGATAGCAAAGAAATGAAAGCTTTAGTTTTTGTGATAGGTGGCTACGGGGCGAATGCAAATATCTCTTTTTTGGACTTTGATAGGCAGTATTTGGCTAAGAATTTCCCTGTGGTAGCCATCAATGTTTTTTATCATTGTTTTTCTCATCGACGTTCAAATGTGGAAAAATATAGTGCGACTACGGAATTTACCAAAGAAGACTTGCCTCATTTATCCAAAGTTTTGCTTGATATGGGTGTTGCCAAAGAAGTAAATCTTGAAAATGCACACATATGCTATGAATTTCTTAATAATCATATCACAAACTTGAAATCGCAAGGAAAATTGGCTAGGGATTATCAAGCTCATTTTACTTCAACCTTTATCCCACCCAATGAAGACTATCAAAACTATGGCATTATGCCAGCGATTGACCATATTAATGCCCTTAAACATTTAGTGAAAACTTACCCTGAATTTAAAACCTTACCA
>NZ_JBKORB010000015.1:0-9823 GCF_046764905.1 Campylobacter parajejuni
ATCCAAAATAGGCTTTTTGCGGTAATAAGGATTTAAAAATTCTTTTTCATTTAGAGTTTGAAATTTCATACTTAACCTTTAATTAATATAGAGTAATTTTAGCAAAATATACCAAGTTTGGTATAAAAATTTAAAAGTTACCATTTGTAAATTTATAAAAATATATTTATACAAAATGGGAAAATTTGATACAAAATACTACAATTTTAAATATATTTTTCAAAATATATAAATTTTTAACTTTATAAATATCCTTATTTTTGTTACAATAATTCTATAATATCATTCAAAAGGAGTAAAATGCGTTATTTAGCTATATTCGCGATTTCAATCACGCTTAGTTTTGGTGCGGCTAATCCACCTATACAAGATAAAACAGGAACAGGACTTGTCCTATCAAGCCACGAACTTGCCAATAAAATAGGCAAAGAGGTTCTTGATAAGGGCGGAAACGCCATAGATGCGGCCGTGGCTGTAGGCTATGCTTTGGCTGTGGTGCATCCTGCGGCTGGAAATATAGGCGGGGGTGGTTTTGCTGTCATTCACTTAGCAAATGGAGAAAATACCACGCTTGATTTTAGGGAAATGGCACCTTTAAAAGCAAGTAGAAATATGTATCTTGATAGCAAAGGAGAAGTTATCAAAGATGCTTCAACCATAGGCTATTTATCTGCTGGGGTGCCCGGAACCGTTAAGGGTATGAGTGCTATGCTTGAACGCTATGGCACTATGAAATTAAAAGACTTGATGGAACCTGCTATAAAACTAGCCGAAAAAGGTTATCTTATCAACGATAGACAAGAACAAACTATGCTAGAAGCTAAGGATATGTTTAAAGAATTTCCAAGTTCTAGCAAATATTTCCTTAAAAAAGATGGTAGCACTTATAAAAGTGGGGATTTGTTTGTTCAAAAAGATTTAGCAAAAACTTTAAAACTCATTGCCAAAGAAGGTCCTGATGCTTTTTATAAGGGCAAAATCGCTGATTTAATAGAGTCTGATATGGCTAAAAACAAAGGTATCATCACTAAAGAAGATTTAGCACAATATGAAGCCATTTGGAGAGAGCCTGTCAAAGGCACTTATAGGGGTTATGACATCATTTCTATGTCTCCACCTAGCAGCGGGGGAACTCACATCATACAAATTTTAAACATTATGGAAAATGCCAACATAGAAAATTTAGGCTTTGCAAGCTCTAAAACCCTACACATAATGGCAGAAGCTATGCGTCAAGCTTATGCAGATAGGTCTGAATATATGGGCGACCCTGACTTTGTAAAAGTTCCACTTGATAAGCTTACAGACAAAAAATATGCCAAAGAAATTTATGCCAAAATTCCAAAAGATAAAGCCTTGCCAAGCTCAAAAGTAAAGCCGGGTTTAGGACAAATCCATGAAGGACACAACACAACTCATTATTCTGTGCTAGATGGCAAAGGCAATGCAGTAAGCATTACTTACACAATCAATGCAAGCTATGGCTCAGGTGCTGCTGTTGAAGGAGCAGGGTTTTTACTCAATGATGAAATGGATGATTTTTCAATCAAACCGGGAGTTCCAAATTTATACGGACTTGTGGGCGGAGAAGCTAACGCCATAGAGCCTAAAAAAAGACCATTAAGTTCTATGAGTCCAACCATTATACTTAAAGATGGAAAAGTATTTATGGTAGTGGGTAGTCCGGGGGGTTCTAGAATTATCACAACCGTTTTACAAGTGATTTCCAATGTAATTGACCATAAAATGGATATTGCAACTGCGGTAGAATCTCCAAGATTTCATATGCAATGGTTGCCTGATGAGCTTAGAACTGAACCTTTTGGAATCATTAAAGATGTGCAAAACAATCTTGAAAAAATGGGTTATAAAATCACTAAAGAACCTTATATGGGCGATGTAAATGCTATTATGATTGATAAGGAAACGGGCAAAATCGTAGGCTCTATGGATACAAGAAAAGAATTTTAACTTTTTCCCTTGAAATTTTCAAGGGAAACTCATATAGGATTTTTTAATTTTCTTTTAAAAAACGCTCCTACAATCAAAATCATCGTAAAAGCAACAAAAAAATATAAAAATTTTGGCACAGGCACAGGATCTCCCGCAGCATAAGAATGCAGTCCTGAAAGATAAAAATTTACTCCAAAATAAGTCATCAAAATAGAATAAAACCCTATAACACTTGCACTTGCAAAAACATAAGGATTGTTAAATTTAGGGATAAATCTAAGATGTAAAATCATAGTATAAACAATAATAGAAATCAAAGCCCAAGTTTCTTTAGAGTCCCAGCCCCAATATCTTCCCCAACTTTCATTTGCCCAAACACCCCCTAAAAAATTCCCTATCGTTAGTAAAGCAAGCCCCAATATCATAGCCATTTCATTGATACAATGTAAATTTAAAATACTTTGATCTATTTGGGCTTTTTTTGGATTTCTTAACATAAACAAAATCAAGCTAAACACTCCAAGCAAAAAACAAAGCCCTAAAAATCCGTAGCTTGCGGTAATGATAGACACATGGATATTAAGCCAATAAGATTTTAAAACAGGCACAAGATTTGTAATCTGTGGGTCCATAAAGCCAAGATGTGCTACAAAAAGAGAAATTCCGGCCATAATACTTGCGGTGCAAAGTGCTAAAGAGGATTTTTTATAAAAAATAAGTCCTGCAAAAGCACAAGCAAAAGCTATATAAACCATACTTTCATAAGCATTACTCCAAGGAGCATGTTCTCCTACATACCAACGAAAGATTAAAGCTAAAGCGTGAGCTAAAACACTTAAGGCAATGAGAATAAAAATGCCATTTTTAAGTGCTTTTGGTGCTTTTTTAAGACTTAAAATTTCATAGATTAATAAGATAAAAAGCACACTACCTAGCAAAAGATAGATTGGAGTGAGATTGTCAAAAATATTATAGTGATTTAAAAAAAGCTCTAAAGAAATTTGAGTAGGTGCGGGAATGAGATTTGCCCCATAAAAATTTTGGAAATTTTTAAGCCTTTCTAAGCTCTCATCGGTCTTAGAAAAATCTTTGGTGCTAAGAGCTTGTTCAAAATCAAAAAAATATTTTGCCAACAAACCTTGCATATTTTCTATATCCTTTAAATCAAAAGGCATAGGTGTAGCAGGAGAATACCAAGTATCAGTTTTTTGACTTGGGTCAGGAAATATTCTAAAAATTTCTCCACTATAAATATAAAAAGCGGTGTTGATTTTCTCATCAAGAGCTAAAACATCTTTATCAAACTGATCTCTTAAAGCGGGTTTTTTGCGGTTTGCTTCTTCGATATAATTTGAAAGTTTGTAAAAATCTCCATCAAAAACATCATCATAAGCGAGATATTTTTCATTTTTATCCACACCTAAAATTTCTTTTAGCTTTGCCGTTTTTACGCTAATCATTTTTACCTGTCTAAAATGCTGCGGATACATCATCATTCCAAGAAAAATTTGATTATAGTTTAAACCTAAAAAATCATTTTTTTTGGTAATTTTATGGATATAATTCATCGCTAAAGTATCGATAGGTTTTACCCTGCCATCAAAATCTTGCACAAGCAAAGTCCCAAAAAGCATAGAATGTTTTGCGGAATTATCTTTGATATTTTGTATCAGTTTTAAAGTATTTTCATCGGCAAAACCTTTAACGTGCAGGGTGAAAAGGCAAAAGATAATAAGCAAAAAATTCTTTTGATTTTTAAGATAATTTGACAATTTTTGAAATCTTGAATTTTTTGCAAACAAAACCCACAAAAAGCCAAAAGTAAGTAAAGTATAGCCTATATAAGTAGGAATTTTTCCGGGGTCTTTATTTACAGAAAGTATAGTGCCTTGCTCATCTTGGTCATAAGAGCTTTGAAAAAATCTATACCCACCATAATCTAAAACATTATTCATAAAAATTTTATACTCAAAACTTTTATCTTGGTCAATCACTTCAATATCCGAAGCGTAAGAAGAAGGACTCATAGAGCCTGAATAACGATCTAGGATAAAATCTTTTAAGGCTAAAGAGAAAGGGAGTTTAATCTCTTCAGGCCCCCAATTTAAAGCAAAAATTTCACCACCCAATCTAAAAGGCAAAACATTATCATTGTTGTAATTTGGAGTGAGTAAAATTTCCTTGCTTTCATTGTTAAAAGAAATTTGCACTTTAATGATAGGATTACTCATAGCATTAGGAGCTTTTTCATAATCAAGCAATTTTAAATCAATAGTTTTATTTGACAAAGAAACTTTTTTCTCAAAATCATTATGAAGCAAGGGGTTAAAAGCCACTCCAAAGGATTGATATCCTACAACCTTACCTTCATCATTATAAATCATTAAAGCTATAAATTCATCTCTTGTAACGATAGTATTAGAGCTTTGTCCTTCTCTAATATGCATACCCCCTTCTACCCCAAAATAACGCGTAATACCTGCCCCAAGCAAGATAATTATAAAAGCACTATGCAAAAGCAAAGCAGCGTATTTTTTTCTTTGAAAAAGCTTGTGTATAAAGATAATGCCTATAAGATTGACTAAAAGTAAAAGGTGTAATACATCAAACCATAAAGCATCATAAACTAAGGCTTTAGCAGCACTAGTGCCAAAATCATTTTCGACAAAAGTTGCCACTGCACAAGAAAAAGCATAGATAAAAAGCAAAACAAGGCTCATCCAAAATGAAAAAAATATCTTTTTAAACATTTTTTTCCTTATAAGCTAGAAAAAGTTTTTTAAAAAGCTCATCTTGACCTAGTGCTTGATTTTTTTCATCTTTTAAAATTTCCATAGTCAAAACAAGACGCTTAGCACTCATAAAACCGGGATAAATAAGCAAGGTTTTATGTTCAGGTGTGAAAAAAACTAAAGTGGGCGTAGCGTCTATGTTAAATTCTTTAGAAAGCTCCTCTGTGCTTATTTTTTTGTTGTTGTAATTATGAATTTTATGATAACTTGTATTGATATAATAAGAGTTGTATTCGTTTTTTAATATATTGTGAATTTTTTTGTCATTTTGAATTTCGCGTTTTAATTTATCACAATAAATGCAATTATTCGCACTAAAAACAATCAACACAGGTTTTTTTGAAAAAACAATGTTTTGATTGTCCTTAAAAAATTCTGCGATTTCTTTATAAGAATTTAAATCCAAGCTGCTAGAGTCTTGCTTGTATTTTTCCGTAGTTTGCGTTCCTTTAGAAAGTATATTTGCGTCTATTTTTTCATCATTACAAGCACAAAATAATAATACCGCAAATCCCAAAATCAGTTTTTTTAACATCTAATCCTTTCTTTATCAATTGTCTAGAAAAATCTAGACAATTGTCATTTTAACAAATCCACTATAAAAGCATAAATCATTAAGAATAAAAAGACCATTCCTGTGATTAGCATTAAATAACCCGCTAATTTTGCTATGCCCTTATAAGAATCAAATTTAGAGTTTTTTTCATATAAACTTTCAAGTTTTCCACTTTCTTTTAGGCGTTGATAATACGCACTTCTTTCTTGCTTGATTTCAGTCTCGCTTTGAGTTCCTGAGAAAATAACCATATCCATAGGAAAACGATCCGCTCTAAAATGGGTGTTGAAGAAGTGGATTGCAAAGATAAATCCTGTTGCAAGTAAAGCTTCATCGGAATGCACCAAAGAACAAAGATTAATCATCCAGCCCGGTAAAAAGGTGCTAAAGAAAGTAGGGAACCATAAAACTAGTCCTGAAAGTCCTATAACAAACATACCCCAAAATACCGCTAGATAATCAAATTTTTCCCAATAAGTCCAGCGGTCAAATTGTGGCCTTTCACCCATACCAAAGAACCATTTAAAATGTGCTTTCATATCTTTAAAATCTTGCCAATTCGGCATCAAAGAATCCGGTCCAAAAAGGGCTCTTAAAATTTTCATTTTGTCAAGTTTGCCTGTTTGTGAATCACGCACCAAATCTCTTCTTTTCCAATTTACAAGTATGATTTCTCCAATATGAGAGAAAAATACCGCAAACATAATAATAGCACTAATGTGATGCACCACAGTTGCACCGATTGGTCCACCCATAAGATTTATCATAGTTTGTGCCCAAGGAGCAGAATAAAATTTCTGAGGCAAACCTGAGAAAGCTAGCCCTAAGAAACTTGCCGCCATAAAGAAATGCTGAATTTTATGGAAGGTTGAAAAACGCTTGATTAAAACCTTGTCATTGTGTGCATTTTCTTTTGCTTTTTTCCATTCTACAGGATGTGAAAGTCTTGCTAAAATCAGTCTTATACTCCAAAGTAAAGTATGCAAACCAAAAAATACAAAAACTCCTATAACTAAAGCGGTCATAAAAATATAAGCACCGTGAAGTAAAGGATAGTTTTCTCCATCACTATGGTCAGCATGTGCAATAAAATTTGCGAAATTTTCATTGGAATTTGGATGACATTGCGCACAAGTTTGAACACGATTTAAAGACGATAAAGTTGAGTTTAAATCTTCCACTTTTAAAATATTATGCTTACCATGACAATCATAACAAGCTGCTATTTTAGGCGCACTACCCGGGCTATTTAATACCATAGCCTTACCATGAAAAGTATCGTGATAGCGGTCTTGCTTATCTTGATGACACTCCCCGCATTTAAAATCACTTCTTTGCTTTAAGGTCATTGCATTCATTAATGGATCATTATTGTGGATATTATGACAAGTGGTGCAAGTTGGAATTTTTTTCTTTTTTCCATCTTTATCAAGTTGTATTTGGCTGATATTTTGATGAATACTATGTTTAAATTCCTTACTTACATCTTTATGGCAACTTGCGCAGTTTTGATTAATAAGTTCTAAACTTGCAGCATTATTATAGCGAATGGATTTTTTATCTTCGCCTTTTCCGTGACAATCCCTGCAACTTGGAACATCCCCAAAATACAATCTTGAATGGATACTATCTTTAAAATTATCCAAATTTTTAGCGTCTTGCCATTTTTCTATTTGTTCTTTTTGAACTTTTCTTCCAGAAAGTATCCAAGATTCTATACCATCTAACATAACATAAACATGGGTATAGCCTAGTTTTTGGCTCAAATTTGCAAGATTAGAAGCATCGAAAGTAAAGCGATTAGAACCATAAAAAATCAAAGTAGCATTAAAATCATCTGGCAATAAATTTTGCCAATTTTGTGCATCAACTAAAATAGCATCGGGTATATTACCCGCGACTTCTCTTTCTTCTTTGGAATTAACATCTATAAAATATACATTTTTTTGTCCTAAAAGCTTTTCAGCATCTTTCATACTAATAGGAACCACACCTTCTACTATACCGATTTGAATTTTCCCATCAGCATACAAGGAAGGATTTAAAAAACAAAAAAGAGCAAGTAATATGAGTTTTACTAAACTTTGTTTCAAAATTTACTCCTTAAACTCGCCCAAAAAATGGGCGAAAAATTATTTTAAAATATTTTTAGCTTCTTGTATATAAACCAAAGCTTCATCAACTATTTTTTTAGAGTAAATAGGACCATGAACACCCCAAGAGCCGTCTTTTTGTAATTTTTCTGCAATGTCTCTTGCTTGATTTGCTAAAGTAATAACACGAGATTTTTTCTCTACAGAAAGTTTAGGATTTTCAGCCATAGCTTTATCAATTTCTTTTACGCCTTTAAGAATATTTTCATAGCCATCTTTAACAGGTTTTTGCCAACCTACAACAATATCATAGATGGTTTCTTGGTCTGTAAAATGAAGTTTCTTAGGTAAATTTGACTGCACTGCACTATGACATCCACTTGCACCCGGCCCCATTAAATTTGGATCACTAAAGCTTGTGCGTCCGCAAGCCCACATAAGATCAAGAAAAAATCTTCCATCGTCATCTCTAGCTATGGTCCATCCCGGAGTTTTTGGAGATCTTTCTTTGCCTTCTGGTGGATTAAGAGTTTTTGCTGTTTTATCCACTTTTATTTTCCAAATATGAGAAGCTCTAACATTATCAAATCCACCTTTATCAGGGTTTTGAACTGCACCAAAATTTTCACAACTCATCATATTTGGCATATGACAAGCGGTGCAATTGTCTTTAGAGTGAATTCCACCTTGTTTAAAGAAACTCGCCTGCGTATCGTGGCAATCTGTGCAAGTTTTTTTAAGCCCTACTTTAGTATAACCTTCTTTCCAATCATTAAAAGTAACTTCGTGTGGATCGTGGCAAGTTGCACATCTCATACCCTTATCATAATGTGCGGAACTATACATTTGCGCCCCTTCGGTTCCACAAGAAGGACAACTAGATTTAAAAAATGCGTTGAATGGTTTTCTAGGATTTTTCTTAGCATCTTCTTCATTATAAGAAAATCTCTGATGACATCTTTCGCAGTTTGATGGCATACCTGCCCCTCTAGCACCATAAAGATGAGCACCCGCACCATGACATTCTTCACAAGAAATACCTTTTGAAATTGTATGTTTTCTAAGTTCTTGAGTATTTCCTAAAGCCTTATAAAATTCTTCTTTGCTTTTAAAATCAAATTTAAAACTATGACAGGTTTCACAATAAGAACTTGCAGGCTGAAAAAGCATACTTTCACGATATTTTGCCGCGTAAGAATTAGTCCCCCAAACTTGTGAGCCATTACCTCCAAATTGCTCCATAGTAGTAGGAAATCCCGGAGAAAATTCTGCTATCTTTTTAGTCATTTCAGGGGTTAAAAACTCACTCCAAAGTCTTGAGAATTGATTGCCTCCAGCTACAATTTTTCCAGTCATATTGCTAAGATTTCCATCTTCAACATGATAGGTTCCACGAACCAACCATCTATCGATGAAACCATATTTTGTTCTAGGTGTTCCAATTACAGCATACACATCATCAGGATAAATTCCATCTGGTAAAATGGTGGATTGTGAGTTATACATAGGTTTTTTTAAATCGTTTCCTACTTCTTCAAACTCATCAGGAAAACGAACAGTTTTAGCATGACGCGATCTCTCCCAAGCTTTGTATTGTGCAGGGTGGCATTCACCACATTTTTTTGGACCTACAAATTTGTTTGGAAAATCCAAAAAAGATTCCATTCCTAAGCGGTAAGTTACTGAAGTATGGGCTAGATTATTTTGCTCTGCAAAAGTAGGACCATTGGAAAATTCCACATATTCTTCCTCTCTATCGCTAATAGCATATTTACCTACTATACGCCCTTCTTTTTCATATTTAAACATAGGATGATGCTCTTTTAAATATTTAAAAAACGCATCCTCTTGATGCACATAACCTTCAAGAGTTCTTGGTTTCGTATCACCATCTTGTGCGGCTTGTCCTTGAATAAGAACGTTTGAATTTTCCGCACCGTTTATACTCAAAACAAACCCCATCCCGAGTAATAAGGCTAAAACTGGCCCCTTAGAAATGAACTTTTTCATAAGATACACCTTATAAATCAATTTTTAAGCTAATATAATTAACAAAAAATAAATTGTTTAAGATATAAATTATCTTATTTAAATAATATTAACTTTTATGTATTAATTTTATGTAAATAAAACTTAATAATTGATAAAATTAATAATTTCATCGTAAATTTCCATATTGATTTCTATTTTTTATTTAAAAATTTATCAATGAAGCAAGTAGTTAATCGGATAAACATTTTTTAAAAGAACCAAATTTATATAATTAATATATAAATTTTTTATAATTCAACCTACAAAAACAATAACACTAAAAATATATAAAACTTAACTAAAAAACCTTAAAAAACAAACAATAAAGCTAAACAAGAAAAGCATTGAAGAAGTTTATCAAGAATAAAAAAGATAAATACTAACAAGTCCGCAATGAG
>NZ_JBKORB010000016.1:0-9782 GCF_046764905.1 Campylobacter parajejuni
GGTTCGATCCCGCTATTCTCCACCATTTATTAAGGGCCTATAGCTCAGCTGGTTAGAGTGCACCCCTGATAAGGGTGAGGTCACAAGTTCAAGTCTTGTTAGGCCCACCATTAGTGTCAGTCTTAAATCCTATTTCTTTATACTTTAATAAATCCTTTTTTTATTATTTCAGTTTGTCTTCAAGATAGATGTGTTTTATAATAAGATGACGATAAAAACCATATGTTTATAATTTGATATGGTTTTTACGGCAATTTGGATGTTTATGAAATCTTTTCTAGACTTTGCTTAGCAATTTGAGTGATTTTGCTCCATTGTTTTTCTAAAATCAGTTCTTTTGGACTTAACCACGAACCACCTACGCAAAGAACATTGTTTAAATTTAAGTAGTTTTGCATATTATCTAAATTGATACCTCCAGTGGGGCAAAATTTTACATCACTAAAAGGGGCGGCTAAAGATTTTAACATAGTGATTCCGCCAGCAGATTCTGCTGGAAAAAATTTTAAATTCTTATAGCCAAATTCAAGTGCCAACATTACTTCGCTAGCTGTTGCTACACCCGGAATTAGTGTTATATCTATATTTTGAGCTTCTTTTGCAAAAATAGAATTTAAACCCGGGCTTATGGCGAATTTTGCTCCGGCATTTTTGACTTCTTCTAGCATTTTAAAATTTAAAATAGTTCCCGCACCTACGATAGCCTGAGGAACTTCGTTTGCTATGAGTTTGATTGCTTCGATTGCATTATTTGTTCTTAGGGTAATTTCTAAAATTCTAATGCCCCCATCTAGTAAAGCTTTAGCTAAATCAACGCTTGTTTTTAAATCATAAATTGTGATGACTGGAATGATTTTGCTTATTTCTAAAACTTCTTTTGCTTGCATTTTTTCTCCTTTAACTAAAATATCCACCAAAGCTCATAGCACCCGTTTCTGCACTTGAACTTTGCGTTCTAAACCCTGCAAAAAGCTCTCTGCCACAGCCAAAAAATTCTTGACTTTCAAATTTATTGGCTGTTCTTTCTTGCCATTCTTTTTCACTGATTAAAACTTCAAGAGTGCCATTTTTTGCGTCAAGCAAAAGCAAATCCCCATTTTTGATTTTTGCTATATTACCTCCAAGCAAGGCTTCTGGACTCATATGTATAGCCGCTGGAACTTTGCCTGAGGCTCCTGACATTCTCCCATCTGTAACAAGAGCAACCTTAAAACCTCTATCTTGTAAAATTCCCAAAGGCGGGGTAAGTTTGTGAAGTTCTGGCATACCATTTGCTCTAGGTCCTTGATAGGGCAAAACAGCGATAAAATCTTTTTCTAATTCCCCATTTTGAAAGCTTTGTAAAAATTCTTGTTGAGAGTGAAAAACTAAGGCTGGAGCTTTTATGACTTGGTGTTCTTCTTTTACGGCTGAAATTTTAATTACTGCTCTGCCTATGTTTCCCCTTAAAATTCTAACTCCCCCATCTTTAGAAAAAGGATTTTCTATATTTCTTAATATATTTTCATTTTTGCTTGTTTTTACTCCATCTTTATAGATGATTTTATCATCAATTAAGAATGGATTTTTGGTGTAAGCTTCCAAACCCTTACCCATAATAGTATCTGCATCTTCGTGCAATAGCCCCTCTTTTAAAAGCTCATTAATAACAAAAGCTATGCCTCCTGAGGCTTCAAATTGATTTACATCGGCTTTTCCATTAGGATAAACTCTTGCTAAAAGTGGAGTGATGCTAGAAATAGCATCAAAATCATCCCAATTTATAATAATACCCGCTGCCCTAGCAATAGCACTTAAGTGAATAGTATGATTAGTCGAACCCCCCGTTGCCATAAGTCCTATTATGGCATTGACAATATTTTTTTCACTAAGAAGTTCTCCTATGCCTTTAATTTTATTTTTTACCATATGCGAAGCCGCTTCTTTTACCAAAGCTTCTCTTAGGGTGGTATTTGGATTGATAAAAGCAGAATTTGGCAAATGCAAACCCATAAATTCCATCATCATTTGATTGGAATTAGCCGTGCCATAAAAGGTGCAAGTGCCGATGTCGTGGTAAGATTTCATTTCGCTTTCGAGTAATTTATCGCGAGAAATTTTACCTTCAGCAAAAAGTTGTCTGGTTTTAGATTTTTCATCATTAGAAATTCCACTAGTCATGGGTCCCGAAGGCACAAAAATACTTGGCAAATGCCCAAAACTTAAGGCTCCTATTAAAAGACCCGGAACAATTTTATCGCACACACCCAGATAAAAAGCCCCATCAAAAACATTATGAGAAAGGGCTATGGCTACACTCATAGCAATCACATCTCTTGAAAAAAGACTAAGCTCCATACCCTCATAGCCTTGAGTGATACCATCACACATAGCGGGTGTGCCTCCTGCAAATTGTGCAAAAGCGTTATGCTTGAAAATTTCTTTTTTGATTATATCTGGGTAGTTTTTAAAAGGCTGGTGAGCCGAAAGCATATCATTGTAAGCTGAAATTATGGCGTAATTTAATCCTTCATTATTCTTAATTCTATCTTTAATATGCGAAGGAATGCTTGCATAAGCGTGAGCTAAATTCGCACAACCTAAATCTTTTCTTTGAATTTTACCCCTATAAGTTTCTATGCGTTCTAGATAGGCTTCTCTTGTTTTTTTACTGCGTTTGATGATATTTTTTGTGATTTGTTCAAGTTTCTTTTGTGCCATTATTTTATCCTTGTTTTTGGGTTGAAATTTGATATTATTGTAATAATTATGCTATATTTTAAGTAAAAATTCTAAATAATAGCTTTATTTTTAAGTCATTATTTGGTAGTAAATTTTTTAAAAATACATTATTTTAAGGAAAAATTATGGAAAATTTTAAATTTGTTTTATTCGGTGCTACTGGGGACTTGGCTATGAGAAAAATTTTTCCATCATTGTATCAAGCTTTTATTGATGGCTTGTTGCCTTCTATGGGAAAGATTATTGCTACAAGTAGAAGTGCTTTGAATACCGAGCAATTTATAGAAGAGTTGAATAATCGTTCGAAAATACATATTAAAAATTATGATGATAAGAAGTGGGAAGAATTTACACATATTATAACTTATTTAAGTATTAATTTAAATGAAGTGAGAGATTTTGATTGTTTGCGAGAAGAAGTGGGCAATGAGAGCCAAAATATTGTTATTTATTTTTCTGTTGCACCTGAATTTTTTATGAAAGCGTGTAAAAATTTAGCACTCGTGCATCTTAACCAATCCAATGTGAAAATTATCCTAGAAAAGCCTTTGGGTATGGATTTGCAATCTTGTCAGGCTATTAACAATGAAATTGCTAAATATTACACTGAGAGTCAAATTTATAGAATTGACCATTATCTTGGAAAGGAAAGCATACAAAATCTTTTAATTTTAAGATCTTGCAATCCTATTTTTACTTCCTTGTGGGGCAAAGAGCATATTGATTGTGTAGAAATTAGTGTTTTTGAGACCTTGGGAGTTGAAAGTAGGGGGGAATTTTATGATAGCACTGGAGCTTTAAGGGATATGGTGCAAAATCATATTTTACAAATTCTTTCTTTGGTTGCTATGAAAATTCCGCAAAATTTTGACGCAGAGTCTATAAGACGTTCCAAACTTGAACTTTTAAAAAGTTTAAAACCTTTGAGCGATGAAGATATTAAAAATAATGTGATTAGGGCTCAATATATCAAATCAGGCGAATTTAAAGCATATTTAGCCGAAGATAGCGTTAAAAGCGATAGTCAAACTGAAACTTTTGTTGCTATCAAAGCGGAGCTTTTGGAAGAAAACTGGAAGGGAGTCCCTTTTTATATAAGAACAGGCAAGAGAATGGCTGATTCTTTTGCTCAAATTGTTGTGTATTTTAAAAATAAAGAGCTTTCAAATTTAAATCCTAATAAGCTTATCATACGCTTACAACCGGATAATCAAATTTCTTTAAATTTAAGAGTGAAGAAAATAGGAAAAACTATAGAATACGAAGAAAAAAATCTTATTTTAAATTTAAATAATGCTTCTATTATGCAGCCTTATGAAAGATTGATTTTAGATGCAATAGAAGGCAATCAGGCGTCTTTTAATCACAAAGAAGAACTTGAAGCAGCTTGGACTTGGGTTGATTCTATTTTGGAAAACTGGAAAGCCAATAAAACCCCTTTATATTCTTATCTTGCAGGTAGTTGGGGTCCTAAGGAAGTCTTTGAGCTTGTAAAAAAAGAAGGGCATGAATGGCATAATTTTTGATGTAAATTTTTATAGTTGTGTTTATTTTTTTGCATAATGATTGAAATAAATGTGAAAATTTGAAACAATATTTTTATATTTTTTTGTGAATATAAATGTTTTAAAGAAATTTATTAAGCAAAGCTTTGTTAAGCTTTCTATAATGTTAAAAGAATAAAGGCGTATCAATGGCATTTCAACTATATCGTTTTGAAAATACACAAGAATGCGAACTTGCATTGGCTAAGGCGGTTGCTTCATTGCTTAAAAAACATCTACTGCATAAAAATAGCATCAATTTAGCTTTTTCAGGAGGAAAATCCCCTGTAGGTTTTTTAGAATTGTTAAATCAAGAAGATTGTGCTTGGGATAGATGTCATATTTCTTTGGTTGATGAAAGAATTGTGAAATTAGATGATGAAAATAGCAATGCCAGATTAATTGCGACCCATTTTTTAAAGAATTTGGCAAAAAAATCCCACTTTCAAGCTTATTTTGAAAATCCCAATATCCCTTTAGATGAACTTGTTGATAAGGCAAATGCTTATTATAAACAGCCTGATATTGCTATTTTAGGTATGGGACTTGATGGGCATACAGCTTCGCTTTTTCCTGAAGCTGAAGAGTTCGAGTGGGCTTTAAAAACCAAACAAAATATTGTCTTGATTAGCCCTAAAAACGCACCTTATAAAAGGCTATCTATGTCTTTATCCGCACTTGAAAAATGCGATGAATTGTTTTTATCCATAGCCACAGAAGAAAAGCTAGAGGTTTTTAATCAAGCCCTTAAAGCGATAAATCCAAAATTTCCCATCTCTTATATACTTCATTCAAGAAAGGTAAAATGTAATGTCTATTTCTCAAAATAAGAAATCTTATCCAAGACTTTTAGCGGATATTGGTGGAACAAACGCTCGTTTTGCATTGGAAGTGGCAGCAAATACCATTGAAAATATAGAAGTTTTAGCTTGCAATGATTATAACACCGTTGTGGATGCGGTTAAAGTGTATTTAAATAAGGTTGGTAATCCCGTAGTCAAATATGGTGCTTTTGCTATTGCAAATCCCGTGGTGGGAGATTGGGTGCAGATGACAAATCATCACTGGGCTTTTTCCATAGAAACTACAAGGCAGGCTTTAAATTTAGAAGTGTTGATTTTGATTAATGATTTTACAGCACAAGCCTATGCAATTTCACAAATGTCTTCAACAGAGCTTATTCAAGTAGGTGGAACTTCTTGTGAAATGAATGCTCCTAAGGCTGTTTTAGGACCCGGAACTGGACTTGGTGTGAGTGGGCTTATACCTTGTAGTAATGGCGGTTATATTGCTTTAGCAGGAGAGGGTGGGCATACTAGTTTTTCGCCTTTTGATGATACTGAAGTTATGATTTGGCAATACGCAAAGAAAAAATACGGGCATGTATCAGCAGAGCGTTTTTTGAGTGGAGCAGGACTTGTGCTTATCTACGAAGCCTTAGCAGATAGGGAAGGAATTAAGAGTTCAAAATTAGCACCTGAACTTATTAGCGAACAAGCTTTAAGCGGTAGATCTCCTTTGTGTCGTTTAACATTAGATATTTTTTGTGCTATGTTGGGGACTATTTCTGCGGATTTGGCCTTGACTTTAGGAGCTAGGGGTGGAGTTTATCTTTGTGGTGGAATTATCCCTAGATTTATTGACTATTTTAAAACCTCTCCTTTTAGAATGCGTTTTGAAAATAAAGGAAGATTTGATGCGTATTTAGCAGCTATTCCTGTATATGTTGTTTTGGCGAAGTATCCCGGAATTTATGGCGTAGCTGTGGCATTAGAAAATCATTTGAAGGATTATTTTTTTAAAAATAGGAGTTAATAATGAAAACTTTAACACATCTAAATTCTTACAAAGCATTGCAAAATCATTTTTTGGATATTAAAGATGTGCATATGAGAACTTTATTTAGTGAAGATTTAAATAGGGGATTTAAATATTTTTTGCAAAGTGGAGATTTAAAACTTGATTATTCTAAAAATCGTATCAATGATGAGACTTTAAAGCTTTTATTTGACTTAGCTAAAGAATGTTCTTTGAAAGAAAAAATTGATGCTATGTTTGAAGGTGAAAAGATTAATAGCACAGAAAACAGAGCTGTTTTACATACAGCTTTGAGAAACAAATCAGACTATGCGGTTAAGATTGATGATATGGATATTATGCCTAATGTGAGAGAAGTTTTAGCCAAAATGCAGAAATTTTCAGATTCTATAAGAGTGGGTTCTTGGCTTGGTTATACAAATCAAGTTATTACAGATATTGTAAATATAGGCATAGGGGGTTCTGACCTTGGGGCTTTAATGGTGTGTAAGGCACTAAAGAACTATGCCCATCCAAGGCTTCATATGCATTTTGTTTCTAATGTAGATGGTATCCAGTTGCAAGGAGTTTTAGAAAAAGTCCATCCTGAGACAACGCTATTTATAGTGGCCTCTAAAACTTTTTCCACGCAAGAGACTTTAACTAATGCTTTTACAGCTAGAAGATGGTTTTTAAATCACGCCTTAGATGAAAAATACATAACAAAACATTTTGTGGCAGTTTCTACAAATAAGGAAGCAGTAAAAGAATTTGGTATAGACCTTGAAAATATGTTTGAATTTTGGAATTGGGTAGGTGGGCGTTATAGTCTTTGGTCTGCCATAGGCTTGGCTATTATGATTTATTTAGGTAAGGAAAATTTTTCTTCTTTGCTTGAAGGAGCTTATTTAATTGATAAACACTTTCGCAACGAGCCTTTTGAAAAAAATATGCCCGTGCTTATGGCTTTAATAGGAATTTGGTATATTAATTTTTTTGATGCAGGTAGCCATATTATAGCTCCATATGATTCGGTGCTAAGGTATTTTCCTAAATTTATACAGCAACTTGATATGGAAAGCAATGGTAAGCAAATAACAAAAAGCGGCAAAAGAGTGGATTATGACACGGGTCCTATTATTTGGGGTGATGTAGGTATAAATGCTCAACACGCTTTTTTTCAACTTTTACATCAAGGGACACATTTAAGTCCTATTGATTTGATTGCATCTTTGGCAAAAAGAGGGAATTTTCCTGAGCATCATGAAATTTTATTGAGTAATGTTTTTGCCCAAGCGGAAGCTTTTATGTTGGGTAGAACGCTCGAAGAAGTGCAAGAAGAAATGGCAAAAAAAGGCTTAACAAAAGAACAAATTCATAAATTAGCTCCACACAGAGTTTTTTCAGGTAACCGCCCTAGCAATGTGCTTTTGCTTGATGAAATTCACCCAAGAAGTATTGGTTCTTTGGTAGCTTTATATGAACATAAAATTTTCGTTCAAGGGGTTATTTGGGATATTAATAGTTTTGACCAATGGGGCGTAGAGCTTGGAAAAGAACTTGCTAAAACTATTTTAGCGGAATTAAAAGGAGAAACAACCCAAGAACACGATAGTTCTACAAAGAATTTAATACAAATTTATAGAAAATTAAATTCAATTTAAAGGAGAAAATATGCAAATGAAATCAAATAATTTCGCACTAGCGACATTGACAGCTTTATTTTTTGTTATGGGGTTTATTACCGTTTTAAATGATATTTTAATACCGCATCTTAAAGCTATTTTTGAGCTGAATTATTTTGAAGCGGCGTTGGTGCAATTTTGTTTTTTTGGTGCTTATTTTATAACAGGTGGTTTTTTTGGAAAACTTTTGGAAAAAGTTGGATATCCTATGGGGGTTGTTTTAGGATTTGTTCTAACATCTATAGGTTGTATTTTATTTTATCCAGCAGCTTCTACGGCTTCTTATCCTATATTTTTAGGGGCCTTTTTTGTTTTAGCTAGCGGGGTAGTTCTTTTGCAAACTGCAGGAAATCCTTTTGTAACCTTGCTTGCACCGGGAAAAGAAGCTACAGCTTTAACCTTGGTTCAAGCTTTTAATTCGCTAGGAACAACTTTAGGACCCATTTTTGGTGCTACTTTTATACTTTCTGGAACGGCTGAATATGTAAGTAAGGCTCAAGAAGCACAATCGGTTCAAATTCCTTACTTAATGATAGCAGGTGTTTTAATCCTTTTAGCTGTTGTGGTGTATCTTTTAAGGCTTCCTGATGTGAGAGAAAGGGCTGAAAAAATCAGCGAAGAAAATCACGATGGAAAAATAAGCATATTTGAGTATCCCCATCTTGTTTTAGGTGCTGCGGGTATATTTTTTTATGTCGGAGCTGAAGTATCTATCGGTTCATTTTTAATTTTAACTATGAAAAAATTTGCTGATATAGAAGAGATAACAGGTGCAAAATATATAGCGTTTTATTGGGGCGGTGCTATGGTAGGAAGGTTTATAGGAAGTGCCGTTATGAGTGTCATACCGCCGAATCGATGTTTGGCTTTTAATGCTATGATGAGTATTTGTTTGATATTGTTAGCCGTTTTAGTTGGTGGAAAGGTTGCTATGGTGTCTTTAATAGCTATAGGGTTTTTTAATTCCATTATGTTCCCAACCATCTTTTCTTTAGCAACGAAGAATTTAGGCAAATTTACAAGTCAAGCTTCAGGGCTTATTTGTATGGCCATAGTTGGTGGAGCTCTAATACCCCCAGTTCAAGGTTTGGTTGCTGATTATTCTAACTTGCTACTTTCTTATATGATTCCTATGTTATGTTATTTTTATATTCTATTTTTCGCACTTAAAGGATATAAAAGTCGATAATTTTTAACTCAATGTAAAATTTTACATTGAGTTTTTATATTTCATCTTCCCTTAAGCTTCTTTATGTATAATTTCAACTTTCACTTCTTAAAAATCATAACCGAAACATAATTTTTTCTAGAGGTGTATGTTCTTTAACTTACCATTGTTAAGAGTCACAAGCAAGTTTTAATAAAAACAATTTTACAGGACTTGTTAAAGGATAAAAGCTATTTATCTTTTCTTTAGTAGGGAACTTATAGTAAAAAACTTATAAAGAATTATAAAAAATTTATTTGTTTGATTTATTTAGATTGAATTTCTAAATAAGAATGAGTTTCTAAATAATACTAAAGACAAGTTTCAAACTCACAGCTTAGTTTAAAGCTAAAAAATAATTTTAGTCTTTTTATTAAGTGTTTGAATGCTTTCCGTCTTAAGATAAAGAGTTTTATCATAAAAACTTTAACAAGGAAGTGATGCGTTTTAGAAAAATACATAAGTTCATTATGTTAGTTATTATGTTAGTAAGGTAAGCTACTAAGAGCGAATGGTGGATGCCTTGACTGGTAAAGGCGATGAAGGACGTACTAGACTGCGATAAGCTAGGTGGAGCTGTCAAGAAGCTTTGATACCTAGATTTCCGAATGGGGCAACCCAAGATATAGAGATATATCTTACCTAATTATAGGAGCGAACGAGGGGAATTGAAACATCTTAGTACCCTCAGGAAAAGAAATCAATAGAGATTGCGCAAGTAGCGGCGAGCGAAAGCGTAAGAGGGCAAACCCAGTGCTTGCACTGGGGGTTGTAGGACTGCAATGTGCAATAGGAAAGGTTAGCAGAACATTCTGGAAAGTATAGCCA
>NZ_JBKORB010000017.1:0-7211 GCF_046764905.1 Campylobacter parajejuni
AAGAAGATAGTTTTAATAAAAGTGTTCTTTGGATTAAAGAGCATTTGGAATTTATGGAATTAGTTTATGGACATATTAAAGCTCAAGAAAATGCTTTGATTAAAAATATAAATCCTTTAGAAGAAAAGCTTAAAGAAAGAGGATTAGGGAAGTGGATAAAGAGAGTAAGGGGGAAGAGTGAAAGCTGAAAAGAAAATTTTGGCTAAGAAAGGCGAAAAATGACAAAAGAAAAGAACAAACTAGAAGAAAGCAAGAAAATGAAAAAAGCAAAGAGTAAAAAAATAAAAAAAAATGAAAAAGAAGAAAATAATTTCAAAAAAAATCTCAAAGCCTTGAATGGTTTTGAGTATGATAATTTACGCAAAAAACTTCAAAATTTAAACGAACTTAGGGATTTTGTCTTCACTCAAGGAAAGGATAATTTGGATATTAATATCATCAAAAAAAGAACTTTGAAAAAAATGTATGAAAATCCTGTTAAGGAATTAGAAAAAGATTTAGAATATTTTAAGGATTTTACGCGTTATCCTGTGCTTTTTTTTTATGGAATGGGAAATGGAATTTTGTATAAAATTTTATTACAAAACAAACATCTTAAAAGAATTATTGTTTTTGAAAAAGAATTAGAACTTATATTTTTGGCTTTAAATTTTGTGGATTTTAGCAAGGATTTGGGCTTGGGAAGACTGATTATCATCCATCACGATGATATTTCTTTGCCTAAAATAGATAAGGTATTTCGCCTTGTGGGGGATTTGCTTTATCGTTCTTACAAACTTCACATTGCCAATGATTTTTACGAAATTTACAAAGAAGATATTTTAAAACTCAATAAACTCAATATCTTAACCATAAAAAATCACAGCCTTATGCATGGAAACGACCCTAAAGACGCTATGCAAGGCATTGAGCAATTTGTTTATAATCTTCCCAAACTCATCACGCATCCTAGCTATAAAGAGCTTTTAAACAAAAGAAAAAACGCTAAAGAGAGCGCCATCATCGTCTCAACCGGACCTAGCCTTACTAAACAACTTCCTTTGCTTAAAAAATACGCGAGTAAGGCTACTATATTTTGTGCGGATAGTTCTTATCCTATTTTGGCTAAGAATGGGATAAAGCCTGATTATGTGTGTATGCTTGAACGCGATGAGGTGGTGGCTGAGTGCTTTAATAATGATTTTGGAATTTTTGATAAAGACATTGTATTTTTAGTCGCTTCTTTAGCGCATAAAAAAACCATCACTTATCTAGAAAAAAATCAAAGGTCCTATATACTCATCATCAAAGGACAACCCTTTGCAAGATATTTAGAACTTGATGATTATGGCTATATTAATGGGGGTATGAGTGTATCGCATATGGCTTATGAGCTTGCAGAAAATTTAGGGCATAAAAATATCATTTTAATAGGGCAAGATTTAGCTTACGGCGAGGATGGAAACTCACATTCTAAAGGTTTTATCCACGCAAGTTGGCACGAAGGACATTATGAAAAGGATTTAGGAAGATTTAGCACCACAGCTTATGGAGGCGAAGGTAAGGTAGAAAGCTCTGAAGTATGGACTCTTTTTAGGCAAGTTTTTGAAGGTTTTATCTTTTTTAGCAAAACGAAAACCTACAACTGCACCGAAGGGGGTGCTAGGATAGAAAGTGCGATAGAAAAGCCTTTTAAGGAATGTTGCCAAAGCCTACTTGACAAGGAAAAGGATAAAAATTTTAAAAGTCTAAAAAATTTAAGCCTTAAAGAACAGCTTGATTTGGGCTTAAAAATCTACACAAAAATCAAAAAAAATATGAGTCTAGCCTTAAATTTTCAAAAGGAATGCAAAAGAGTTAAAAGGCAAATTCACAAACTCACATACGGAAAAAGTAGATTTTCTTTTAACGAAATCAATCAAAATATAGACAAACTTAAAGAAAAACTTACAAGTAAAAGATACAGCTTTTTAGTGGAAATTCTAGGACCTACCTTGCACCACGAGCAAAGCATTTTAGCACCCTTATATCTTCAAGATATAAAAAATGAGACCGATAAACAAAATAAACTTTTTGCTTGGATTTATGCACACGAATCCTTGCTTGAAAGCATTATAGAACTTTTAGAAGCTCAAGATAAAAGACTTAAAATCGCTATTTTACCTTTACAAGACTTATTAGAAAAGAAAAAGGCTCTTTGAAAATCTTAGATGCTAGGCATCTAAGATTAAAGATTATTGTAAGAGTTTTAAAACATTCTGCTGCACGGCATTAGCCTGACTCATAGCATAAGAACCACTTTGAGCTAGGATGTTATATTTAGAAAAATTCGCACTTTCAGCAGCAAAATCCACATCTCTAATAGTCGATTCAGCTGATTTAACATTCACTTGGGTTACAGTGATGTTGTTAATCGTTACTTGAAGTTGATTTTGCACCGAACCAATATCTGCTCTAATTTGGTCTAGATTAGTTGTAGCCGTTTCAACTATATCCATTACAGCCATAGCACCCTTAAGTGTGGTTACACCTGCGGATTCATTTACAGCACCTAGTGTATTTCCAAGTGAAGTTTTCATAGATGCAAACTGAGACATATTCGAACCACTAGAATAGCCTGAACCTGCGGACACGGTATAGATTGTAGAAATAGCTGAAACTTCACTAATTACCACCCCTTGAGAAGCAATGATAGTAGAATAATTCTTACCACTACCTACTGAATAGCCTGAACCTGCAGAAAAACCACTTCCTGCAGCACTCATATAAGCAGAAACACCACTTGCTGCAATAATCTTACCTCTATCAACAGAATTAAAGCCCATAGCATCAGCAATTTTTGCATCAATTTGTCCTTTTGATTCTCTTAGAGATACTGAAGATTGAGAAATGAACACACCCGCACCAAATCCTGCAAAGGACATACCTGAACCAGAAATTAAAATATCCTTACCATCATTTTTCACTAAGGATAAACGACCATAGTTTTCTTTCATATTTGCATTGATAAAAGCACCACCGCCTATATTACCATCGATTTTAATACCTCTACCATCTCTTGAAGTAAGCAAAAGCTTACCATTTTCATCAATAGAAGCTTCAACACCTGTGGTATCCTTTACGGAATTAACAGCTGCAACTAAAGCACCATTAGCATCTCCGTCTTTATAATCTATTTTACCAATCGTTACACCATTGATAGCAAAATCATCTGAAGTTGCCCCTTCTTTAACTGCAGCAAAACCTCTAGTTTCTACCGTAAAAGTAGCTCTAACTCCAGTTTTATCGGCTGATTTATTTATCTCTTCAGCCAAAGCTCCAAGACCTGTTCCTACTGAAGTAGAGATAACCACTTTTTGGAACTTAAAATCTTCTATACCATTGTAGTTTTTCAAAGTAAATTGCACCTCACCACTAGCTGTAATCCTACCTCCTGTTTCAAAGCGTGTTAAACCTATCTTAGAAGACTGAGTTGGCCCTATGGTTGCCTTGATGGTTTGGTTTGAACTTGAACCGATTTGAAACTCTTGGTTGATGAAATTTCCACTTAAAAGTTGCTTACCATTAAAAGAAGTGGTATTGGCGATGTTATCAAGCTCTTCCATCAAACGATTGATATCAGCTTGAAGCATAGTTCTTGTTTTTAAGCTTTGTCCATCTTGAGCTGCTTGAGTAGCCTTAGTCTTAATAGTATCTAAGATTTTAAGCTGTTCGTCCATAGCCTTATCGGCAGTTTGTAAAATACCTATGGCATCATTACCATTATTTATAGCTTGACCTAGAGTAGAAGCTTGCGAACGCAAAGAATCCGCTATCGCCATCCCTGAAGCATCATCTGCTGCGGAGTTAATCCTAAGACCTGAACTAAGTCTGCTTAAAGACTTATCAAGTTGAGTAGCATTAACAACTGAATTTGCGTGTGCATTTAATGCACCGATGTTGGTGTTTATCCTAAAACCCATTTTAAATCCTTTCAAAATATTGCATCGAAAGAATTAAAGCAAGAAGTGTTCCAACTTTTGATATAGGTAGGGGATTGCTTCAGGTTTTTCAAACCCTCGCAATGACGGCTAAGAGATACAAGGACGGAGTTGAGTTTGCAAAGACAAATAAGCCTAACCCCTACACTCAAGGCTAGGTTAAATTTAGATTGTTTAAGCTCTCTTTTAGTGTAGAGACTTTATAATTAAAAAGGTTTAAAAAGTTTTAGTTAAAAGCTTTTAAGCTTTTAACTAGTAAAATCAATAAAGTTAAAACTATCATTAATTCTACCATACTAACTCCCTTCCAACCTAAGCAAAAGAGAATGAATGCTTAAACTTTGAGATTGTATTAAAATTTAGCTTAAGAATTACACTAAAAGATTGTTTAAGATAAAGCTAGGTTAAGCCCTGCCAAAAACCTAGCGAGATTTGTGTTTAAGGACAGACTAAGCAGGGCTTGAATATAATATTTTCGTTTTTATATTAATTTTAGTCTTTGTCCTAGTTTTTTATGACTAGAACAAGGACGATTAAAGTAATGATAAACATAGTTACTTCAATCATCTCTTACCTCCATTAGCACTAGGCTTTTGAAAGTTTATCCCTTTAAAACACTTTGAAATTGTATTAAAATTTAGCTTAAGAATTTTTAGAGTGTTGTGAAATTTTATTTGAAATTAAGATGGGTTCAAGTGTGATTTGGGGTTTAAGGGGGATTGCTTCAAGGCTGAAGCCTTTCGCAATGACGATGCTAAAATGCAATAACGGAAAGGCGAGATTGTTTCAGTTTGACCAAATAAAAACTAAGGTCAATGCGAGTAAAGAGATTCACTGAAAAATAATAAAGCCTAGTATTTCTACTAGGCTTTGGGATTGTTGTAGCATTTTTAAGTTGTTTAAGATAACTTACTGGAGTAATCTTAAAACATTTTGCTGGACAGAATTAGCCTGAGCCATAGCATAAGAACCACTTTGAGCTAGGATGTTGGCTTTGGAGTAGTTCGCACTCTCGCTAGCAAAATCCACATCTCTAATAGTCGATTCAGCTGCTTTAACATTCACTTGGGTTACAGTGATATTGTTGATAGTCGATGTAACTTGATTTTGCACCGAACCGATATCTGCCCTAATTTGGTCTAGATTAGTTGTAGCCGTTTCAACTATATCCATTACAGCCATAGCACCCTTAAGTGTGGTTACACCTGCGGATTCATTTACAGCACCTAGTGTATTTCCAAGTGAAGTTTTCATAGAAGCAAACTGAGACATATTCGAACCACTAGAATAGCCTGAACCTGCGGACACGGTATAGATTGTAGAAATAGCTGAAACTTCACTAATTACCACCCCTTGAGAAGCAATGATAGTAGAATAATTCTTACCACTACCTACTGAATAGCCTGAACCTGCAGAAAAACCACTTCCTGCAGCACTCATATAAGCAGAAACACCACTTGCTGCAATAATCTTACCTCTATCAACAGAATTAAAGCCCATAGCATCAGCAATTTTTGCATCAATTTGTCCTTTTGATTCTCTTAGAGATACTGAAGATTGAGAAATGAACACACCCGCACCAAATCCTGCAAAGGACATACCTGAACCAGAAATTAAAATATCCTTACCATCATTTTTCACTAAGGATAAACGACCATAGTTTTCTTTCATATTTGCATTGATAAAAGCACCACCGCCTATATTACCATCGATTTTAATACCTCTACCATCTCTTGAAGTAAGCAAAAGCTTACCATTTTCATCAATAGAAGCTTCAACACCTGTGGTATCCTTTACGGAATTAACAGCTGCAACTAAAGCACCATTAGAATCTCCGTCTTTATAATCCACTTTACCAATCGTTACACCATTGATAGCAAAATCATCTGAAGTTGCCCCTTCTCTAACTGCAGCAAAACCTCTAGTTTCTACCGTAAAAGTAGCTCTAATGCCGGTTTTATCAGCGTTTTTGTTTATCTCATCAGCCAAAGCTCCAAGACCTGTTCCTACTGAAGTAGAGATAACCACTTTTTGCAACTTAAAATCTTCTATACCATTGTAGTTTTTAAAAGTAAGTTGTGCTTCACCACTAGCTGTAATCCTACCTCCTGTTTCAAAGCGTGTTAAACCTATCTTAGAAGACTGAGTTGCCCCTATGGTTGCCTTGATGGTTTGGTTTGAGTTCGCACCGATTTGAAACTCTTGGTTGATGAAACCGCCACTTAAAAGTTGCTTACCATTAAAAGAAGTGGTATTGGCGATGTTATCAAGCTCTTCCATCAAACGATTGATATCAGCTTGAAGCATAGTTCTTGTTTTTAAGCTTTGTCCATCTTGAGCAGCTTGAGTAGCCTTAGTCTTAATAGTATCTAAGATTTTAAGCTGTTCGTCCATAGCCTTATCGGCAGTTTGTAAAATACCTAAAGCATCATTACCATTTGAAATAGCTTGACCCAAAGTAGAAGCTTGCGAACGCAAAGAATCCGCTATCGCCATCCCTGAAGCATCATCTGCTGCGGAGTTAATCCTAAGACCTGAACTAAGTCTCGCAAGTGATTGGTCTAATGACCTACTATTTAAATCTGCATTTGCCTTAGCGTTCAATGCCCCAACGTTTGTGTTAATACGAAATCCCATTTTAAATCCTTTTAAAAAAATTCAAGCTCATCCATGAACTTGTTAAAGGCTATATCGGTATGTTTAAAAAAATATTTTATAGTTTTTTGGAAAATTGTGGAAAATTTTTAGACTTGGATTGCTTCGCCGACTTATCGTCTCGCAATGACGGGACTAGGTTTGCAAAGACAAATTGGGTCTAGAGAGATTACCACGCTGACTAAGTCAGCTCGTAATGACGAAGTTATGGAAATGGAGTTAAGGGGATTGCTTCGAATGCAAAGCATTCTCGCAATGACGATACTAAAATGCAATGACGGAGTTAGGACACAATGACTGATATTTATACTCCAATTTTTCTATAAAACAAACTAGCCATTCGTAGAAAGCCTTGATATAAGCTAGATTAAATTGCGTCTCATCTAAAATTCCCTGCTTTAAAACATCAGAGATAAATTTCCCTCGATATGCAAAAATACCCCTTAAAGTTTCATCCTGTATAAACTCATCTTCATCTAAGGCGTGATTGAAATTTTGTATATTTTGATAAACTTTTTCTAAAAATTCTAAAGGCAGAATGAAATCTTTAGAAAGTATATTTTCTAAGATTTGTTTTAGGGCTAAGGCATCATCTAA
>NZ_JBKORB010000018.1:0-3902 GCF_046764905.1 Campylobacter parajejuni
TGGTAAGGTTTTAAATTCAGGGTAAGTTTTCACTAAATGTTTAAGGGCATTAATATGGTCAATCGCTGGCATAATGCCATAGTTTTGATAGTCTTCATTGGGTGGGATAAAATCACAATAAAATTCTATTTTCGCATTTTCATCAACCAAACCCGCTTGTTTGATTTCTCCAGCTCTTTGCTCTACAAGGGGAAGAATTTGCTCAAAATTATTCTCATTGGCAAACAAATGGCCTAAACCAATGTTTTGCAAAATGCTATTGGTGCGTTCTAGGTCTTCTTTATTGGGAATAAGTTTGGGATTATACTTCTCATCTATGCTTCTTCTTGCACAAAAACAATGATAAAAAACATTGATGGCTACTACAGGGAAATTCTTAGCCAAATACTGCCTATCAAAGTCTAAAAAAGAAATATTAGCATTTGAGCCGTAGCCGCCTATCACAAAAACCAAAGCTTTGTTTTCTTTGCTATCATCAAAAGTCAGGCGGTATTCTAGCTTTGAAGTGCGTTTAATATTAAGTTCAGTATCATCACAACTTGGAATTTCAAAGCTTTGGTTTATAAGCATATAAAGACCTTTTAATTAATTTAACGCTATTATAATGAAAAAAACTAAAAAGGTAAATGATGATTACTCATATTTATGATTTTTTGGAAAAAAGCGTGGCTAAATTTGGCGAAAAAATAGCCTTTGTCGAGCCTTTTGCTAAGGAAAGAAAAGAGATTACTTATAAGGATTTTGATTTAAATTCCAAAAAACTTGCCAGTGAAATTTTAAGAAGCTTAGGCAGTGATAATCCCACTCAAGAGCCTATTTTAATCATCTTGCCTAAGGGCATTGATTGTTTGATTTCTTTTTTTGGAGTGGCAAGGAGTGGGAATTTTTACACGCTTTTAGATGAAAAAAGCCCTAAAGAAAGAGTGGATAAGGTTTTAGAAATTTTAAAGCCTAAGCTTTTTATCACAGCTAAAAACTTGAAATTTAACTTAAATATCCCCACTCTTTACACCGAAGACTTTGAAAGTTTTAGCCTAAATGAGAGCTTAATCCAAATCGCTAAAGAAAGGCACATTGATACGAATTTGCTCTATGTGTTTTTTACCAGTGGCAGCACGGGCATTCCAAAAGGAGTTAGCATAGCCCATAAAAGCGTGATTGATTACGCTTTTCACTTTTGCGAAACCTTTCAACTAAATGAAAACGAAATCATTGCCAATCAAGCACCGCTCTATGCAGACGCTTCTTTGCCCGATATACTTGCGACAATCAAACCCGCAGCAACATTGCATTTGTTGCCTAACCATCTTTTTGCTTTTCCAAATAAAATTTTAGAATGTTTAGAGCAAGAAAAAATAACTATGATTTTTTGGAAACCTACCGTTTTGATTTATTTTGTTCAAGATAAAGAAAACTTAAAAAATTATCCTTTAAATAGACTAAATAAAATTTTAGTAGGTGGAGAAATAATGCCTATTAAACAACTTAATATTTGGAGAAAACACCTTCCAAATGCTTTATTTGCAAATTGTTATGGTCCAACAGAAATCACTGATGTTTGTTGTTATTATATTTTAGATAGGGAATTTTCAGAAAGCGAAATTCTACCCATAGGTAAAGCTTACAAAAATACAGAGCTTTTGGTTTTTGATGAAGATATGAAGCTTATAAGTCCTAAGCAAACAAGCGTCAAAGGAGAGCTTTTTGTGCGGGGGAGTTCTTTGTCTTTAGGGTATTATAATGATAAAGAAAAAACGGCTAAGGCTTTTATACAAAATCCTTTACATAATCATTACTTGGATTTGCTTTATAGAACAGGCGATATAGTCGCTTATAATGAACTTGGCGAACTTTTATGCTACGGGAGAAATGATAATAGAATTAAATATATGGGACATCGCATTGAACTTGAAGAAATAGAAAGTGTGATAAATTCCCATCAAAAAGTTATCTTGTGTGCTTGTATTTTTAAAGAAAAAATCATTTGCTTTTATGAAAGCGAAGAAGAGCTTGATTTCAAAGCCTTTTTAAAGGATAAATTACCTAGCTATATGCTTCCAAAAAATTTTATAAGAATAGGTAAATTTAAACTCAATCAAAACAGCAAAATCAATAGAAAAGCCTTATATGAACTCGTTTGAAGAATATTTTTACAAGGGATTTAAATTAAGCAATTGCCACGATAATTTTAGTTTAATCCAAGAAAAAATTTCAACACAGCAACTCGTTTTACAAAAAAAAGAAAATCATAATTTTTTCTTTTATAACCTTACAGATGGTTTGTTGTATTATTTCGTCAATGACTTACAAGATTTTAATTTAAAAGCCAACCACATAAAAATACTAAGCAAAACAAACAAGCAATTACTACAACATAATGAATTTTTAAAACTCAATCATTTTAAAGAAATTCTTAATCACAAACAAATGATACTCAGCCAAGAAAATATACACCCTATTCCCTTTTCTTTCATCTCTCAAGCATTTTATGAAGACAGCAAGGAGCTTTATAGCTTTTTTAGAAAATATTTTGACAAATATTTATTTTATTTTTCACAGGAAAGCATTGAGAAAAAGATACCTAATATACTCGTCTATAAAGAAAATCAAAAAATCTGCGGTGCTTTGATTTATACTCAAACATTCAATACAAATTTTTTAGATTTTATAGCAGTAGATAGAAATTTAAAATATAAAAATGTCGCTTTTGCCTTGCTCAATCATTATTTTTTAGCAAACACTCAAAATAAATTCTTTAAACTTTTTGTTGAAGAAAAAAATGAAAAAGCTATCAATTTTTATCAAAGAGCGGGTTTTGTTTTTAACGATATAAATTTAAAATTTTACAGGAATTTCTAATGAATTATTTAAATATTTACATACTAGGCACAGGAAAAGTTGCCAAAGAATGCCAAAAAATAGCCAGTGAGTTTTTTAATCAGGAAGTGATTTTTTTAAAAAATTTAGAAAATTTAGATGATTTTTTTAAAAATCTTAAGAATTGTCTCATTGTCAGTGCAAATAATTCTTATATTTTTAAAAAAGAATGTGTTCAAAATAATACTATCATCAACTATCACAATGCTTTACTGCCCTTTCACAGGGGATGCAATGCAAGAATTTGGAGCATATGGGAAAAAGACAGCAAAACGGGAATTTCTTGGCATTTGGTTGAAGAAAGTATAGATACAGGCGATATTTTAATTCAAAAAGAGTTCGAGCTTAATGATGACTTTACCGCCTTAAGTCTCTTAAATGCTCAACATAACTTAGCCATAGCTTCATTTAAAAAAGCTCTACAAAATTTAGAAAATAAAGTTTTCAAAACTCAAATTATGGGGGGGGGTATCACAAAAAATCAGCTTTGCCTAACAACGGCTACCTAAATCTTAGCTGGGATAAAGAAACAATCTCTCGCTTTTTAAGAGCTATGGATTGCGGTGCTTTAAGCGGGATACCTAAGGCCAAGCTGAAAATCTTTGGGGAAGAAAAAGAAATCTTGCTTTATGAAATTAATGAGCTTGATTTAATTTTAAATTTAAGCGATAATACCATTTTAAAAATTACAAAGGAATAAAATGCAAGAAATCAAACAATTTTTTATCAACATAGATAGAACTGATATAGATGAAAATATGCAAAATTTAGTTAGCGAAGATATCATCGACAGCATAGATATTATGGCTTTGGTTGCTGAAATAGAAAAATTTTATAAAAAGCCTTTAAAAGCCGAATTAATCACGCCTGAAAATTTTGAAAGTTTCCAAAGTATTAAAAGTATGTTAAACCAAGCTTTCACCGAATAAACAAGGCAAATTTATCCCCTACATCTTTAAAAGTAAAAATCTTATTTCCACAAGGATAAGAGATGGAATTTTCTTTCATAGGGGATTTTCTTGTCT
>NZ_JBKORB010000019.1:0-2836 GCF_046764905.1 Campylobacter parajejuni
ATAAGTTAAAAAGACAAGTTAATATTTTAAAGATAAGCCAAACGCTCTATTAGTACTGGTCAGCTAAAGGACTTTCATCCATTACACACCCAGCCTATCAAACTAGTAGTCTTCTAGAGAGCTTAGAGAAGATTCATCTTAGAGTTGGCTTCACGCTTAGATGCTTTCAGCGTTTATCCTTTCCAAACTTAGCTACGCTGCGATGCTCTTGGCAGAACAACAGCTACACCAGTGGTTTGTTCAACCCGGTCCTCTCGTACTAGGGTCAAATCTCTTCAATCTTCTTACGCCCACGGCAGATAGGGACCGAACTGTCTCACGACGTTCTGAACCCAGCTCGCGTACCGCTTTAAATGGCGAACAGCCATACCCTTGGGACCTGCTCCAGCCCCAGGATGCGATGAGCCGACATCGAGGTGCCAAACCTCCCCGTCGATGTGAGCTCTTGGGGGAGATCAGCCTGTTATCCCCGGGGTACCTTTTATCCTTTGAGCGATGGCCCTTCCACACAGAACCACCGGATCACTAAGACCGACTTTCGTCTCTGCTTGACTTGTATGTCTTGCAGTTAAGCTGGCTTATATCTTTATACTCTACGAACGATTTCCAACCGTTCTGAGCCAACCTTTGTAAGCCTCCGTTATTATTTGGGAGGCGACCGCCCCAGTCAAACTACCCACCAGACATTGTCCCACTTGAGGATAACTCAAGCTGGTTAGCTACCCAAATAAGAAAGAGTGGTATCTCAACAATGGCTCCTATACAACTGGCGTCATATACTCAAAGCCTCCCACCTATCCTGCACATTCTTATCCAAATAGCAGTGTCAAGCTGTAGTAAAGGTCCACGGGGTCTTTCCGTCTTGCCGCGGGTAGGAGGAATTTTCACCTCCACTACAATTTCACTGGATCCCTCTTTGAGACAGCTCCCATCTCGTTACGCCATTCATGCAGGTCGGTATTTAACCGACAAGGAATTTCGCTACCTTAGGACCGTTATAGTTACGGCCGCCGTTTACTCGGGCTTCGATCAAGAGCTTCGCTAATGCTAACCCCATCAATTAACCTTCGAGCACCGGGCAGGCGTCACACCCTATACATCCTCTTACGAGTTAGCAGAGTGCTGTGTTTTTGGTAAACAGTCGGGAGGGACTCTTTGTTGTAAGTTTCTTCGCTTTCGGAGTAAATCCTAATACGAAGCGAACCACACCTTATACCGAAGATACGGTGCTATTTTGCAGAGTTCCTTAAAGAGAGTTCTTCCACGCGCCTTAGAATACTCATCCCACCCACCTGTGTCGGTTTACGGTACGGGCAACATTAGCTAAACTTAGAAACTTTTCTTGGCTCGACGGCATCAGGGGTTCTCCCCGCTGTCCGAAGACTTTGGAGAGCCTTTGAGTTCTCGGAGTATTCTTATACGGATTTGCCTGTATAAGCTCCTACGACCTTAGACTAGCACTTCCATCCGCTAGCCCCCTTAGCCCTAAGCGTCCTTCCATCGCACACTAATGTTGGTATGGGAATATTAACCCATTTGCCATCGTCTACCCCTTTCGGACTCGACTTAGGACCCGACTAACCCTACGATGACGAGCATCGCGTAGGAAACCTTGGGTTTACGGCGTTAATGATTCTCACATTAATTATCGCTACTCATGCCTGCATGCTCACTTCTATTCGCTCCAGCACTCCTTACCGGTATACCTTCGACGCAAATAGAACGCTCTCCTACCGCTTGTGCTTAATCAAATTCTACGCATCTTTATCCCAAAGCCATTTTAAAACTTTCTTGCTAAAGCAAGAAACGCTAACGCTAGTTTTAAATTTAACCTTTTTGCTTGGAATTTAAAAAAGAATTTGATTAAGCACAAGCCTACCGCTTCGGTACTTACTTTAGCCCCGTTATATTTTCCGCGCAAAATCACTAGACCAGTGAGCTATTACGCTTTCTTTAAAGGATGGCTGCTTCTAAGCCAACCTCCTGGTTGTTTAAGTAACTTCACATCGTTTTCCACTTAAGTAAGATTTGGGGACCTTAGCGGGTAGTCTGGGTTGTTTCCCTCTTGACGACGGATTTTATCACTCGCCGCCTGACTGCTGTGATTACATATAAGGTATTCGGAGTTTGATAGGGTTTGGTACATTGGTGTATGCCCTAGCCCATTCAGTGCTCTACCCCCTTATATTACGACACAACGCTATACCTAAATATATTTCGGAGAGAACCAGCTATCACGAAGTTTGATTGGCCTTTCACCCCTATCCACAAGTCATCCCATAGCTTTTCAACGCTAGCGGGTTCAGTCCTCCACTAGTTCTTACACTAGCTTCAACTTGCTCATGGATAGATCACTTCGTTTCGGGTCTGCAGCATCTGACTTAAGCGCCCTATTCAGACTCGCTTTCGCTACGGCTTCGCGTTTGCTTAACCTTGCCAGACACCACAACTCGCAGGCTCATTATGCAAAAGGCAGTCCATCACCCTGTATTGCTACATAGGGCTCTGAATGATTGTAAGCAAATGGTTTCAGGTTCTATTTCACTCGGCTCACCGCCGTTCTTTTCACCTTTCCCTCACGGTACTGGTTCGCTATCGATCTGGTATTAGTATTTAGGGTTGGAGAGTGGTCTCCCCAGCTTCAGACAGGATTTCTCGTGTCCCGCCCTACTCAGGATACTGCTAGCTAAGGTTAGGTTTTCGCATACGGGACTATCACCCTCTATGGCTATACTTTCCAGAATGTTCTGCTAACCTTTCCTATTGCACATTGCAGTCCTACAACCCCCAGTGCAAGCACTGGGTTTGCCCTCTTACGCTTTCGCTCGCCGCTACT
>NZ_JBKORB010000020.1:0-2340 GCF_046764905.1 Campylobacter parajejuni
AAAACAACTATATGCTTATGATGTTTATTTTGAAGTAGGGCTTTAAATAAAATTCCATTTCCAAAACCATAAAAATATAATACAGGATAAAGTAGGTATTTGTCATTGTAAGTTTGGAGCATAGCATTTAACTCAGCAAGAGCATTAGCGTAAAGAAAGGTGTTTTTAGTCCTATCTTTTAGATTAATATCTAGCTTATCTTCTCCTAGTATAAGTTCAAATTTAGCAACTTTGATTTGCTCTAGCTTTTCTTTTAAAGCCATATCATTTAAGGCTTGAATGTTTTTGTTAAAAAGTTCTTTTTGGGTGGGGTTAAAAGTCATTTTTTGTCCTAAATTATGCTAAATTATTTTCTTCCATATCGACAAAATCCCAGTTTTTTAAAGCTTTTTCTAGGGTTTGATTTTGCGTATCAAGGTAGCCTAAACCTTGCATAAACCAATTGTATTGTATTTTTAAAAAGTCTATTAAATTGGCTTTTTGTTTTTCCAAGCTCAACACTTCAAATTTTAAAATTTCACATTCATTATGAAAATAAATCGCCTGAGAAAGCTCATTAAAAAGCTTTAATTCTTTAAATTCTTTAAAAAAATGCAGCAAGTTATTTTTAATTTTTTCTAAAGTATGAAAATCCTCTTCCTTGAGTGTAGCTCCTTTTTTTTCAAGAGTGTATTTGAGTTTTTGAAGTTGAGTTTGTGTTTTTTTAGTGAATTCTTTAGCTTCTAAAATACCTTTTTGAAGCTGTTTTTTAAGTCTCTCTTGTTTTTCTTTGGCAGCTTTTTGATTTAAGCTTTTTGGAAAATCAAAGGGTTTATTTAAATCTTCATTTAATAAATTCTCACAAGCCCATAAAAAAGGCTTTTCTATACTTCCTTCTATCCTAGCCCCGCCTTCAGTGCAGTTGTAGGTATTTATGCCTAGCCTTTCTTTCGCCCAAAATATATCCTTTTCAAAAGCCTGACGGAATAAATTCCAACTCAGCTGAGTTCTAACCCTACCTTCGCCCCCGTAAGCTGTGGTGTAGCTTTCGCCTTCTATTTCTTCGCTATGGCTACCATAAATATGCTCCTTAGGATGCGAACTTCCATCTTCGGCGTAAGCTAAATCCTGCCCTATGAAAATGATATTATCAAATCTTAAAGCCCCTGCCATTTCATAGCTCATATTAGAAACGCTGTGTCCTACTCCTATGTAGCCGTATTCATCTAGTTTTAAACTCGCTGCGAAATTTAAAGGACGATGCACTAGCATAAAAACCCTGCCATCTCTTTGCAAAAAATCAATAGCATTACGATGCACCACAGAAGCGATGATGAAAAGTATGCCCTTGTTAAAATCTTTAAAATCATTATTAAAGCACTCAGCTACCACTTCATCGCGTTCAATCATACACACATAATCAGGCTTAATGTCATTCTTAGCCAAAATAGAATAAGCACTATCCGCACAAAAAATCACCGCCTTATTCGCATATTTTTTAAGCAAAGGAAGCTGCTTGATAAGACTGGGTCCGGTTGAGACGATAATGGCATTTTTCGCTTTGGCTCTTCTTTCTTTAAGGAAGGCTTGGAAAATTCCACGCCTAAGCATTTTAGGGATATTGTCTAAGGTATGCTTAATGCCTATTAAAGAATCGTGGGGGTCATTGCCCTTATTTAACACGATAAAGCGTATCATTTCTATGAGTTGGCTCTGCACTTCTTGTATTTGTGTGCTGTAAAATTTTTGATAAAAATCACTATGGATAAAAAGCTTAAAAATTTTCACACTCTTTTGTAAGATTTCATTCATATAAAGCGTGCTAAGTTGTGCTGTGTTAAGGGTTTGGCTATGAAAAAGTATGAGTTTTTCGCTTTTTAATTCTTTGGTAAAATCAAACAAATGAAAGGCTAGGGCTAAAATTTCCAAATCATCTTCAAAAACGATGATTTTCTTGTGATTTTTATTTTCACACAAAGCCTTGTAAAACATACCATTTCCAAAACCATAAAAATATAATACTGGATATTTTTTGTATTCGCTTTGAAAAAGACTTAAATTTTCTAAAAATTCTTGCTGTGGGTTTTCATAAAGAAAAATTGTGTCTTTTGAAAAATTAACTCCATTTTCATTTTGAAGTATGCCAAAATTTAAATGCGTAAGCATTCTTAACTTGTAGGCTAGAATTTCATCTACTTCAAATAAGGCTTGGGTGTTTTTTAAAAAAAGTTCTTTATCCACTTCCCTAATCCTCTTTCTTTAAGCTTTTCTTCTAAAGGAAATATATTTTTAATCAAAGCATTTTCTTGAGCTTTAATATGTCCATAAACTAATTCCATAAATTCCAAATGCTCTTTAATC
>NZ_JBKORB010000021.1:0-2061 GCF_046764905.1 Campylobacter parajejuni
CAAAGAATTCCCACATTTTATATTTATATCAATGTTTGGCAGGGTTTTAAGATTGTGATAAGTCCCATCATCAAAATCCTCATAATAACTATGCTTTAAAAGCTCTATCCAAAGTCTTAGCTTAGTAATTTCACAAGAATTAGGATTAATATCTACGCCAAAAAGATTATTTTCTATGATGTTTTTTTTCGTATCAAAAAGCTCTTTTTGGATTAAGTGGGCTTTTGTGTTTCTTTTTGGGCGTTTGTATTCTATAAATTCGCCTTTTTGGTTAGTGATAAGAAGTTCATCATTTTGCACTTCTAGGTAAAACCCTTCTTCAAAAAGATTTAGCTCATCATAAATACCAAGCATTACATTTAAAGCAGAAACTAGAAAATGCCCACTTCCTACTGCAGGGTCGCAAATTTTTATGGAGTTTAAAAGCTCTTTTTGTACCTTTTTGTCTTCTTTTCTTAATGAGCTTTTTAGTTCTTTTATATCCTTAGCATTTAAATCAAATTTGGCATTGAATTTATCCAGCACAATTTTTGTGATATTTTCTTTACACATATAAGAAGTGATAAAGCTTGGCGTATAAAAGCTACCTTCTTTATAACCATTAAGCTTTTCAAAAACATTGCCTAAAACACTTGAGCTTATGAGTTCTTTTTGACTTAAAATTTCACTTTGCTCATCATCACTACCAAAATCAAAACTATCTAAAAATTCAAACAAATATTCTAAAAGCCCCACTTGTCCTTTTTTGGTTTTATAATTTTTATCCTTTAAAATTGTAAATTTATAATAAGTCAGTTTTAAATCATTGCTTAAACTTGAAATTTCAAGGGTGTTTTTTTCTATATCTTGCTTTTCAAACAAAGAAGAATTTAAATAAGGCAGATAAGCAAATTCGCTTTTTATCTTTCTTTCTTCTTTAGCTAGAATTTCAAAGAAAAGTTCGCTAAGCTTGTCAAAATCAGGGATTTTTTTAAAGCTTAGAAATTTCAAATTTTTATCATCATTAAAACGCACCAAATTGGACTCTATAAGCTTTAAAAACAAAATACGATTAAGCCATAAAATCAAAAATTGCAAAATGTTTTCAAAATTTTCTTCTTCAAGCTTGGAGTTTATGGCGGTATAGAAGGTTCCTTGCCCTTCTTTGCTTTCTTCGCTTTTTGTGATGATGAGTTTTGAGCTTTGTTTGCTTTCGCAAAGTCCTAGTATATACAAAAGTTCTTTATAGAAGGCATTGTTGAGCAAATTGGCATCATTGGGGTTAAACTCATCTAACAAACAAGCTTTATTAAAAATTTTAAATAAGGGCTTTAGCTTACTAAAACTTGGATTTTCTTGCTCTAAAACAGGTTTTAAGTCGATGAAAAGTCCTTTTAATTCGGGGCTTTTTTGGGTGGAATTTTTAGCCAATAAATTCAAAGACTCTTTAGAAGCGGTAAAAGGCAAGGTTAGAAGCTTGTGAAATTCTTTATAAATTTCATCGGTATTGCCCTTAAAAAGAGAATTTTTATTTTCAAAATTTTCAAAAGCTTCTCTTAAAGTTTTCTTTTCATTCAAAAATTCTTCAAACAAACGGGCTTTAAAAATATAAAAACGATAAAAATCTGTGATGATGAGATATTTTAAAGATGAATTGCCCTGCTTTCTTTCCCTTAAATAATATAAAATGCACTCGTGTAAAGCCTTGCAACTTGGCTTAGTAGGACTAAAAAATTCTTTAGAATGAGGCACTTTTGCTTCGATGAGAACTTGAGTAAAATCCTCTTTTTTCAAAGCCAAATCTATGCCACTATTGCCTTTATGGGTGCTTTTTGCTTGAGCTTTGAAAGTTAAAGCTTCAAAAAAGGGTTTTAAAGCATTAGCTACAAGAGCATCTTCGCCATTTTTTAAATTATCTTCTAAATTCTTTTTATAAGCTTTTAAAATTTTAATAAATTCTTTTAATTCTGTATCCAAAATAGGCTTTTTGCGGTAATAAGGATTTAAAAATTCTTTTTCATTTAGAGTTTGAAATTTCATACTTAACCTTTAATTAATATAGAGTAATTTTAGCAAAATATA
>NZ_JBKORB010000023.1:0-1406 GCF_046764905.1 Campylobacter parajejuni
CAATGATATGGCAGAAAGTATTAAAGAACAAACAGCAGGTATTACTCAAATCAATGAAAGTGTAGCTCAAATAGACCAAACCACTAAGGATAATGTTGAAATTGCTAATGAAAGTGCTGTTATTTCTAATACAGTCAGTGATATAGCAAGTAATATACTTGAAGATGTGAAGAAGAAGAAGTTTTGAAAGAATGAATTTAAGATATAGCAATTTCTAATTCATTTTAATCCATCTTAACTAAATCAATCCAAGCTTTAAAAAAGGGCTTGGGTAAATTAATTTGCTTAAACCTGTAAAAATATAAATCTTTTAATCTGCTTGAATCGTTTTTTTTTTTTTTGTATAATGCACTTCTTTACAAAATCAAAAGGAAAGTTATGAAAAGCAGTGTCTCCACAAAATTGACTATTTTAATAGGAATTTTAATCGTCTTAGCACTTGGTGTTTCTAGTGTAATTAGTTATTTAAGCTCTCTTAAAAATTCGCATTCTTTACTCAATAGCAACCAAATGACCATTCTTACAAATACCGCAACAGCCTTTGAAAATGCAAGTAAAAACAAAGAGCTTACTATGCAAGCCTTAGCAAAGGATTTAGCCAAAGATTTAAGCGAAGATAAAATTTATGCCACTCTTGCTTTTTTTAAAGACATTGCTCTTTTTGATTCTGCCTTTTTTGGCTACGACAAAACGGGTAAAACCTATCTTAGTAATGGTGATTATCTTGATTTAAGTAAAAATTATGATGTAAGCACTAGAGCGTGGTATAAAGAAGCTAAAGTAAGCAATAAACTTGTCGTTACCCCGCCTTATCTTAGTCGTAGCACAGGCAATGTTGTCATAGGCTATGGAATTCCTGTTGTTGTCAATGGAAAAACGATTGGCGTAGTAGGTAGCGAATACAACCTTGCTAATTACGCTAAAGATGTGCTTTCAGTAGGACGCTCTCAAAGCACCTACACCGCTATTTTTGACCCACAAGGCACTATACTTTTCCACGAAAAAACAGAACTAATGCTTCAAAAAAACGCTCTTAGCACTAATATCACTCAGGCTATTAATCAAAATCCAAGTTTGTTAAATTCTCATACTTCTTTTGTTGTTGAAGACGAACAAGGCGAAAAATATGAAGCATTTTGCACGACTGCTGTGAGTGATTTTTATAGAATTTGCACCCTAACTCAAAGTAAGCTTTATTCAGATACGACTAATGAAATTTTAATCAAACAATTACTTATAGGTATTATAGCCATAGCCTTTATACTTGTTTTTATTCGACTGGCTATCAAACGCAGTCTCTCCCCACTCTCTTCCATTCAATCAGGACTAAATTCCTTCTTTGATTTCATCAATCATAAAACAAAGAACATAGCTACTATTGATGTAAAAACTAATGATGAATTTGG
>NZ_JBKORB010000024.1:0-1298 GCF_046764905.1 Campylobacter parajejuni
CCAAATTCATCATTAGTTTTTACATCAATAGTAGCTATGTTTTTTGTTTTATGATTGATGAAATCAAAGAAGGAATTTAGTCCTGATTGAATGGAAGAGAGTGGGGAGAGATAACGAGAAACGATGAAATAAAGAAGGATAATGCTTAGCACAACTATGATTAAAACGATGATGACTTGTATATAAGCCATTTTTGCCACAGGAGCATTGATAACATCCAAAGACTCCGCAATACACGCTGTATAATAATTTACCTTAGTGCATATGGCAAATCTTTTTATATTATCATTTCCTGTGTAGTAGAATATATTGTTATCGCCGACTTTTGTCCATTCTTTTTGTAGAATGGCTATATCGGGATTTTTGCCTTCAAATTTAGGGTCCGAAGAAGCAAATATCGCATCTTGAGAATCAAACGCAAAAGTTCTTCCCGGAAGTCTGTTAAATTCTTCTTGCAAATCGGTAACAAGTTTATCAATCGCTAAGGTCCCTATGTATTTGCCATCTTTATAAAGAGCCTTTGCATAAGTAAAACAAGGAAGATTAGTTACGGAGTCAATGTAGATTGGGGTGGTGTATATTTTGTTAGGGTTTTTATTGGCCTCGATATACCAGCCTCTTTTTCTAGCATCATAGCCATTGATACTAGGCCCACTTTTGCTTAATTCTATATTTTTCTTATCGCTGTTTGGGTCGCTAGCGATTTTGTCTCCGCTTTCAAATCCTATATAAACCGCCAAAAAACTTCCCCCGTCTTTAAAATTCTTAAGTATGGAACCTACATTATGCTCGATATTTTCTTGAGAATTTAGCTTTTCATAAGGTAAAGATAAAATACTATTTTCTAATTTTGTAACGGCTCTAATATTAATACCATCAAAATTTTCAATAGAATTTTTAGCCGAACTCATATAATTTGTTTCAGCTGCGATAACGCTATCAAGTAAAGCATTTTTTGTGAAATAAAAGCTTGTAATGCCTAAAATAATCAATGCTAAAATTGCAATAGTGTTAGAAATTGCAGAAAGTTTAAATTTTAAACTACTACCTTTGCCCATAAAACCATATTCTTTTTTCATAAAAGTTACTCCTTGTATTTATTTGAGAAATTTAAAAATAAGTCAATTTTTATTGTAGATAAAAATGATAGACCCTATTCTAAGGAATTTTAGAATAGGGGTGTTTAGAGTTAAAATCTTTTCTTTTTAATGTCTTCCAATATATTACTTGCTATATCACTAACTGTATTAGAAATAACAGCACTCTCATTAGCAATTTCAACATTATCCTTAGTGGTT
>NZ_JBKORB010000025.1:0-998 GCF_046764905.1 Campylobacter parajejuni
ATTGAAATTTTGTATATTTTGATAAACTTTTTCTAAAAATTCTAAAGGCAGAATGAAATCTTTAGAAAGTATATTTTCTAAGATTTGTTTTAGGGCTAAGGCATCATCTAAAAAGCTTTTAGCCTTCTCTTTATCTTTTTTTATTTTTTCTTTGAATTTAGCTAGGAGTTTATGGCTTTTATTTTTTGTAAGTTTTTTTGGAAGATTAAATTTGGGTTTTTCTTTGTTAAGAAATTTTTCACAACATTCTTTAAAAGAAAGTTCTTGGGTGAAGTTAATTTTAGAGCCCCCTTCAGTTGCATTGTAAAATTTAGCCTTTTTGCTATTGCAAGCAAAAAGGTATTCTAATTTCACACGGTAATCATTCCAAAGTATGTGGGTTAAAACTTCTCCTTTATTTGCATAGGCGGGGACTTTAAAGGTTTCTAAAGTATTTTCTTCAAATTTCGTTCCATAAGCAAAACCTTTTGAGTGGGAATTTCCTTCTTCATCAAAGGCTAAGTCTTGACCTATCATAATGATATTTTTAAATCCTAAAGTAAGGGCTAGGGTATAAGAAAAATGGCTTACATGAGTGCCTGTATCGATATAGCCAAAGTCGTTAAGATTGAAACGCTCGTATAAATGCCTAGCTCTTAAGACAAGCATACAATTTAAATTTTTCAAATCCTCAACCATACTAGGATGCGTAGCACACTCTAAGGCTATAATGCTTTGATTTAAATTCATTGTTCTATCTTCAAAGAATTTTAACGGCAAACTAGTAAAGTCTAAATTCGTAATATAATCAGGCACGATATTTTCACTCTCTAAACTACCCAAAGCCCCATCAGCACAAAAAATAACGGCTTTGTTTTGGTAAGCTTTAAGCAAGGGGAGTTGTTTGGCTAGGCTTGGTCCTGCAGAAACGACTATGGCATTTTCAAAGCTATTTTTTCTTTCGCTTAAAATTCTTTGAAAAGGAATGCTCTCAAGCATAGCAGGGATATTTTGTAAAA
>NZ_JBKORB010000026.1:0-918 GCF_046764905.1 Campylobacter parajejuni
ATTTCAAAGGCTTTGATTTGGTTATTGGTAATCCACCTTATATAAGACAAGAAGAAATCAAAGAGCTAAAACCGCATTTGGCAAAACATTATGAAATATATAAAGGCACGAGTGATATTTATACTTATTTTTATGAGCTAGGATTTAAAATTTTAGCAAATGGGGGGGGGGGGTACTCAGTTTTATAACTTCCAATAAATACACCCGTGCAGGATACGGCGAAGCCTTGCGTGAGTTTTTGCTTAAAAACACTAAGATTTTAGAATATATTGATTTAAATGGTGTAAAAGTTTTTGATAATGCTACAGTGGATACTTCTATACTTAGTTTTAAAAAGCTTAAGGCTAAGAATTCTAGCTTTAAATACCTTGCTTTAAGCAGCGAAATTTTAAAAGCTTGCAAAGATAATATTTCTTTGTGTAAGGATTTTAAAGAGCTTTCGCAAGAAACTTTAAGCAAAGAAGGTTTTAGTTTTAGCGATGAGAGTGTAGCTTTGCTAAAAACCAAGATAGAACGCATAGGCACTCCGCTTAAAGACTGGTATGGGCTTAATATCAACTACGGGATAAAAACGGGTTTAAACGAAGCCTTTGTCATCAGCACGGAAAAAAGAAATGAAATTTTAGCAAATTGTAAAGATGAAGCTGAAAAAGAACGCACTGCTAAACTCATAAGAAAAATGTTGCGAGGCAGGGATATAAAAAGATATAGCTATGAATGGGCGGGGCTTTGGGTAATCAATACCCATAATGGCTATAAAAATGAAAATGGAAAAAAAGTTAAGGCTATAAATATAGAGGATTTCCCAAGTTTAAAAAAACATTTTGATGAATTTTATCCCCAATTAGAAAAAAGAGCTGATAAAGGAGTAACTCCTTATAATCTTAGAAATTGTGCTTATTTAGATGAATTTGAAAA
>NZ_JBKORB010000027.1:0-750 GCF_046764905.1 Campylobacter parajejuni
GGTTTTTCTATACTTCCTTCTATCCTAGCACCCCCTTCGGTGCAGTTGTAGGTATTAGCTTGATAATTTATTTTAGCAATGGCTATATCACTTTCAAAATTATGCCTGAAAAAAGTCCAAGCCCATGAGCTTTCTACCTTGCCTTGTCCGCCGTAAGCTGTGGTTGTGAATTTGTTTTTATCCTGTTCAAATTGTCCTTCGTGTTTGTCTAAATTTCTATAATCTTTAGTGTGAGAAAATCCATCTTCGGCGTAAGCTAAGTCCTGTCCTATTAAAATGATATTTTTATGCTCTAAATACATGGCTAGTTTAAAATTCATATTTGCCACGCTAAAACCTGTATTACAATATCCAAAGTCTTTTAAATTCACGCAATCGATAAAAGCTGAATAAGCAGAAGTAAATGTAAATTTTCTATTATTTTTTTTAAGATATGCTGTGGTGTTAGGATGGACGAAAGATTTTAAAACAAAGATAATATCCTTATCAAATTCGCCAAAGTTATTGTTAAAAAATTCAGAAGTTAGCGGAATTCTTTCTAAGGATAAAACATAATCAGGCTTAATGTCATTCTTAGCCAAAATAGGATAAGCACTATCCGCACAAAATATTGTGGCTTTGCTTGCATACTTCTTTAACAAAGGAAGCTGTTTGGTTAAAGAAGGTCCAGTAGAAACAATAATAGCTGTATCACTTAAAGAACTTCTTTTTAAAAGCAATTCTTTATAACTAGGATGAGTTATCATATCA
>NZ_JBKORB010000028.1:0-744 GCF_046764905.1 Campylobacter parajejuni
TAATCTTGCTGATATGATAACTCATCCTAGTTATAAAGAATTGCTTTTAAAAAGAAGTTCTTTAAGTGATACAGCTATTATTGTTTCTACTGGACCTTCTTTAACCAAACAGCTTCCTTTACTAAAGAAGTATGCAAGCAAAGCCACAATATTTTGTGCGGATAGTGCTTATCCTATTTTGGCTAAGAATGAGATAAAGCCTGATTATGTGTGTATGTTGGAGAGAACTGATTTTACAGCAGAGTTTTTTAATCATAATTTTGGGGAGTTTGATAAGGATATAGTGTTTATCTTAAAATCCGTTGTGCATCCTAATGCCGTTAAGTATCTTAGCAAAAGAAATTTTATGATAGCATCTGCCCCTGCAGGTTTTATACACTACTTAAGAATGGATAAATTCGGCTATTTTGCTTCGGGATTTAGTGTGGCGAATATGAACTATACACTAGCTTTATATTTAGGATACAAAAACATTGTTTTAATCGGACAAGACTTAGCTTATGCTGATAATGGCAACTCCCATCCTAATGATTATCAAAACTCGGCTACTTTTGAAACTGAAACCTATGAACACTTTCTTACTCTTGCTTATGGAGGGGAAACTAAGGTTTATACTCAAATGGTTTGGACCTATTTCAGGCATAATTTTGAAAGTGATATAGCCATTGCTAAAATAAATTATCAAGCTAATACCTACAACTGCACCGAAGGGGGTGCTAGGATAGAAGGAAGTATAGAAAAACC
>NZ_JBKORB010000029.1:0-739 GCF_046764905.1 Campylobacter parajejuni
TGGATAGAGCTTTTAAAGCATAGTTATTATGAGGATTTTGATGATGGGACTTATCACAATCTTAAAACCCTGCCAAACATTGATATAAATATAAAATGTGGGAATTCTTTGCTAAGTAAAATGCCTATAAATGAATCCTTACACCTTCAAACCCAACAAGACATAAAAAAATACAAAAAGCTTGAAGAGCAATACTATGATGGCTTGTATGAGAATAGAAAAGAGCATATTGAAGATATTAATACGATTAAAAATAATTTTATTAAGTTTTATATAAGAGAAAAATACAAAAAAGAGCTGAATAAGCTTTATGAAAAATACGAAGAATATGCTAAAAATTATGGAAAATTCGCACTTGATGAGCTGCCTTTGAAATATGAAGATATGAAAACTCGCATAAAGGCACAGCTGCTAAGTATGTTTTCTAGCACGGATATTGATAAAGTTAAGGCTAAAGAAGAGCTTGAGTTTTTGAAAAAAAGTTATGATGAAATTTATAGTGGTTTTGAATGGCGTGTGGAATTTTCTAAGATTTTATATTCTTCTTTAAGTCAAGAAGAAATCACGCAAAATAACCAGTCAAAACAACAAGGAAATTTTAAAAATTTACACAAGGATAAGGAAGGCGATTTCAAAGGCTTTGATTTGGTTATTGGTAATCCACCTTATATAAGACAAGAAGAAATCAAAGAGCTAAAACCGCATTTGGCAAAACATTATGAAATATATAAAGGCACGA
>NZ_JBKORB010000030.1:0-727 GCF_046764905.1 Campylobacter parajejuni
TGTTTCTACTGGACCTTCTTTAACCAAACAACTTCCTTTGTTAAAGAAGTATGCAAGCAAAGCCACAATATTTTGTGCGGATAGTGCTTATCCTATTTTGGCTAAGAATGAGATTAAGCCTGATTATGTGTGTATGCTTGAGAGAACTGATTTTACAGCAGAGTTTTTTAATCATAATTTTGGGGAGTTTGATAAGGATATAGTGTTTATCTTAAAATCCGTTGTACATCCTAATGCCACAGCATATCTTAAAAAAAATAATAGAAAATTTATAATTGTTTCTACTTATGCAGGTTTTATAGAGCATGTAAATTTAAATGATTTTGGGTATTTTAATATGGGCTTTAGTGTAGCAAATATGAATTACGCCTTAGCCATACACTTAAAACATAAAAACATTGTCTTTATAGGACAAGATTTAGCTTATGCTGATAATGGCAACTCTCATCCTAATGATTATCAACACTCAGCTATTTATGAAACCGACTATTTCAAACACATCTCTACCCTTTCTTATGGAGGGGAAAAACAAGTAAAAACACATCACATCTGGCTATTGTTTAAACAAAGCTTAGAAGAAGATATCGAAAACATGCAAAAATACCTAGCTGTAAAAACCTACAACTGCACTGAAGGGGGTGCTAGGATAGAAGGAAGTATAGAAAAGCCTTTTTTATGGGCTTGTGAGAATTTATTAAATGAAGATTTAAATAAGCCTTTTGTGAAA
>NZ_JBKORB010000031.1:0-725 GCF_046764905.1 Campylobacter parajejuni
ACAGCTAATCCAAGAAACCCACAACTCATTGAACTTAAAAATGTTCTTAATAAACTTCTTGATGTCTTACAAGCTAGAGTAGGTTCTAATATGAATGAAATTCATAAAATCTTTGAAGAATATAAAAGCTTAGACTTTAGAAATAAAATAGCTAATGCTAAGGGCAGTGTAGAAGTAACCACTAATGCCTTAGGAGAAGAAATCATTAAGATGTTAAAACAAAGTTCTGACTTTGCTAATGCTTTAGCCAATGAAAGTTCAAAATTACAAAGTGCTGTTCAAAGTCTAACCACTTCTTCTAATTCTCAAGCCCAATCCCTAGAAGAAACAGCAGCAGCCTTAGAAGAGATTACTTCTTCTATGCAAAATGTTTCTGTTAAAACCAGTGATGTTATTACTCAATCTGAAGAGATTAAAAATGTAACAGGTATAATAGGAGATATAGCTGACCAAATCAATCTTCTAGCTCTTAATGCAGCTATTGAAGCAGCAAGGGCTGGAGAACACGGACGTGGCTTTGCTGTTGTGGCTGATGAAGTAAGAAAACTAGCTGAAAGAACTCAAAAGTCTTTAAGTGAAATAGAAGCTAATACTAATTTACTTGTTCAATCTATCAATGATATGGCAGAAAGTATTAAAGAACAAACAGCAGGTATTACTCAAATCAATGAAAGTGTAGCTCAAATAGACCAAACCACTAAGGATAATGTTGAAATTGCTAATGA
>NZ_JBKORB010000032.1:0-669 GCF_046764905.1 Campylobacter parajejuni
TTAGATGATGCCTTAGCCCTAAAACAAATCTTAGAAAATATACTTTCTAAAGATTTCATTCTGCCTTTAGAATTTTTAGAAAAAGTTTATCAAAATATACAAAATTTCAATTACGCCTTAGATGAAGATGAGTTTATACAAGATGGTATTTTAAAAGGCGTAATCTATGAGCGGGGGGCGGCTATCAGTTTGGTTTATAAACAAGAAATTTTAGATGAAGCGTATTTTTTGACAAGCTATATCAAGGCTTTTTATGGGTGGCTTTGTTTTTTTATAGATAAATTAGCCCATAAGCTAGAGCTTATCACAACTTCTATCAAGGAACTTTTATGAGCTTACTAGAAAAAAACATACAAGCTTTATTAAGTGGTGTCAATGAACCCTTAGGAAATAAGCTTTTAACTTTTATACAAACTAAAACTTGCTCTTCTTTTAGTATAGATGAAAATTTAAATATCTATGATAAAAACAATAAAGTTTTTATGTATGAAAATTTAGAAGAAGAATTAAATTTTTTCTATCAAAGTATTTTAGAAAAAACTCATCGTTATCCTTTTGTATGTATTTATGGTATAGGCAATGCTTTATTGATAAAAAATTTAGCCAAGCATTATAAACATCTTTTTGTCTTTGAAAACGAAATAGAGCTTTTTATCTTAGCCTTAAGTG
>NZ_JBKORB010000033.1:0-661 GCF_046764905.1 Campylobacter parajejuni
TCGTGCCTTTATATATTTCATAATGTTTTGCCAAATGCGGTTTTAGCTCTTTGATTTCTTCTTGTCTTATATAAGGTGGATTACCAATAACCAAATCAAAGCCTTTGAAATTTCCACCATCGTCTAAAATTTCAGGGAATTCAAAACGCCATTCAAAAGGCTTATTTTTCTTTAAAAAATAGGTCTTATCGTATTCTTGTTTTAATTTTTCAAATTCCCTAGTCGCTTCTTGTTTATCAAAATCATACAATGTTAAATTTCTACTGACTTCAAATTGTAGATTTTCATCATCTACGGCTAAGAAATTGCCATATTTTTTAGAATATTTTTCGCATTTTTCTTTAAAGCTTTTGATTTCTTTGTTAAATTTATCCACAAAACAAAACTTTTCAAAACTTTCTTTTAATTCTCTAATGTTTTTAATGATTTCGCTTTTTTTAATATGAGAGCCACCCTGTTTATAGTCTTTAACATCATCTTTATATTTTTTGATGCGTTCTTTGATATTAGGATAATGGCTCATAGTTCTATTGGGTTCAAAATAAGAAATCAAAGAATTCCCACATTTTATATTTATATCAATGTTTGGCAGGGTTTTAAGATTGTGATAAGTCCCATCATCAAAATCCTCATAATAACTATGCTTTAAAAGCTCTATCCA
>NZ_JBKORB010000034.1:0-652 GCF_046764905.1 Campylobacter parajejuni
CAACCATATAAACTCATAATTCTCAGGTAAAGGTAAATTCATCTCCCATGCAAGCTCAGCAGGAATATTATGATAATTAATACTTTCATTTTTATCATTGAGTTTTTTAGGATTGAGTAATGAAGGATAGGGATGATTTTCTTTTTTGTATTTTTCATTAAAATCATTTGACAATAACCATTCTTCTATTAAATCAAAATTCTGTATAAAATAAGAAAAATTATGAAAAATATTATCCAGTATAGCAGGATAGTCTTGATGGGTTTTTAATATCTTTTGTATTCTTGGGTATTCTTTTAGTATTAATTGTTTATGATTTATCAATCCTTGAAGTAAGCTAACATTAAGTTCTTTAAATTCTTTAAAAAGTTCTTTAAAAATTTGAAATTCTTTATTGGCTTGTTTAATATGATGATAAAGTTTTAATCCTCCTCCTTTATACCAAGTTTGATAAGCTTTGATTAAAACTTCACCTAAGATATAAGATAAATGAAATTTATATTTTAAAGCCTCTTCATAATCACTACAAGTTTCTAAGCTTGGATATTGGAGTTGGGGAAAGATTTTTATGGTTTGTTGATAGATTTTTTGTTCTTTTTGATGTTGTTTGCGGATGAGATAGAGTTTTTTAAATAAGGCTAATCCCCCCCCC
>NZ_JBKORB010000035.1:0-534 GCF_046764905.1 Campylobacter parajejuni
TGTTTGGTTAAAGAAGGTCCAGTAGAAACAATAATAGCTGTATCACTTAAAGAACTTCTTTTTAAAAGCAATTCTTTATAACTAGGATGAGTTATCATATCAGCAAGATTATAAACAAATTGTTCTATACCCTGAAGAGCATCAGCACTATCATTACCCTTTGCTAAAATAGCATTTTTAAAATTTAAAGCCAAATTCTTATTCACTTCCAATACATCTTCTTGAAAATTCTCATAATAAGAACTACTTAATTCTAAAAAATAAATTCTTGAAAAATCAAAAAAAGGCTTTTGCGAACAAAATAAAGAAAAAAACTCTATACCTAAACAAGCAGTATCAAAAAGCATTAAACTTTGTTTTTCTAATTCACTTGAAAAATCTAAAATATGAAACATCGTCCAAATAATTTCTATATCCTTTTCAAAAACAACTATATGCTTATGATGTTTATTTTGAAGTAGGGCTTTAAATAAAATTCCATTTCCAAAACCATAAAAATATAATACAGGATAAAGTAGGTATTTGTCATTGTAA
>NZ_JBKORB010000036.1:0-533 GCF_046764905.1 Campylobacter parajejuni
TAAATTCCAAATGCTCTTTAATCCAAAGAACACTTTTATTAAAACTATCTTCTTTAGTCTTAGGATTTAAAACATAAATTCTAGCTAAATTAAGTTCAAATTGAGTAAGTAAAGGTCCTAGAATTTCATACAAGTCTAACATTTGTTTTATATCTTCTAATTTATGTTTAAAACTATCTATTTTTTCAATAGCAAAATTCATATAAGCTTCATTTTCATTTAAAGCTAAATAAATATTTTGTATATCTTTAAATTCCTTAGCTAAATCTTCGCTAAATTCCCTACAATGCTTTATGCTTTGATAAACCTTATAATAAGCCTTAAGCATTAATTCATTTTGTTTATTTAAATTTAAAGGTTCTAATTTCACAAAGGGTTTATTTAAATCTTCATTTAATAAATTCTCACAAGCCCATAAAAAAGGTTTTTCTATACTTCCTTCTATCCTAGCACCCCCTTCGGTGCAGTTGTAGGTATTAGCTTGATAATTTATTTTAGCAATGGCTATATCACTTTCAAAATTATGCCTGAAA
>NZ_JBKORB010000037.1:0-532 GCF_046764905.1 Campylobacter parajejuni
ATCACGGACATTGTTATTTAAATATTCTTTGGAATTTAAGAATAAAAGAATGAAAAAGAATTTATTTTAAAAATAAAAATTTCATCTCATAAGCTCTTTTAAGTCTAAATCCTCACTCAAGCTAAATACAGAAGTAAGTTCTTTCTAGTCTTTAAATTCTAGTTTATTAAAATTTAAAGTTTCTTAGTTTAAGCTTCTTAATTAAACTTTCTTAATCTATAGTTAATCTTTGTTAATCTTTTTTCCTAAGTATTTTTTAACTAGACTTTTAAAAATTAAATCTAAAACTAAAAGCAGTATAGCTTCTTTAGTTTCAAACTTAAAATCTTTAGTTCTATACACAAAGCTAAGTTTAAAGCTTATACTCAAAGCTAGAATTTGAAATTTAGGCTTATAATAAGTTTAGCTCTTAAGATACTTTACTTTTAAAAACCCTTCTTTAAAAACTTTAGAATACTTAAAAAACAATGTTAAGAGCAAGTTCTAATATAAACACTTGAAAGATTTCTATAAAGCTTAAATAAAAGCTTTG